>DATHUE010000001.1:0-4832 GCA_035462545.1 Solirubrobacterales bacterium
CGCGGTACTGGGAGAGGTCGAGGCGCAGTTTTCCGGCGACCTTCTTCATCGCCTTGGTCTGCGCGTTGCCGCCCACCCGCGAGACCGAGATGCCGACGTTGATCGCCGGCCGCACGCCGGAGAAGAACAGGTCGGACTCGAGGAAGATCTGACCGTCGGTGATCGAGATCACGTTGGTCGGGATGTAGGCGGAGACGTCGGAGGCCTGGGTCTCGATGATCGGCAGCGCCGTCAGCGAGCCGCCGCCGAGCTCGTCGTTGAGCTTCACCGCCCGCTCCAGGAGCCGCGAGTGCAGGTAGAAGACGTCGCCCGGGTAGGCCTCGCGCCCCGGCGGGCGCCGCAGCAGCAGCGACATCTGCCGGTAGGCGTAGGCGTGTTTGGTGAGGTCGTCGTAGACGCAGAGAGCGGCTTTGCCGTTGTAGAGGAAGTGCTCGCCCATCGCGCAGCCGGCGTAGGGGGCGATGTACTTGATCGGCGCCGCCTCGTCGGCGGGAGCGGCGACGATGATGGTGTTCTCCATCGCCCCGTTCTCCTCGAGGATCTCTTTCAGCTGGACCACGGTCGACATCCGCTGCCCGATCGCGACGTAGATGCAGATCAGGTCCTTGTCCTTGTTGTTGATGATCGTGTCGATCGCGATCGCCGTCTTGCCGGTCTGGCGATCGCCGATGATCAGCTCTCGCTGGCCGCGGCCGATCGGGATCATCCCGTCGATCGCCATCAGGCCGGTCTGGACGGGTTCCTCGACCGGCTGGCGCTGGACCACGCCGGGGGCTTTGAACTCGGCCGGGCGGGTCTCGGTCGTGTTGACCTCGCCGCGATCGTCGAGCGGACGACCGAGCGGATCGACCATCCGGCCCAGCAGCTCGTCGCCGACCGGGATCTGCAGCAGGTGGCCGGTGCGCTTGACGGTGTCGCCCTCGACGATCTTGTCCCACTCGCCGAACAGCACGGCGCCGACGTTGTCGGCCTCGAGGTTGAGGGCCAGCCCGGTGACGCCGTGCGGCAGCTCCAGCATCTCCAGGGCCATGCAGTTGTCGAGTCCGTGGACGCGGGCGATCCCGTCCGCCACGGAGAGGACCGTGCCGACCTCCGAGAGGTCGGCGGAGTCGGTCTCCAGCCCCTCGATGCGGTCGCGAAGAATGCTTGCGATCTCGTCCGGCTTGATCTCCATCGGGTGCTTCAGCCTCCTTACGCCGCGGTGGCGACGCTCTTTCGAAGTTTCTCCAAGCGACTGCGGATGCTCGCGTCGAGGACCATGTTTCCGACCTGCAGGACGATGCCGCCGACGATCTCGTCGTCGACCTTGCTCGAGAGGTCGACCTTCTCCCCCGTCTGGCGCTCGATCTGCTCGCCGATCTTGCCCACCACCGCCGGATCCAGCTCGACGGCGCTGGTGACGGTGACGTCGATGCGGCGGTTCTCCTGCTTCCAGAGCTCGTCGAACTCGCGGCGGATCCGGAACACCTCCGGCATCCGCTGCTTCTCGATCAGCAGCTCGAGGAAGTTGAGGAACTCGGGCTCGGCACCCGAGATCGCCCGCTTCGCCCCGTCGGCCTTCTCGGCCGAGGAGAAGTAGGGGCTGAAGAAGAAGACCTGCAGCTCGCGGTCACCGTCGACGGCGTCGGCGAAGGCGGAGAGCTGCTCGCGGAGCGCGTCGAGCTTCCCCTTCTCCTTGCCGACGTCGAACAGCGCCCCGGCGTATACGCGAGCTGCGTCGGGCATCGCTACTTCTCCGCCCCCGAGAGCGCCGAGAAGTCAACCTCGGCGAGAGCCTCCTCGACGAGCCGCTTCTGGTCCTCGGCACCGAGCGATTTGCGGGTCACCTTCTCCGTGGCGAGCACGGTCAGGTCGGCGACCTCCTTGCGGATCTGCTCCAGCGAGCGGCGCGTCTCCGCCTCGATGTCGCGCTTGGCAGCCGAAACCAGCTCCTCGCGCTTCTCCTTGCCGGCGGCGGTCGCCTCGGCTTCCGCCGTCTCGCCGGCCTTGCGGGCACGGGCCATGATGTCGTCGGCCTGCTCGCGGGCCTCGGAGAGGCGCGCCCGGTACTCGGCCAACAGCTCGTCCGATTCCCGGCGCTGACGCTCGGCCGCCTCGATCGAGTCGGCGATCGTTTTCGCCCGCTTGTCCAGGGCCTCCTGAATTTTCGGGAAGGCGACCTTGCTCAGCACCCACATCGTGACCAGGAACAGGATCAGCGTCCAGATCATCAGGCCGAGGCCCGGCGAGACCAGGAAGCTGCCGCCTTCCTCCCCGTGCGCCGCCTCAGCGGCGAGCGGGAGGATCCCCGCTATATGGCCAAAGAGCTCCACGAGATCGACCTAGAGGAAGAAGGCGATGAGGCCGAAGATGAACGTGTAGAAGGCCACGGCCTCGGTCAGTGCGAAGCCGAGCCAGCGGATGCTCTGAAGCTCGTCTTTCATCTCGGGCTGGCGGGCGACCGACTCGATCTCCTTGCCGAAGATGAAGCCGATGCCGATGCCGGCGCCGATCGAGCCGAGACCGGCTCCGACGCCGAGGGCGATCGCCTTACCGGCAGATTCGATGCCTTCGTCGCTGATCGCGGCGACTACAGGGGACAGGTCCATGGTGTGAAGCGCTCCTTTTCCTAGTGACTGGCGGAGGTCGCTCCGCCGAGGTAGATAGCCGTAAGCGTCGAGAAGATAAATGCCTGCAGGGTGGCGATGAGGCCCACCTCGAGGATGAAGAAGAAGAAGGCCAGGGGGAAGGTCAGGGCGCCGAGCGCGGCGATCCCGAGCAGCACCGCCAGGCCGCCGCCCATGAACAGGAGCAGCAGGTGGCCGGCGAGGATGTTGGCGAAAAGTCGGACGGAGAGCGAGATCAGGCGGGCGAAGTGGGAGACCGCCTCGATCACGAAGATGAAGCCCTTGGCGGCCGGGTTCATGTTCTCGAGGCCGGGCGGCAGCCAGCTCGCCAGGTACTTGATCGGGCCCTTGGCCCGCACGCCTTCGACGTGGTAGGCGATCCAGACGACGAGGGTCAGGACCAGCGGGATCGAGAGGTTGGCGGTGGCGGCGTAGAGGGCGAAGGCGGGAATTTCGAGGCCGAAGACGTCGACCGGGTGCTCGGTGTTGACCGGCAGCGGCAGGAAGCCGATCATGTTCGAGAACCAGATCCAGAAGAAGAGCGCCGCCAGGAACGGGAACCAGCGCCGCGCCATCTCCTTGTCGAGGCTGCCACCGGCGATCGTGTTCTTGGTCATGTCGTAAGCGACCTCGATCGCGGTCTGGACCCTGTTCGGCTTCTGCTCCATCCGCCGCGAGATCCAGACCATCGTGACGATCGTCAGGGCACTGGCCAGGAACAGGTAGAGCACGGCCTTGTTGATGCTCATGTCGATCCCGCCGATTTCCAGCGCGATCCACGGTTCGAGTTTGAACTCGTTCTGCGGTTCGAAGGATTCGTTTTTGCCGGCGCTGCCGAAGACCAGCATCAGCAGGATCGCGATCGCCAGGTAGGTGCCGAGCCCGATCAGGACCTTGGCCTTGGTGCTGAGCCCGGACTCGGCCTTCTCGGCCGCCTTCAGCTCGACCTCCTCCGGGGTGGCGGTCGCGCTGCTCATGCAGCTCCCCGCGCCTGCGGCTCGTCAGCGGCGAACAGGTGCGTCAGCCCCTGGGCGGCGAAGGAGACGGTGAAGAGGATGACCAGGAGGACGCCGGAGGTGAGGCCGACGTCGTCGCCGAGCGTCAGGCCCGCGACCAGGACCACCGTCGCCATCAGCCAGACCCGGCCGAGGGTGGTCGCGGCGACCACACCCATCGCCTTCTGGCGGTTGCCGGCGGCAAGCTCGGCCTGGGAGCGGCGGGCGGCGAGCTCCCCGATCCCGCGCTGGGCGAGCCAGGCGACCGCGGCGGCGGCAAAGCCAAGCAGCGGCAGGCCAGCGACCAGAAACACCGCGAGCGCGGCGATCAGGACCAGCAGGTCGACGTACTTGAGAGGAGACATAAGTTCAGGAAAAGCAGGAAAACGCCCGTCTCGAAGAAGGGACCGGGCGGGGGCGCGACTATATCCGAACGGGCGGCGAAATGGCTTTAACAAGCCACTTCGTGCAGCTTGTCACAACTTGTCACTATTTCCGAGACGCTGCTCCGGGTCGGCGTCCGGCTCGATCCCCTCGATTTGCAGTGCTTCGAACTCGCCGGTCTCCGGGTTGAGCCGGCCGCGGCGCAGCTTGAGGATCTCCAGCACGTAGACCAGGTAGACGCTCGAGGCCAGGGCGATCAGCAGGCAGGCGGCCATCACCGCGGTCCAGAGCGCGTCGAAGTTGCCGCGGTCGTCGCTGTACGGGACGAAGCGCAGCGCCAGCGCCAGACCCGCCATGACCAGCGTCCCGCCGTAGAGATAGGCGACCGTGCGCCGCTGCGAGAAACCGATGTTGGCCATCCGGTGGTGGAAGTGCCAGCTGTCGGCCTGGTAGATCGGCTGCCGGTATTTGAGCCGCTTGGCGACGACGAAGCCGGTGTCGAGGATCGGCACCGCCAGCACCACCAACGGGAAGGCGAGGGCGATCACGGCGTTGGTCTTCAGCGCTCCCTGGACCGAGGCGACCGCGAGCAGGAAGCCGAGCAGGTTGGAGCCGGTGTCGCCCATGAAGCTGGAGGCGGGCGGGAAGCCGTGGCGGAGGAACCCGAGCGCGCCGCCGGCGGTCGCAGCGGCGAGGATCCCGGCGGCGTTGCGGTCGAGCGAGAGGGCGATCACCGCCAGGGCGATGGCGGCGATCGTGCAGACGCCGGCGGCGAGGCCGTCGATACCGTCGATGAAGTTGATCACGTTGACGACGGCGACGATCCCGATCACGGTCAGCGGGTAGG
>DATHUE010000002.1:0-4462 GCA_035462545.1 Solirubrobacterales bacterium
GCCGCCGCCGACGCGACCTTCGGTCTCTTCGAGCGGCGCTGGGGAGTGCCGCTGGTCGACGGCGGCACCCAGCGGCTGCCGCGCCTGATCGGCCTCGGTCGGGCCCTCGACCTGATCCTCACCGGCCGCCCAGTCGACGCCGCGGAGGCGGAGCGGATCGGGCTCGTCACCGAGGTGGTGGCCCCGGGCGCCGAGGTCAAGCGGGCGCTGGAGCTGGCCGAGCGGATCGCCGCCTTCCCGCAGGAGACGATGCTGGCCGACCGCCGCGCCGCAATCGAGGGCATCGGCCAGCCCCTGGCGGACGGGATCGCGCTCGAGCATCGGCTCGGCCGCGAGACCCTGCACGTCGCGATCGAGGGCGCCAGCCGCTTCGCCGCCGGCGAGGGCCGCCACGGGGCGGGCACCTAGACTGCCGACGATGCAGATCGGGATCGTCGGGCTCGGCTACGTCGGGCTGCCACTCGCAGTCGCTTTCGCCGAGGCGGGCCACGAGGTGGTCGGCCTCGACCTCGACCCGGCGAAGATCGAGTCGCTCGCGGCTGGCCGCAGTTACGTCGAGGACGTCCCCGACGCGCTGCTGGCGCCGCTCGGCGAGCGCCTGCGCCCGACCGGCGACTACGCCGAGCTCGCCGGCTGCGAGGCGGTTGTGGTCTGCGTCCCGACCCCGCTCAGCAACTCGCGCGAGCCCGACCTCACCTACCTGCTGGAAGCTGCGACGGCGCTCGCCGACGTGCTGCGCGAGGGGCAGCTGGTCGTGCTGGAGTCGACCACTTACCCCGGCAC
Source organism: Solirubrobacterales bacterium (assembly GCA_035462545.1). Classification (GTDB taxonomy): domain Bacteria; phylum Actinomycetota; class Thermoleophilia; order Solirubrobacterales; family 70-9; genus VAYN01. Next base: position 784 of record DATHUE010000002.1, read on the forward strand.
CACCCGCGAACGGCTGCAGCCGATCCTCGAGGGCGCCGGGCTGCGCGCCGGCGAGGGCTTCCACCTCGCCTTCTCGCCGGAGCGGATCGACCCCGGCCGCACCGACTTCACGATCCGCACCACGCCGAAGCTGGTCGGCGGCATCACCCCCGCCTGCGCCGAGCGCGCCCGCGCCCTCTACGCCGAGATCTGCGACGAGGTGATCGTGCTCTCGACTCCGGAGGCGGCCGAGCTGGCGAAGCTGCTGGAGAACATCTTCCGCTCGGTCAACATCGCCCTCGTCAACGAGCTGGCCCAGCTCTGCGACCGACTCGGGATCGACGTCTGGGAGGTGGTCGAGGCGGCTGCCAGCAAGCCGTTCGGGTTCATGCGCTTCGATCCCGGGCCGGGGATGGGCGGCCACTGCCTGCCGGTCGACCCCTTCTATCTCGCCTTCAAGGCTCGCCAGCACGACTTCTACCCCGAGTTCATCGAGCTCGCCGGCAAAGTCAACCAGGCCCAGCCCGGCTTCTGCGTCGAACGGATCGAGCGCTCGCTGAACGCTGTCGGCAAACCGGTGAAGGGCTCGCGGATCCTGATCCTCGGCGCCAGCTACAAGGGCGGCATCGGCGACATCCGCGAGTCGCCGGCCCTGAAGATCCTCGCCCGCCTGCGCGAGCTCGGCGGCAACGTCTCCTACCACGATCCCTTCGTGCCGGCGCTACCGGACCTGGAGCTGACCTCGGTCGAGCTGGAGCAGGGGCTGGCCGAGGCCGACCTGGCGGCGATCGTCACCGCCCACCCCGGCGTCGACTACGCCGGGGTGGTCTCACGGGCGCCGCGCACGATCGACTTCCGCGGGGTCACTCGCGGCATCGATTCTGAGAAGCTCGAGCGCCTCTAGGCGCTAGGCCTGGGCTGCCTGCATCTCGGCACTGGCCGCCTCGGCCCCGAAGTAGGGCAGGACCGCGAAATACATGAACTCCGGCAGCAGGTCGCGGAAGCCGTCGCTGGCGCCGGTCGCGAGGCGGGAATGCACGATCGCGTGGATGCCGGCGGAGATTCCCTCGGGGGCGATCGCCGGCGGTGCCTGACCCTCCCCCACTTCCTCGCGAGCGCGATCGAGGAAGGCGTGCACCCGCCCCATCGCGGCGCTGCGCTTGGCCAGCGCCTCAGGCCCGGCGGCGTGGACCTCGACGATCAGCGCCCGGCCGACGTCCGGCTCGGTGTCGAGAAAGTCGAGCAAGGCGCCGAGACCGGCGCGCAACTGGCCTGTCCAGGCGTCCTCGGTCGCAGCCGCGACCAAAACCCGCGCTTCCAGCCGATGCAGGCCGGCGTCGAAGGCGTGCAGGTAGCAGTCGTCCTTGTCGCTGAAGTTGTCGTAGAAGGCCTGCCGGTAGGTGCCGGTACGGTCGAGCACCGTGCGCACCGAGGTGCGCTCGTAGCCTTCGGCACCGACGGCTTCGAGCATGCCGTCGAGGATGCGTTGCCGCTTTGGGGAGCTCACGAGTCTGAGGTTGGGTGCGTCGCTCGGGTCAGGATCCGCGATCCCGACCCCGCCGGCCGCCTCAGCCCCTGCCAGAACCTTGGTTTCGGCGTGCCTTCCCATCGCCTGCCTTCCTGCTCGATCAGGGGAATGTCCTGTCTAGGCTTCGGTACTGTAACGGTATATAGCGCATCCGTCCACCCTTGGAAACGGTTGTTCATCGAGATACCCTCGTGTCAGTGGCTGAGAATGTGTCTACGGTGCGCCCCTCGCCGGGGCGGCATCCCCTTTCCCGTGAGTTCATCGCCCGGCACCAGCGGGCGCGGATCATCTCGGCCTTGGCCGAGGAGACGGTCGAGAAGGGCTACCGAGCAGTCACAGTCGCCGACATAGTGCGCCGAGCCGGGATCGCCCGGAACACCTTCTATGAGAATTTCTCCTCCAAGGAGGACTGCTTCCTCGCCGCCGCGGAGTTCGGGGTCAACGAAACGCTGCGCCAGATCGTCGAGGCGTCCGGCAAGGTCGACGGCTGGCCCGCCCGTGTCAATGCCGGCCTGGCCGCCTTCCTTCGCTATGTCGCCAGCGACCCGGCACTTGCCCGCCTCTGCGTGGTCGAGGCCCTCTCCGCCGGCCCGGCGTCGGTCGAGCGCTACGAGGAGTCGGTGCAGTCCTTCCTGCCGCTGTTCCGGATGGGGCGCAAGCTCTGCCCTCACGGGGAAGACCTGCCGGGGACCCTGGAGGAGACGATCATCGGCGGCATCTTCTGGATCGTCTACCAGCGGATCATCATGGGCCAGGCGGAGCAGATCGAGGAACTGCGGCCGGAGCTGGTCGAGTTCTCGCTCGCTCCCTACCTCGGCGCCGAGGCGGCGAAGCGGGTGGCGGCGGAGGCGCCGCCCCTCGCCAGTTGAGCTCGAAGGGACCTTCGGGGTCAAAACGATCTGACCGTTATCGTCCTTCGCCCGTGGCCGCATCAGCCGACCCGCCCGTCGAGCCTGCCCGCGACTACCCGCCAGAGCTCGCGCGCCTCCCTCCGGGGAGGCATGGCCTGCCGCGCGAGTTCGTCGCCCATAACCAGCGCGAGCGGCTGATCGCCGGGATCGCCGAGGCGATCGCCGAGAACGGCTACTCCGGCACGACGATCGCCCACATCACCCGCCATGCCGCGGTCTCCCGCCGCACCTTCTACGAGCACTTTGCCAGCAAGGACGAGTGCTTCGTCGCCGCCTACGACACGGTGATGGAGGAACTGCGCGAGCGGGTCGCGGGGGCCTTCGAGGACGAGGACGAGTGGCCGCGGGCGGTCCGCGCGGGGATCGGGGCAATGCTGGCCTTCCTCGCCGCCGAGCCCCACCTCGCTCGCCTCTGCATGGTCGAGGCACTGGTGGCCGGCCCGGTCGTGGTCGAGCGCTACGACGCCGCGATCCAGAGCTTCGTCCCCTACTTCCGCGGCGGCCGCGAGGGGCGCCCGCCGGAGGTGCTCGAGCGGCTCTCGCCAACCACCGAGGAGGCCCTGGTCGGCGGCATGGTCTCGCTGATCTCGCGGCGGATCATCGCCGGCAAGACGGCCGAGCTGGAGACGCTGCTCCCGGACCTGGTCGAGTTCACCTTGACGCCCTACCTCGGCAGCGCCGAGGCGGCCAAGGTCGCCCAGGCTTCCTGACCCCCGCTCGATCGTCCGCGACCCGCAAATTGCTCGGGTTTCCTTGCCGTGCCCTTGATTCCATCCGACCCGTAGTCGAACATATGTTCGTATGGAGATCGCCTGCGTCATGGAGGGTCGTTTGGCGGCTCCTGTGCGCCCGGGTCGTCCTGGGGGGGCGCGGCCCGGGCGCGATCTCTTGCCCGATCCCGTCGCAATGGCGGAGCGGACGGAGGCGCTGGTGCGGGCGCTGGAAGGGATCGGCGCCGCCGTCGAGTCGGAGCGGGCGGGGGAGGCCTGCTTCGGCCTCGACGGCCTGCGCGGCATCTACGGCAGCCGCGCCGGGGTGCTGGCGGCGACGCGGCGGGCGGCCGTTGCGGCGCTGGGTGAAGAGCCGGCGCTGGGGAGCGGCCCGACCCGCTTCGGCGCCTATCTCGACGCCTGCGAGCTGAGCGCTCGCTCCGCCCCGGTCGCGGTGCTGGCCGACCGCCTCGGCGCCGGGGAGCTGGTCGAGGCGCTGGAGCGGCTGGGGATCGAGACCCTGGCGGAGCTGGCGCGGATCTCGCCGGACC
>DATHUE010000003.1:0-7021 GCA_035462545.1 Solirubrobacterales bacterium
CGCGGCCGGGTCCCGGTCGACGAGCACCTGCGGGTCGAGGGGATGGACTCGGTCTGGGCGATCGGCGACTGCGCCGCCGCCCCCGACCCGCGCGGCGGCCTCTGCCCGCCAACCGCCCAGCACGCGGTCCGCCAGGGACCGGTGGCGGCTCGCAACATCGCCGCCGAGCTCGGGATCGGCTCACCGGCGCCGTTCGAGTACCGCAGCGAGGCCGCCTTCGTCAACCTCGGCCGCTACAAGGCGGTGGGCCGGGTCGGCGAGCGCACCTTCTGCGGCTTCCCGGCCTGGTGGATGGCCCGGACCTACCACATGAGCCAGATCCCGGGCACCGCCCGCAAAGTCCGCGCCGTCCTCGATTGGACCGCCGGCCTGCCGTTCCGCCGCGACCTCGCCGAGCTCGGCTCGATCGGTCACCGCAAACCGCTGCGCTAGCGGCCGAGTGCTGGAATAGGGCGATGCAATACCTCGTCATCGCCTTCTTCTTCGGCCTCGCGACCGCGATCATCGGCAAGGGCAAGGGCAGCTCCTTCTGGCTCTGGCTGTTGATCGGCACGGTGCTGCCGCCGTTCGGTCTGATCGCGGTGATCCTCTACCGCACCGAGAAGATCGAACCCGAACGGCAGTGCCCGAACTGCAGCAAGATCGTCAAGCTCTACGTCCAGGTCTGTCCCCGCTGCGGCGCCGACCTCTACCTGCCCGACCCCGCCGAAGTCCGCCACCCGGGCGTTCGGCAGTAGCGGCTCAGCGCAGCCAGGTGCGGACGATCGCGTTGGCGAAGCCGACGCCGTAGCGGAACACCGCCGGCTTCTTCGAGTGGCCGTGCAGGCGCTGCTCGACCGTGATCGGCACCTCCTTGGCGGGGATGCCGCGCTTGATCGCCTCGATCATGAACTCGGAGGTGTGGAACTGCTCCTGGCGCAGGACCAGCTGCGGCAGCACCGTGGTGCGGACAGCGCGGTAGCCGTTGGAGCAGTCGGTGACGTGGGTGCGGGTGATGAAGGAGACGAGTCGGTTGAAGAAGACGATCCCCAGCTCGCGGGCGAAGTGGTTGCTCTCAGCGTGGCCGAGGACGCGGGAGCCGTGGGCGACGTCGACCTCGCCGTCGAGGATCGGCTGCACCAGACGGTCCATCTCCGATGGCAGGTGCTGGCCGTCGGCGTCGAGGGTGACGACGATCGTCGCTCCCGATTCGACCATCAGCCGGTAGCCGGTCCGCAGCGCCGCGCCGCCGCCGCGGTTGGTGACGTGGCGGGCGACGAGGGCGCCGTGCTCGGCGGCGACGTCGCCGGTCCCGTCGCGGGAGCCGTCGTCGACGACCAGGGTCTGGATCGGCACCCCGCAGACCTCGGCCGGCATCAGCTCGAGCACGTGGCCGATGTTGTCGGCCTCGTTGTAGGCGGGAATCACGACCGCGACCTTGCCGCGGAAGCGCTCCGGCAGCCCGGCCTGGCGAAACTCCTCCCAGGCGAGGCCCTCCAGCGCCGCCGAGAGCTGGCGGGCGTTGCGGGCCCCCTGGGCCAGCGCCCGCAGGGTGACCAGGAAAAGGACGAAGATCGCGAAGACGGCGAGGCCGAGGATGCGGCCGCCGTTGCCTTTCTCGAAGGAGAAGGCGGAGAGCAGGGCGTCGGTGATTTCGGTCCCGGCGACGACCGCCAGCCCCAGCCCGGCCGCGATCAGGAAGAGGACGTCGGCGTTGCGCAGCGTCCGGCGGCGCAGCACCGCGTAGGCGATCAGGGCGACCGCGAAGACGACGCCGGCGGCGCGCAGCGCCGTCAGCTCGGAGGGGAGGATGCCTGCGAGGGGGACCATCGGCGAGGGGAGGATAGGGCCGCGGCGGCAGAAGTCAGTGCCAGGGCGGCGAGCGGAAAGACGAGCGTCATCAGCACCTCGTTGCGGCGCGGTGCCGCCAGCGAGGCGGCGCCGACCGCGGTGACCAGCACGATCGGGGTCCCGAGCGCCACCAGGCGCCACCAGCGGCCGCGCAAAGCGAGCAGCACCGCGCCGGCGAGTCCGAGCAGGACGATCAGCACCTGGACGACGCGCCCAGGGGTGCTGCTCATCGCTTCGCCGATGCCGCCGCTCCACATCCGCCAGACCTTGCGCACCGTCATCGCCGCGTAGCCGAGCGGGTCCTCGCCGAAGTACTTCGAGAGGTTTTCCTTGCCGACCTTGCCGAGCGCGGAGTCGCGCGGCAGCTCGGGGTGGCGTTCCCTGGCGACGCGGTCGAAGAGCGGAGTGGGGTCGACCGCGTCGAGCGCCTCGGAGCCCGGCTCGAGGTCGCGACCCAGATAGCGCTTGACCAGCAGCGCCTTGACCCGCTGGTATTCGCCGTCGGCGGGCAGGTAGGTGCCGGTGTAGAGCGCCTTGCCGCCGCCGGTGGAGATCGGGACGACGCGGTCGAGGACGACCGTGTTGCGGACCGTCCAGGGGACGATCGGGACCAGCATCGCGGCGAGGACGAGAGCGGCGCCGGCCACGCCCGGCCTCCAGCCGCGGGCGAGTCCGACGCGGAAGCCGGCGAGGACGACGAAGGCGAGGCCGACCAGCAGGTACTCGGGCCTGATCAGCGCCGTCAGCCCGAACAGCAGGCCCGGCAGCAGCCAGGCGCGCAGCCGCTCGCGTTCGCTCGCCCAGAGGAAGGCGAGCACGGCGGCGGGAAGGGTGAAGATCGCCGGCGGCTCGCTCATCAGAGCCCCGGTCGAGTGGATGAAGGGTGGGTAGACCGCGGCGCCGAAGGCCGCGATCAGACCGGTGGCCGAGGCCGCGTCGATGCCGGGGCCGGCGCGTGGCGGCGCCGCCGGGACGGCAAGCCGGCGCCCGAGCAGGAAGACGATCGCGATCGCGCCGACCCCGAGCAGCGCCTCGACGATCCGCGCGACCCCTTCGCGGGCGCCGCCGGTCGCGTAGAAGCTGGCCGCGTAGAGCAGCGGCGCCCCCGGCGACCAGTCGCTGGAGTCGCGGAAGTCCGGCCCGCCGAAGCTGCCTTCGACGTACAGGGACTTGGCGAGCGCGTAGTAGGCGCGGGCGTCGTCGCCGGGCGTGGCGAGCGGCTCGGCGACGCGGTAGGCGCGCAGCCCCAGCCCGAGCACGAGGACCGCCGCCAGCACGATCAGCGTCGTCCGCCCGTAGCGCTCGGGCAGGGCATGGATCCTCTCGCCGATCATCGCCACCGCGGCAGGCTATCCCGGCAGGGCGGCGGGGCCACGCGCCGAATCCCACCGCCAGCAGTCACTCTCGACAAAGGAGAACCACAGATGCACCGCCTTTCCCTGCTCGTCCTCGCCGCGATCGCGGCCGTTGCCCTCGCCGTCCCGGCCGGCGCCACCGCGAAGCCGACCGTCAAGACCTGCAAGACCAGCTCCCAGAACGTGATCGGCGAAGGGGTGACCGCCAGGCTCACCGCCAGCAACGTCAACGAAATCCAGAAGCGGTGGGCCACCTGCGGCCAGGCGAAGAAGGCGATCAATCATCTGCTCGCCTACCGGGTCGAGGAGCCGAAGAGTGTCGCTGGCTACTACTGCACCCCGACCGTGCACTCGACCAGCCCCGACGACGTCTCCTACAAGTGCCTGTTCCGGGCGGCCGACAACCCGATGTTCGTCAAGCTGACGTTCCGGGTGAAGTTCGACCTCGACTGAGGACGCTCCAGAGCCAGACCGCGCCGACCCCGGCCAGCGCCGCCAGCAGCGGCAGCATCACCAGGGCCCGGCGGGGCGAGGCGACGAGCAGCGCGCTGAGGGCGGTGATCGCGACGAACACGGTCGCGATCACCGCCGCCTCCCAGTGGCCCCACGGCTCGCGTGGTTCCTTGGTCTCGGTATACGCGACTAGGGAACCGCGCGGCAGCGCCAGCTCGGCGAGGCCGAGCAGCCCGAGGGCGACCAGGGCCCAATGCAGCAGCTCCCACGGAGGCTCGCGGACGATCTGGCGCGAGCCGTAGGTCCAGACCCGGGCGACCTTGGCGGCGGTGAAGCCCGCGTACTCGAGCGGCTGGCCGGTGAGGTCGTCCCAGAATCGTTCCCGGCCCATGCGCGACAGCGCCTGGTCGGTTTCGAGGTCCGGGTACCGGTGCGCGGCCAGCCGAGCGAGGATCTGCTCCAGTCGCAGCCGCCGGGCGTCCGCCGGATCGAAGATCTCGGGATGGCGCCCTACGACCTCGGCGCCGACCTTCTCCGGATCCCCGCCCGACGGCAGGTAGGTCCCCGCGAACAGCACCTGCCCGCCCCCGGTCGAAACCGGCACGAACCGGTCCAGGGCGACGGCGTTGCGGATCGTCCAGGGGGCAACCACCACAAGCGCAGCGGCGAGCATGACCGCAGCCTGAACGATGGAGAGCCGCCAATCGCCGCGAACGCCGCGAAGCGCGACCACGACCGCAAGGAGGACGATCACCCCCAGGTACTCGGGGCGGACAAGCGCCAGCGCTCCGAGCAACAAGCCTGGCAGGACCCATCTGACGCGCGGGTGGCTTCGTTCCGGATCCGCCGCCCAGAACATGGCGAGCACCGCCCCGGACAGCAGCGTTGCCGCCAGCGGCTCTGACATCAACATGCCCTGGTACTCGAGGAGAGCCGGGTAGATCGCCACCGCCGCGGCTCCGATCAGGCCCGCCGCCACGCCCGAGAGCCTGCGTCCGATCAGATACGCGAACAGCACGGCCAGCGTCCCGATCAGCGCCAGCACCACCCGGGCGAAGCGCTCGTGGGTGCCGCCGCTCGCCTCGTAGAGCCCGGCGACCAGCAGCGGCAGTCCCGGCGAGTAGTTGCTCGACGGCTGCGTCGCGCCGGCCCCCGCGGTGAACCCCTCGCCGCGCTCGAGGTTGGCGGCGATCGCCGCGTAGGCCTGGGCGTCGTAGACCGGCGCTCGTCCGTCCCAGGACTCGCCAAGGCGCAGCCCGAGCCCGAGCAGCAGGATCGCCGCCAGCGTCGCCAGCCCGATCCGCCCGCCGTTCCGCACCGCCAGAGCGCCCATCCGCCGGATGCTATGTCGCTCCCGTCAGGTACCCTGCCGCGACTTATGAGAGTGCTGATCCTCGGGGGCGACGGCTACCTCGGGTGGCCGACGGCCCTCCGGTTCTCCGCCCGGGGCCACGAGGTCTCCGTCGTCGACAACTACATCCGCCGCCGCTGGGTCGAAGGCGTCGGCAGCGACTCGCTGACCCCGATCCTCGACCTCGACGCCCGCATCGCCGCCTGGGCTGAGACCTCCGGCAGGGAGATCCGCAGCTTCCCAGGCGCCGTCGAGGACGGCGACTTCCTCGACGCGGTGGTCGCCGAGACCCGCCCCGAGGCGATCGTCCACTACGGCCAGCAGGCCTCGGCGCCCTACTCGATGGCCTCCCGCGAGCAGGCGGTCGAGACCCAGTTCGGCAACACGATCGGCAACCTCAACCTGCTGTTCGCGATCCGCGACCACGTTCCCGAGTGCCACCTGGTGAAGCTGGGGACGATGGGCGAGTACGGCCAGCCCAACATCGACATCGAGGAGGGCTACATCGAGATCGAGCACAAGGGCCGCAGGGACACCCTGCCCTACCCGAAGCTGCCGGCCTCGCTGTACCACTGCTCGAAGGTCCACGACTCGACCAACATCCACTTCGCCTGCCGGACCTGGGGCCTGCGCGCGACCGACCTCAACCAGGGGGTCGTCTACGGGATCGAGACCGAGGAGACCGCCGGCGACGAGCGGCTGATCACCCGCTTCGACTACGACGAGGTGTTCGGCACCGTGCTCAACCGCTTCTGCCTGCAGGCGGTGATCGGCCACCCGCTGACCGTCTACGGCGCCGGCCACCAGACCCGCGGCTTCCTCAACATCCGCGACACCCTCGCCTGCGTCGAACTGGCGGCGCTGAATCCGGCCGACCGCGGCGAGTTCCGCGTCTTCAACCAGTTCACCGAGCAGTTCTCGGTTCTGGAGCTGGCCGAACTGGTCAAGGAAGCGGGAGAGCACCTCGGCTACAGCGTCGAGATCCAGCACTACGAGAACCCGCGGGTCGAGAAGGAAGAGCACTACTACAACGCGATCCACACCAAGCTGCTCGACCTCGGCCTCGAGCCGACGCTGCTGGGCGAGGAGCTGGTCGAGTCGATCATCCACGCGATCGAGCGCCACAAAGGCCGCGTGATCGAGAGCGCGATCGACCCCAAGACCCGCTGGAACCCGGCAACCTCGCCGGCCGCCCAGGCGTAGGCCAGGCAGCGGCCGGGCACCGCACCGCTGGTACCATCGCCAGTCCTTATGCGCGCTGCCGACACGTTGATGGAATCCCTCAAGGCCGAGGGCGTCAAGGACGTCTTCGGGATCCCCGGCGGGGCAAACCTGCCGACCTACGATGCCCTCTACGACGCGGACTTCCGCCACGTCCAGGTGCGCCACGAGCAGGGCGGGGGGCACGCCGCCGAGGGATACGCCCAGGCCTCAGGTCGGGTCGGGGTCGCCTTCGCCACCTCCGGGCCTGGCGCGACCAACCTTGTGACGGCGATCGCCGACGCGATGATGGACTCTGTGCCGACAATCTTCGTCACCGGCCAGGTGCGCACCGAGCTGATCGGCACCGACGGCTTCCAGGAGGCCGACATCCTCGGCGCGACGCTTCCCTTCGTCAAGCACTCCTTCCAGGTCACCGACCCGCGCCAGATCCCCGAGTACGTGCACGAGGCCTTCCATGTCGCCGCGACCGGCCGGCCGGGCCCGGTCCTGCTCGACATCCCGCAGGACCTCTCGCGGGCCGACATCGACTACCAGCCGCGCACCGAGCCGGTCGACCTCGCCGGCTACAAGCCCTCGACCGCGGGCAACATCAAGCAGATCAGGATCGCCGCCAAGGCGATCGCCAACGCCAACCGCCCGATCCTCTACGTCGGCGGCGGCGTGGTCAACGCCAACGCCTCCGAGGAGCTGCGCGAGCTGGCCGGCGCCGACCGCTTCCCGGTGACCTAGACCCTGATGGGGCTCGGTTCCTACCCCGCCTCCGGGGAGAGCTGGCTCGGCATGCTCGGCATGCACGGGACCGTGACCG
>DATHUE010000004.1:0-13725 GCA_035462545.1 Solirubrobacterales bacterium
CACTCCTGGCCCAACTCAGCCGAGCGCGCCAGGGCCATGGCATCCTTTCTGCGCTACTACAACCGGCGTCGCCCGCACAGCTCACTGGGAGACCGGCCGCCGATCAGCCGCGTTCACAACGTCCGTGGGTAGGACAGCTAGTGCCCCAGCGCGAGCCAGTGCACTGAGCAGTTCAAGCGGCTCCGGCCGTCGGGAGCTGAACAGCCCGAGCGTCCGCGGCGCGCTCTGTAGCTAAAGCGGCGCCAGCGGCGGCTTCGGCTCCGGCTTGCACAACCTCCCGGCGGGGGAGTCCCGCGGTGGTTGAACTGGCGTTGTCGGGCTCCGCGTTCCGTCCTCTGCGTCAGCGTCTTCCGGCAAAGCTTTGAGCTGAGAGCCGGTAGGCCCCTCCCCAAACACTCAAAAGCGAGCGAATGCGAGCGGGTTTGGGGAGGGGCCTACCGGCTCTCCCCAACCCTTTGTCGTCAGGCCGCTGCCCGAGAAGCGAAATACGCGGAGCCGGACAGCGCCCGGTCGAACCCGGACCAGGACTCCCCCGCCGGGAGGTTGCGCTCGATCCGGTCGAAGCTGCCGAGCCGCCCGCCCAGGTTGTCGATCATGTGCACCAGCACCGCCTCCCGCGTGGCGGGAACGACCGGCGAGCCGTGCTCTAGCTGGCCGTGGTGGCTGAGGATGATGTGCAGCACGCACTGGGCCAGGCCGGGATCGAAGCCGGGCAGCTCCTCGATCTGGCGGCGCACCAGGTAGTAACCGAGCGGGATCTCTCCCTGCAGGCGGCCGAGATCGGTGAGGTCGATCGCCAGCGGGTCGTCGTTGTAGGCCTCTGTCTTGCCGATGTCGTGCAGCAGCGCCCCGGTGACGGCGACGTCGCGGTCGATCCCCGGGAAGAAGTTGGCGGCGGCGCTGACCGCCTGGGCGACCGAGACGGTGTGCTCGAGCAGCCCGTGGCGGTAGGCCTGGTGGTAGGTCTTCGCCGCCGGGGCGATGCTGAAGCGCTGCCAGGCCTCGGTCCCGGGGGCGAAGAAACGGTCGAGCAGCGCTCGCAGCTGCGGCTCCTGGATCGTCTCCAGCAGCCGACGCAGGTCGGCCTCGAGCAGCTAGAGGGAGACGGGTGAGCCTGCGGCCATGTCCCCCGACTCGTATTCGTGCGGCTCCGCCTCGCGCAGCCCGCTCAGCTTCACCTTCGCCCCCCAGCGTTCGCTGATCTCGAAGCAGCCGGTGAGATGAACCGGGGTGCCGGGGGCGGCGAGCGCGTAGAGCGCCTCGGCCTCCTCCCAGCAGACCGCCTCGGCGGTGCCGCTGGCGTCGCCGATCCCGAGCCGCAGCCAGGGCTCGCCGTTGCGCTTGCGGCGCAACTCGCGCTCCCGCACCGCGTAGACGCCGGCGACCCGCTGGCCGTCCTCGAGCTCGCCGAGCGGCACCCGGGCCGGCACCAGCGCCTCGATCTGCGTTTGCTCCACCATCTCATTTTCAAAGTAGAGACGGGCGCGGACGGTTTTGCCTGCTCAGAGAGCCTGGCCGAGCAGCCGTCCCAGGACCAGTGCGGCGAAGCCGGCGAGCAGGGAGAGGCCGATGTTGAGCCGGGCGAGCCGGGCTTCGCCGGCAGCGGCGAGCCGGTGCGAGTCGAGGATCCAGGTCGAGAAGGTGGTGTAGGAGCCGATCGCCCCACCGGCGAGGACGACCAGCGCCTCGCCGTCGACGCCGGCACCGCTGAGGGCCCCGAGCGCGAAGGCGCCGCTGAGGTTGACGGCGAGGATCCCCAGCGGGAAGCGGCTGCCGGCGCGGGCCGCGACCTCGGCGTCGATCGCAAACCGCGCCGCGGCGGCGAGCCCGCCGAGCAGGCCGACGGCTATCCAGGCCGGCGCGGTCATGCGGGACGCGGGCGACGTTGCTCGGCGGCGATGCCGAGGCGGAGGAACAGGTAGCCGACGGCGATCGTCGTCACCGCGTAGAGCGCGGCGAGGGCAAACTCGCCGGCGTCGGCCATCCCATAGAGCTCGAGCTGCACGGCGGAGAAGGTCGTCAGGGTGCCGCAGAGCCCGGTCGCCAGGAACGGGTGGCGCAGCCTCTCCAGCGGCTCGTCCCGAAACAGGGCGAAGAAATAGCCGAGCAGCAGCGCCCCCGCCATGTTGACCGCGAAGGTCGCCCAGGGCCAGCTCCCGGGCGCGGTCGCCACCGCCTCCGCCAACCCGACCCGAAGCAGTGCCCCGGCGACGCCGCCGGCGTAGATCGCCGCCAGCTTCCTGGGGTCGTGGGGCAGCGAGCGCATTCGGCGGCATCCTCGCACCGCGGCGATCCCCGCCCCGGCGAGCTGTAAGTTGGCGCAAAGGGTCTCAGCCGGGACCGGTCGCGAAGAAAGGGAGTTCGCCGTGCTGAAGCGGATCGTCGCAAAGCTGACCTACGCCAACGTGGTCGCCTCGCTGGCCCTGTTCCTCGCCCTCACCGGGGGAGTCGTGTGGGCCGCCTCGGGGAAGATCGGCGCCAACAAGCTGAAGGCGAACTCGGTCACCACCGGCAAGATCAAGCGCAACGCGATCAGCGCCGGCAAGATTCGGCCGAACGCGGTGACGATGGCGAAAGTCAAGCCCGGCGCGATCGACTTCAGCAAGCTCGCCGCCGGCACGAGCCTGGTCGGCACCGCCAGCGGCGGCCCGGTCGCGGCGACCAGCACCGCCCCCACCGACGTCTCCCTCTCCGGCACCGTCGCCTTCACCCCCAGCGCCGGCACCGCCTACCTGCTCAGCGTCGAAGCGAAGGGCGACAACCTCGCGCGGGCGAAAACCGAACCGTGCGAAGTCCGGGTCGTGCCGCTGGTCAACGGCAGCCGCTGGGACCTTGCCGGCGGGGCGCTGTCGCTGAGCGCCTTCGAGCCGACCCCGAACGAACCGACCGGGGTGGTGCCGCTGAGCAGCGCCACCGGCCCGATCGGGCTGACCAGCCCCGGCGTCTCCCAGACCGTCTCCGTCAAGGTCATCGGCAGCGCCGAGTGCGCCGCCAACTCGACCGTCTCGGTCGGGATCGCGATAACCCAGGCGAAGTAAGACGGTGGAGATGCTCGAAAGCGGTCTCGTCGCCCAGGCCACCCACACGCTCGGCACCGACGTCCTCGCCGCCGGCGAGCTGCGCCAGGGCAAGGCGCCGGCGGCGGACGCGGTGGCCAGTTTCGGAACCCTGTTCGAGGTGCTGCGCCCGCGTCGCTCGAAGGCCCTGCCGAAGCGGTTCACGCTGGCGGTGACCGAGGATCGCGTTGCCGCGATCAAGTCGAACAGCATCGGCAGCATGGAGAACGGCGACTACCGCGTCTTCCTGCGCGGCGGCGAGCAGGGCTCCTGGCCGCGCTCGGAAGTCTTCATCGAGGCGGCGAACGGAGGCGACTCGATCGGCGGCATCCTCCACGTCGGCGGCGAGGCGGTGCCGGTCTTCCGGCCGCTGATCAGCGGCGACGAGGAGACCGACGCGCTCTTCGCCCTGCTGGCCCGGTGAGCGTCGGCGACGCGGCGCCAGGGCCTCAGCGGCTGGCGACCCCCTCGACGAGGACGGCCACGTACTGATCGGCAATCCGCTCCGGGCTCGGCGACGCCCCAGGGCTGTACCAGCGGGGCGCGCTCCAGACGCTGTCGCGGATCAACCGGTAGGTCAGCGTCGGGTCGAGATCGGCGCGGAGCTCGCCACTCTCGCTGCCCCGCCTCAAGAGGTCGGTCCAGATCCGCTCCAGCTTGCGATCCGCCTCGCCGAGGTAGGCGAAGCGCGCCTCGGTCGCCAGGCGCTGCGCCTCGTTCTGGAAGATCAGGATCGCGTCCCGGTTATCGGCGATGCCGTCCAGCGCCGCCGTGATCAGGCCTTCGAGAGTCCGCCGCGGCCCCTCGCCGCCGGCGACCACGGCCTCGCAACCGGCTACCGCCTCGGCGAGGAAGGGGGCGAGGATGGCGTCGACCATCGCCTCCTTCGAGTCGAAGTGGTGGTAGAGGCTGCCGGAGAGGATCCCCGCGGCGCTGGCGATGTCGCGCACCGTGGTCGCCTCGTAGCCGCGCTCGGCGAAGAGGCCGGCGGCGATCCGCAGCAGCTCTTCGCGACGAGCCTCCCGGTCAGCGGATCTCCGCGTCCTCGCCACCGCGGCAACCCTATCCCGGAGTTGCCTGACCGCTCAAGTCAGCTCGAAGCGGAACCGATACGAGCTTGATGAGGGCAGCACCGGAGACCGATCCGCTCTCGCGCTGGGCGCTGCGACTCGCCGGGGTGCTGGCGCTGCTGGTGATCTTGGTCGCGCTCAACGCGATGCTGCGGGGTGGCGAGAAGAACCCCTTCGACCCCAACCCGATCGCCGCCGCGGCGGAGCAGACGCGAGCGCTGCAGGGAGCGCGGATGACGATCAGCGCGACGATGGCGGCCGCCGGCCAGACGATGACGATGAGCGGCAGCGGCGCCTTCGCCGCCGACGGCCGCAGCGAGATGAAGCTGACGATGCAGGCGCCACCGCCGGTTGGCAGCGTCGAAGTGGAGATGATCGGTTCCGAGGAGCTCCTCTACGTGCGCTCGCCGCTGTTCTCGACGACGCTCTCGCCCGGGACCCTGCCCGCCGGCAAGGAATGGCTGGCGGCCGACCCGACCCTCGCCAGCGAGGAGTACGACGTGCTCGCCGAAGGCTCCGACCCGTGGGAACAACTGGAGATGCTGCGGGCCGCCCGCGGCACCGTCGTCGAGCTCGCGCCCGAACGGGTGCGCGGGGCGATGACCAGGCGCTACCGCGGCACGATCGACTTCGACAGCTACGTCGACATCCTCCGCAGCGAGGGCGACGACGACGCTGCCGATCAGCTCGAGGAGATTGGCGACGGCGCAACCGGCAGCGTCGAAGCCTGGATCGACCGCCAGGGCAGGCTGCGCCGAGCCCGGGTCGTGACCGGCTTCGCCCTCGAGCCCGGGGCGCCGGCGGTGACGATGGACATGCAGATGGAGCTCTACGACTTCGGCGTCGAACCGGCGATCCAGCTTCCGGATCCGGCCAGCGTCGTCGACGTCACCGACCTGGCCGAGCAGTTCGGCGACTGAGCTAAGCGGGCGCGCTCAGCGCCCTACGAAGGAGACCAGCAGCTCGGCGAGCCGCTGCGGCTCCTGCGCCATGAAGGCGTGGCCACCGCCGGCGAACAGCTCGACCCGGGCGCCGGGCCAGCGGGCGGCGAGGCGCTCGGCGTTGGCGGCGGGGATGACGACGTCCTCGCTGCCGTGGGCGATGAGGACGGGCAGCAAGTCGGTGCCGGTCGGCGCGTCGCCGAGCGACTGGATGTGCCAGGCGGCCATCGCCCGCTCCTGCGCCGCCAGGGTTGCCGGCGACAAGTCCGCCCGCGCCGCCGCGACCACCTCGCCGAACTGGCGGTCGATCTCCGGCGCCAGCCCGGGCGGGAAGAGCAGCGCGATCAGGCGGCTCGCCTGCTCGCGTGGGGTGCCGGAATGGTCGATCAGCCGGGCCCAGTCCGCCGGGTCGGCCAGCACCGCCTCGGCCCCGCCCGGGTCGGTCGAGAGCAGCCCCAGGGCCGTGACCCGTCCCGGCGTCCGCCGCGCCAGCGCCTGGGCGACGAAGCCGCCCATCGACCAGCCGATCACCGGCGTCCGCTGCAACCCGAGCGCGTCCAGCAGCGCCTCGAGGTCGGCTGCCATTCCGCCGACGGCCAGCTCGTCCTCGCCCAGCACCGAGCCGCCGACGCCGCGGTTGTCCGGGCAGATCACCTCGAACGAGCGCCCCAGCTCCGTCAGCAGCGTCGGGTCCCAGTCGCCACCGGTCGCGGCGTAGCCGTTGATCAGCAGCAGCGGCGGGCCGGCACCGACGATGCGATAGGCGAAGCGCCGCCCGCCGACCTCGATCGTCTTCGGCTCCACGGCGCCGAACCTACCTCCCGGCCCAGGCGGGCGCCAGGCAAGACCCGGGTCCCGTTCCTCCGTGGGTACCCGCCGCCTCGGTGACCTGCCGTTCGGGCCGAAGACGGAAATCGCCGACTTCGACGGCAGGCGTCTCGCCACTTCGGCACCGAATCGGTCGCCTCCGGCGAAGAGTTGCAGGGGATTTCGTAGCGGGAGGAGGAGCGGGATGCCTGTGCTTTCCAGCCGATGAAGAAGAAGAGCATCGTCCACTCGATCGAGGAGAGCGCCTTCATTCCACGCGGTAGCGCTCGGGGACGAAGTTCTGCGTCTCGGCGGGCGGCCGCACATAGGAGCGCTCCTGGCGTGGCGGCAGCTCGAGCTTCTCGTGATCGATCGGCTCGTAGGGGACCTGGTCGAGCAGGTGTGCGATCAGGTTGAGCCGGGCCGTGCGCTTGTCGTCGCCCTCGACCACGAACCACGGCGACTCCTTGGTGTCGGTGTACGCGAACATCTCGTCCTTGGCCTCGGCGTAGTCGACCCAGCGGGCACGCGCCTCGAGGTCGATCGGACTCAGCTTCCAGCGCTTGGCGGGGTCCTCGAGGCGGGACTGGAAGCGGCGCTCCTGCTCCTCGTCGCTGACCGACAGCCAGTACTTGAGCAGGACGATGCCTGAGCGCTGGATGATCTGCTCGAAGCGCGGGCAGGTGCGCATGAACTCCTCGTACTCCTCGTCGCTGCAGAAGCCCATCACCCGCTCGACCCCGGCGCGGTTGTACCAGCTGCGGTCGAACAGGACCATCTCGCCGGCGGCGGGGAGGTGCGCCACGTAGCGCTGGAAGTACCACTGCGTGCGCTCGCGGTCGCTCGGCTTGGCGAGCGCGACGGTGCGGACGACCCGGGGGTTGGTGCGGGCGGTGATCCGGCTGATCACGCCGCCCTTGCCCGCCGTGTCGCGGCCCTCGAACAGGACAACGATCTTCAAGCCCTCCTGCACGATCCACTCCTGCAGGCGCACCATCTCGCTCTGCAGACGCTTCAGCTCCTGCTCGTACTCGGCGCGAGTGAGGACCTGCGTCTTCACCGGCCCACTCTACCCCTGGCACTTCAGGCAGCCGGCAGCTGGGCCTCCGCAAGGAAGGGGGTCAGGTAACGACTGACGATCTTCCCCTCGGCCGCGCCCTCCCAAGGTGGCTCGCCGCTCGCTATCGAGGTTTCGCCGTGCCCGCCGGAGAGATGCCCCGACAGGTACAGCGGTTTCGCGCCAGTCCAGAGCACGCCTCGCAGGACTGGATCGAGGGGCTCTGCCTCGACGTCGCAACCGAGCTCGGCCGCGATCGCTTCGGCGACGACGTCTGCCTGCTGGGTGGAGACACCGCCCTGCTTGACAGGGAAGGCGGTCGCATCCCCGGCGGCGTAGGCGTGCTGCATCCCGCGCACGCGGCCGTGGTCGTCGACGGGTATGAAGCCACCGAGGTCACAGGGGATGCCGCCGATTCTGCGGCCTTCCATCCGGGGCAGGCTGAGGACCGCGTCGGCCTCGACGGCCGCCCGCGGCGAGGTTGCAAGCTGCCCCTCCTCGAAGTGGATCGGGGTGGCGCCGGTCACGACCTCGATGCCGCGTTCGGCCAGCAGTGCGGCCACTCGCTCGCTCGCGGCGCGGCCGAAGAGACGCAGCGGGGCGTCCTCGGGGGTGACGACGACGAGGCTCGTGCCCTCGACGCCCTGCCTGGAGAGCTCGCGCTCGGCGAGCAAGGCCAGCTCATACATCGGCAGCGCCCAGGTGGCGCCGGTGGGCATCGTGAACGCGACCCGCCGCAGCCTGCCCTCGCGCAGCTCGCGGACCACGTCCTGAACCCGGCCGTCGTCGGCCACGCCCCAGAAGACGATGGCGCCCGGGACGCTCGCCAGAAGCCGCGATCCGCAGGCGACGATCAGGTGGTCGTAGGCGATTTCCTCGCCGTCGTGCGTGTGCGCCCGCCGCCCCTCGCCGTCGACCGATCCGATCGCGGCCCGGTGATAGCTGGCCCCGCAGCGCGCGGCCAGCTCCGCCAAGTCGTAGCGCATCGCCCGCGAAGCGCCATAGGGCTCGGCCACCGCGAAGGGGCGGTAGACGAAGTCCTCGCGCGGGGAGCAGATCGCCACCTCGACCCGGTCGCCGGCCATCTCGCGCAGGCCGATCGCGGCCTCGAGCGCGGCGACGCCACCGCCCGCGATCACCACCCTGGCGCTCATCGCCGACTCACGTCCATACCGAAGTGCGTCTCGTGCAGAGCCTTCATCGTTATCGGGGAAGCCTTACCCAGCCCCGCAGAGGCCACATCAGGGTCCCGCCGTCGCTTCGCTGTGGGGTTACCCGGATGGCGGCCTCGCGGCCGAGCCTCAGGTATCGATCAAGCCGTTGTCGAGCGCGTAGCGAGTCAGGTCGGGGCGGCTGGAGAGGCCGAGCTTCTGCTGGATGTGGGCGCGGTGGGTCTCGACGGTGCGGACGCTGAGCGAGAGCTGCTCGGCGATCTCGCGGTTGGTGTGGCCGAGCGCCATCAACCGCAGCACCTCGGTCTCGCGCGGGGTCAGCACCGCCTGCCCGGCATTCCCCTCGTCCTTGAGGCCGGCGGCGACGGCGGCCGGCAGGTAGTCGCGCCCCTCGGCGGCGTGACGCACCGCCTCGATCAGCTCCAGGTGGGCCGCGTCCTTGAAGAGGTAGCCGCGGGCGCCGGAGTCGAGCGCGCTGCGCGCCAGCGTCATGTCGCGCTCCATCGTCAAGAGGACGACCTCGGTCTCTGGAGCCAGCTCGCGCAGCCCCGCGACGGCGTCGACGGCGAGGCCGTCGGGCATGTTGACGTCGAGGACCAGGACGCGGGGCCGGTGCTCGAGGACGGCCGCCCGGGCGGAGGCGATGTCGGCGGCCTCGCCCACCACCGCGAAGCCGGACTGGTCCTCGAGCAGCGCCCTCAGGGCACCGCGAACGACCGCGTGATCGTCGGCGAGAACGATCGAGGTCTCGGCGCTCCCGGAATCGCTCATCGCGGCCAGCGTAACGCGGCCAAAGCACGTCCCGGGTGTGGCGCTACCCGGATGGCGGGCGGCGGGCGGACGCCTAGCTTGGTCACATGGAGCCAGGAAGCACGGTCGCCGAGCCGGTCGCCCCCCGAGCGATTGCTCCCCCCGTACCCTCCGCCCGACCGCTGCGACTCCTGGTCGGTTATGACGGGCGGCCGGCCTCCCGCGACGCACTCGCCTTCGCCAAGGCGCTCACCGCAACCCAAGACGGCGGGCTGACCGTCGCCTCGGTGCGCGGCTACTGGCCCGAGCTGCTGGGCGAGAGCTACGAACTGGTGGTCAAGGAGGACGAGCACTGGATCAGGCGCGGCGCCACCGAGGTGCTCGGCGACACCCCCTTCTCGGTCCGGGTGCTGACCGGCGGCCACGAAACCACCGGCCTGAAGGAACTTGCCGAGGCCGAGGAAAGCGACATGATCGTCGTCGGCTCCACCCACCGCGGGCGACTCGGGCGTGTCTGCCCGGGCAGCGCCGGCGAGCGGGTGCTGAGCGAGGCGCCCTGCGCCGTCGCCGTTGCCCCGCGCGGCCTCGCTGACCGCAGCTTTCGGATCGGCACGATCGCCGTCGGGTTCGACGGCAGCAAGCAGTCCCAGGTCGCCCTGCGCACCGCGATCGACCTTGCCGAGCGGGCCGGCGCCTCGCTTCGCATCATCTCGGTCGTCGACGTCGACCTCGTCCTCGCGACCGAAGGCGATCCGCGCAGCGAGGACGAGAAGGCGCGCATCGAGCGCCGGCTCATGCACGCGGTCGAGCACGCCCGCAGCTCCGTCGAGGCCGAGGGAGAGCTCCTCTACGGCTCCCCGAGCCACGCCATCCCCGATGCGGCCGCGGGCGCGGACCTCCTCGTGATCGGCTCGCGCGGCCATTACGGAGCCGCCCGCCGGCTCCTGCTCGGCAGCGTCGCCGCGCGCGTCACCCGCACCGCGCCCTGCCCGACCCTGATCACCCCGATCACCCCGGCTTCCGAGCTGGTCCCGCAACCCGCGCCAGTCCATTCTCCCCCGCGCGCGGAACGGTGACCCCGATGAGGAAAGACTCCTGAGATAAGGGTCCCCCCGTCGACTGCAAACACCCCCGCGCCGCCCCCTGCCGGCGCGGGGGCTCTGCAGCCCCGCGAGGCGGCGCCCTGGGCGGAGATCTGAGTCCCGGAGGCGCCCCGCACCACCTCGACCGCCTTCGCGAGCTCGCCGATCGCGGCCCGGCGGCCGGTCGCCTCGACGAAGCGGCGGGCCGCCTCGGCCTTGGGGCCGATCGAGCCCACCGCGTCGGCGTCGGTCAGCATCACCAGCAGGTCGGCGTCGAGGCGCCGCGCCAGCAGGGCGGCGGTGAGGTTCTCGTCGGCCACAGCCTCCACCCCGTGCAGCATGCCGTTGCCGTCGAGCGCGACCGGGATGCCGCCGCCCGCGCAGATCACCAGCGCCCCGGCGTCGATCAGCGTGCGCAGGCTGCGCAGCTCGACGATCGCCTGGGGCTCGAGCACGGAGGGGCCGTCGAGGAAGCCGGGGGCGCCGGTGCCGACCACGACGTCGACGATCACCGTGGCCAGGTCGCGATCGGGGAGCGCGTTGCGCAGCGCCAGCCCGAGCGCGGAGCCGAGCCGAGCGTCGAAGGCGTGGGCGATCGCCACTTCGTGCTCCTCGGCAACACCGGCAAGAGCCTCTGCCGCCGCCGCCACGTCGTCCGGTTGGGCGCCGGCCTCTGCCGGCTCCCCACCACGTAGCAGGGCGTTGCCGCTCAGGGCGGCCAGTACTCGCATAGCGCCAGGGTCGCCGATCGGGCGCCTCTCTCCATCGGGCCAAAGCCACACTCCGGCGTGCGGCTCGGGACCGGGGCGAGCGTGGCAGACTCCCGGGCGAAGCACGCTATGGGGGGCAAGCAGCAGATCACCGTTGTGCTGGCCGACGATCACAACGTGATCCGCGCCGGGCTGCGCAGCATGCTGGAGGGGGAGCCCGACCTGCGGGTGATCGGCGAGGGCTCCGACACCGCCGCCGCCGTGCGGCTCACCGCGGACCGCCGGCCCGACGTCTTGGTGCTCGACCTGCAGATGCCCGGGGCCGACCCGGCACGAGACATCCAGAGCCTGCGCGAAAGCGTCCCGGCAACCGCGATCGTCGTCCTGACGATGCAGAGCGATCCCCGCAAGGCGCGCGAGCTGCTTCGTGCCGGCGCCGCCGGCTACGTGCTGAAGCAGGCGGCCGAGCGCAATCTGACCGAGGCGATCCGGACCGCGGCCGGCGGCGGTTCCTACGTCGACCCCGAGCTGGGCGGGGCGATGGCGAAGCTCGAAGCCGACCCGCTCGATGACCTCAGCGAGCGGGAGCGGGAGCTGCTGCGGCTGCTGGCCCTCGGCCACACGAACCGCGAGATCGGCGAGCAGCTCTTCCTCAGCGTGCGGGCGATCGAGGTCAACCGCGCCAAGCTGCTGGAGAAGCTCGGGATCGAGTCGCGTCCCGACCTCGTCCGCTTCGCGATCGACAACGGGATCGTCGAAGCTGGCGGCTAAGGAAAGCTGAGCACTGCCGCGCCGCGAAAACGTCCGGCCCGCAGGTCGTCGAGGGCGGCGTTCGCCTCCGCCAATGGATAGGTCTCGACCTCGGTCCGCAGGGGAACCCGGGGGGCGAGGTCGAGAAGCTCCTCACCGTCACGGCGCGTCAGGTTGGCGACCGAGCCGAGGGTTCGCTCACCCCAGAGAATCTCGTAGGGGAAAGTGGGGATGTCGCTCATGTGGATCCCGGCGCTGATCACGCGCGCGCCCTTGGCACTCACGCGCAGAGCCGCTGGCATCAGCCCCCCGACCGGGGCGAAGACGATCGCCCCGTCGAGCGGCTCGGGTGGCGCCTGAGCAGAGGAACCGGCCCACTCGGCGCCGAGCTCGCGGGCGAAGGCCTGGGTCTCGGCGTCGCCCTCGCGGGTGAAGGCGAAGACGCGGCGCCCCTGGTGGACCGCGACCTGGCAGAGGATGTGGGCGGAGGCGCCGAAGCCGTAGAAGCCGATCCGCTCAGCCTCGCCCACCAACCGCAGAGCCCGGTAGCCGATCAGGCCCGCGCAGAGCAGCGGCGCCGCCTGCTCGTCGGTAAAGCCGTCGGGGATCGGGAAGCAAAAGCGCTCGTCGGCCAGCGCCAGCTCGGCGTAGCCGCCGTCGACGTCGTAGCCGGTGAAGCGGGCGCGATCGCAGAGGTTCTCACGATCGCTGCGGCAGTAGGAGCACTGCCCGCAGGTCCAGCCGAGCCAGGGGACCCCGACCCGATCGCCGGGCGCAAAGCGCTCCGCCCCCTCCCCGGCGCCGGCCACCGTGCCGACGATCTGGTGGCCGGGAACGAGCGGCAGCTTCGGCTTCTCCAGCTCGCCGTCGACGATGTGGAGGTCGGTGCGGCAGACGCCGCAGGCGGCGACCGCGATCAGCACCTGGCCAGGCTGTGGCAGCGGGTCCGGCAGCTCGCGGGCTCGCAGCGGCTCTCGCGGGCGCTCCAGCACCATCGCCCGCACGGCAGCTAGCCAGTCCTGACCGGCACCCGGGCGGAGATTCGCGTGCCCCGGCCTGGCGCGGATTTGATCTCGATCTCGCCGCCAAACAGCTCGATCCGCTCGCGCATGCCTGTCAGGCCCCGGCCGCCGTCCACGGACTCTGGGTCGAAGCCCCGTCCGTCGTCGCGTACGTCGACCTCCGCATAGCCGTCGGCCAAACGGGCGGAGACCGTCGCGCCGCGGGCCTCGGAATGCTTGACGACGTTGTTGAGTGCCTCCTGCGCGAGGCGGTAGACGGCCCGCTCCTCCTCGCCTGCCAACTTCTCCTCGAACTCGATCTCGGTCTCGACCGCGAAGCCCCCGCGCGCCGAGCACTCCTCGGCCAGGGCCTGCAAGGCGCCGCTCAGGCCGAGGCGCTCCAGCGCGGCGGGCCGCAGGTCGTTGATCAGCCGATTCAGCTCGTTGACCTGACCCTCGAGCCGATCGACGGTCTCCGACGCCGCCGCCTCGATCCGCTCCGCCCGGCCCTCCCCTTCGCTTTGGAGCGCCGCGGCGAGGGAGATGCGGATCGCGGCGAGCCCCTGCAGCGCGTCGTCGTGCAGCTCCTGCGCCCAGCGCTGGCGCTCGCGCTCGCCGATCTCGACCTGCTGCTGCAGGCGCTCGGCCTCGACGCCCTGCGCGGTGGCGACCGCGCTGGCGGCGCTGCTGGCAAAGGCCTGCAGCAGCCGCAGATCCTCCTCGTCGAATTCGCCGCCCGCTTCGCGGTCGAGCGCGACCAGCGTCCCCACGGCATAGCCGCGAAAGAGCAGGGGGACGACCAGCGCCGCTTCGGCCCCGACGCGCTCCCGCAACCGGGCCTCCGACGGGGGCGAGCCGGGTTCGAGGTGCTGCGCGACCCGCTCCTGCATCGCCGCCTGAAAGACCGCGTCCTCGGTCGGGATCGTCAGCCGCTCGACCTCCTCGCCGACGATCCCAGCCTGGGCGGCGACAACCAAGCGGCCGCCGCGCCGCAGCATGACCAGCAGCGTCCGCGCCTCGACCAGGGCGCGGGCGCGCTTGACGATCAGGTCGAGCACCCGCTCGACGTCGGTCTCCCCGCCGACCGCGCGGGAGATGTACACCGAGGTCTCCGAGCGGCGCAGGGCGCGCTCGACCTCGGCCTCGCGTTCGCTCAGGGTCGTGTAGAGGCGAGCGTTCTCGATCGCGATGCCGGCCCAGGTAGCGAGCGTTATCGCGGCTGCCTGGTCTTCGCCGTCGAAATCGGCCCCGCCCTGCTTCTCGGTTATGTAGAGGTTGCCGAAGGGCTCGCCCCTGACCGTGATCGGCACACCGAGGAAGGTGTGCATC
>DATHUE010000005.1:0-2055 GCA_035462545.1 Solirubrobacterales bacterium
CGCGCAGGACCGGCCCCTCGACGAACTCCATCACGTAGAAGGGGGCGCCGTTGACCGACTCGTCCTCGCAGAGCCCGACCACCGGCGCCACCGGCACCTCGGTCGGGCCGAGCGCGGAGACGACCTTGTACTCGCGGGCCATGTCGTGGGCGGAGCCGAGCCGCTTGCCGAGCGGCGGGCGCCGCAGCGCCCAGCGGCTGCCGCCGGCGTCCTCGACCCGGTAGGTCAGGTTCGAGTGGCCGCCGGCGATCCGCTCGAAGCGGAGCGGCGGGCTGGCGCTGGGGACGTTGAGCGCGAACCAGCCTTCGACGCGGTCGAGGTCGATGCCGTCCGGCGCGGCGACGGAGCCGTCACCCGTGCCTGTAGCCTCGTCGCCCATCGCCGCGCAAGCATATTCACGACGAGGCCGTCGCCTCAGCCCATCGCTTGCCAACCGGCTGCGGATCGGGTTCGCGATCGGGTTCGCGGTGCTGACCGCGATGGCCGTGATCGGCGTCGGCCGCTTCATCCAGCAGCGCCAGGACTTCGAGGACGCGATCGCCCGCTCCTACCAGGTGGAGATGGCGGCGCGGGTGCGGTTGGCGGAAGCGCCCGAAGCGGAACGCGCCCGCCAGGTCGTCGCCAGCCAGGGGCGCCGCCGGGCCGAACTGCAGGACGAGATCTCAGCCGACACCCGTGACACCGCGCTGCTGGTCGCGGCCGGGCTGATCGCCGGCCTGACCGGGGCGCTGCTGCTGTTCAGCGGCCTGATCGCCTCGATGCGGCGGCCGCTCGAGGAGCTGGTCGACGCGGCCGGCCGTCTCGCCGCGGGCGACCGCAGGGCCCGGGTCGAGATCGGCGGCCTCTCCGAGACCGCCACGCTCGGCGCCGCCTTCAACGAGATGGCCGACGAGCTCGAGCAGGAGGCGAGCCAGCGCGACCAGCTCGACCGGCTCAAAGACGAGTTCGTCCTCACCGCCTCGCACGAGCTGCGCAGTCCGCTGACCTCGGTCCAGGGCTTCGCCGAGCTGCTGATGCTGGAGCGCGACAGCCTCACCCCGAAGCAGGTCGAGACGGTCGAGATCATCCTCGACAACTGCCGCCACCTGGTCCGCCTCCTCAACGACCTGCTCGACCTCGCCCGCAGCGACGCCGGCCGGCTCGCGATCACGCCGCAGCCGACCGCGGTCGCGCCGCTGATCGACGACGCGGTGCGGACGATGCGGGCGCAGACCGAGGGGGCCGGCCAGACCCTGACCCAGCAGATCGAGCCGGGGCTGCCGCCGATCTACGTCGAGGCGGACCGGATCCGCCAAATACTCGTTAATTTGCTTACCAATGCGCATGAGTACTCGCCCGAAGGTGCGTCTATCGAGGTCTCGGCGCGGGTAACCGGTGCCGAGGTTGAGATTGCCGTGAGCGACAACGGACCGGGGATACCCGAGAGCCAGATCGAGCACATCTTCGAGCGCTTCACCCGCGGCGACGCGGGGCTGACCCAGCGCGTCGGCGGCACCGGCCTCGGCCTCGCGATCTCGAAGTCGCTGGTCGAGCTGCACGGCGGCACGATCGGCGTCGAGTCCGCCCCGGGCGCCGGCTCGACCTTCAGCTTCCGCCTTCCGGTGGCGCCCTGATGGCGCGCGTCCTCGTCGCCGACGACTCGGAGACGATCCTCCTGCTGATGCGGACCCGGCTGGAGCTGGCCGGCTACGAGGTCGCGACCGCCGCCGACGGCCAGGAGGTGGTCGAGCTGGTCCACGCAAGCGCGGCCGCCCAGCCCGACCTGCTGCTGCTCGACGCGATGATGCCGCGCAAGTCCGGGATCGAAGCCCTGCGCGAGCTGCGCGCCGAGGGAATCGAGACCCCGGCGCTGATCGTCAGCGCCCACCAGGACGCGACCGACGCCGACGCCCCCACCGGCCTCGAGGTCAACGGCTTCGTCACCAAGCCGATCGACTTCGACCGCCTGCTGGCCACGATCGCCGCGCTGACCGCCTAGCTGTAGCTCCTAACAACGTTGTTCATCCGGGCCTCCTTGAAGGCTGGGGGTGTCAAGCCACCCAGCAACAAGGAGAA
>DATHUE010000006.1:0-10491 GCA_035462545.1 Solirubrobacterales bacterium
CACTCCTGGCCCAACTCAGCCGAGCGCGCCAGGGCCATGGCATCCTTTCTGCGCTACTACAACCGGCGTCGCCCGCACAGCTCACTGGGAGACCGGCCGCCGATCAGCCGCGTTCACAACGTCCGTGGGTAGGACAGCTAGGCTCCGGTCGATGGCTTCCTACGACGCGATCGCGGGGCTGCCGGTCGAGATCGACTCGGTCGAGTTCGAGGGGCTGGAGCTGGTGCTCGGCGACTTCGAACGGCTGACGACGCTGATCAAGCTGCGCGGCGGCGGCCATGAGGGGATCGGCGAGGACGTCACCTACGACGCCGTCGACCACGTCGCCCAGCAGGGCCACGGCCCGCCCGCCGACCTGACCGGAACGCGCAGTTTCGACGAGTTCTCCCAGCTGCTGGAGGAGACCGACCTGTTCCCCACCTCGGCGCCGGAGCGCGAGGACTCGCGCGCCTACCGCCGCTGGGCGTTCGAGTCGGCGGCGCTCGACCTGGCGCTGCGCCAGGCGGGGACCAACCTGGCAGAGGCCGTCGGCCGCGAGGCCCGACCGCTGACCTTCGTCAGCTCGATGCGGCTGACGCCGTTCGGCAGCGACGAGCCCTCCTCGATCGAGCCGCTCTTAGCGCGGCTCGAGCACTACCCGACGCTGCGCTTCAAGCTCGACCCCTTCAACGACTGGGACGACGAGCTGATCGCCGCCCTCGCCGAGACTGGCGCGGTCGACTCGCTCGACCTCAAGGGCTTCTACAAAGGCACCCCGGTCGACGTCGAGACCGACCCGGAGCTGTACGCGAAGCTGATCGAGACCTTCCCCGACGCCTGGCTCGAGGACCCCGACGTGACCGAGGAGACGCGGCCGCTGCTCGACGCCGTCTCCGAGCGGGTGACCTGGGACGCGCCGATCCACTCGGTCGCCGACATCGAGGCGATGCCCTGGTCGCCGCCGAAGACGGTCAACGTCAAGCCCTCGCGCTTCGGCCCGATCTCCAACCTCTTCGCCACCTACGACTACTGCGAGCAGCAGGGCATCGGCGCCTACGGCGGCGGCCAGACCGAGCTCGGCCCCGGCCGAGGCCAGATCCAGTACCTGGCCTCGATCTTCCACCCCGACACCCCCAACGACGTCGCCCCCTCCGGCTACAACGACCCGGCCCAGGCGACCAAGCCGGGGCTGCCCTCCAGCCCGCTCGAGCCGCGCCTCGACGAGCTCGGCTTTCGCTGGGTTCCCTAACCCGCTCTTCGGCTGGCCGAATCCGGCGTTTCGGCTACGTTGGGAATCCCCCAGCCCGCCGACCCGAAGGAGCCCGAGATGGCCAAAGCCAAACCGAAACGGAAGCAGAGCTTCGCCGACGCGCTCAACGCGCAGATCGCCAACGAGTTCGCGGCCTCTCAGCAGTACGTTGGCGCCGCCGTCTACTACGACGCCGAGACCCTGCCGCGGCTCGCCCACTTCTTCTACCGGCAGGCGCTGGAGGAGCGCGAGCACGCGATGATGATGGTCCGGTACCTGCTCGACGTCGGCGAGAAGGTCCACATCCCCGACATCAAGTCTCAGGAGACCCGGTACACCGACGGGGTCAAACCGGTGACGATGGCGCTCGACCAGGAGAAGCGGGTCAGCGAGGAGATCTTCGCCCTGTTCGAGCTGGCGCGCGAGGTCAAGGACTACCGGGCCGAGCAGTTCCTGCAGTGGTTCGTCAAGGAGCAGGTCGAGGAGGTGGCGCTGATGGGCGACCTGCTGAACGTGGTCGAGCGCTCTAAGGACAACCTGCTGCTGGCCGAGGACTACATCGCGCGGGAGAGCTTGGGCGAGGAGAGCGCCGATCCGACGGCTCCGCCGGTGGCAGGGGAGTGAGCCTGGGAGGCTCTCAGCCGAGCCAGCCAGCGCCTTTCCGGAGTTTGGTTATCCGTCTGAACTCGGCTATGTCCTCTCTGAGGGCAGCTGGGGCTGGGGCCGGGAGGAATTTGGCGGGGAGCGGGGACTCGGTGGCGACGCCTTCGCGGGAGCAGACTCGGTAGGCGCGGGCGCCGCGGCGGGCGGTGACGGCGGAGGGGGGCGCTTCGCCTTCCCAGAGCAGGCCGGCGTAGTCGTCGAGGCCGTAACCGCCCGGCATCCCGTCGGCGACCGCGTCGAGGTAGGCGGCGCGGCGCTCGGGCTCGTTGTTGTAGTGGACGCAGAGGCTGCCGTGCAGGAGGCCGAGCCCGGCCGCGGCCGACGGCCTGCCCGACGATTTGGTGATCCCGGCCTCGAACCAGCACATCGCCCCGGCGCTCTGGCCCGCCAGGACGATTCCCTGGCGCCAGGCGAGGCTGACGATGGCGCCGATCTCGTGCGCGTCCCAGACCGCCAGCAGGTTGAGGAGGCTGCCGCCGCCGACGTAGATCAGGTCCTGTTCGAGCAGGTGGTCGCGCAGCACCACCGGGCGGCGGCCGAGGCGGAACAGGGAGACGTCGGAGGGCTCGCAGGGGCGCTCGCCGAAGGAGGCGTAGAAGCGGCCGATCTGCTCGGAGGGGTCGCCGCTGGCGGTCGGCAGGATGCAGATCTTCGGCCGGGCGCCACCGCGCTCGGTTGCCAGCCTCAAGAGCAGCTCGCAGACGGCGCGATCGGGCGGTCGCGAGCTGAAGTCGTGCCCGCCGAGGGCGAGGATGCGCCTGACCATCAGGCGGCGACCGCGGTGGACAGCGCCTCGGGGAGGGGCAGCTCGGTCGCCTTCGTGTCCTCCCCGAGGTAGGTGGTGGCGATCCTCATCTCCACCACCCGGCGTCCGGCGATGTCGAGCCGGTAGCCGCGGGCGGCCGGCCGCGAGGCCACCACCCGGCTCAGCTCGGTTCCGGTGAAGTGCAGGGCGGCGCCGTCCTCGGCCGCGTACCCCGGCAGCATCCCCTCGCGCAGGAACGAGTGGTAGGAGCTGCGGCGCTTCGAGTCGCGCTCGTAGTGGACGCAGTTGCTGAACGGCAGCAGGCCGAGTCCGCGCACGCGCCGCGGCTCGCCGTGGAACCCGGTGACCGCGTCCTCGAACCAGCAGAGCGAGCCGGCCGAGAGGCCGCAGAGGACGACCCCGGACTCCCAGGCCTCGCGCAGGATCGCGTCGATCCCGTGCGCCCGCCAGACGCCGAGCAGGCTGACGACGCTGCCGCCGCCGACGTAGATCAGGTCCTGCGAGAGCAGGTGGCGGCGCAGGTCTGCGGGGCCCTGCTCGCGTCGGAACAGGGAGACGTGGCTGGCCTCGCAGCGATCGGCGGAGAAGGCGCGGTAGAAGCGGACGACGTAGTGGTCGGCGTCGCCGCTGGCCGTGGGCAGGAAGCAGACCCGGGGCCGCTCGGCGCGGCTGAGACCGAGCACGTAGTCGTCGAGCAGCGGGTTCCCGGACTCCATCGAGAATCCCCCTCCACCGAACGCCACGATCTGACGGGGCACGGTCTTCATCGACCAAGGATCGGCGAGGGCCGGCGCTGCCGGCTTGTACAGCGGTCCGAAGTTCGTCTCACCGCCATCGCCCGCGTGTACAGTCCCCGCCGATGACTCTGCGCAAGGTGAAGAGCGGCGGCGAAGCGGGGAAGCTGACCAACACCACCTACAGCGGGCGGTACTTCACCGAGGAGATCCCCGAGCACACGATCCCGCGCGGCTCGATGACGGCGCGGGCGGCCCAGCAGCTGATCCGCGACGAGCTCAACCTCGACGGCAACCCGGCGCTCAACCTCGCCTCGTTCGTCACCACCTGGATGGAGCCGGAGGCGCAGGAACTGGCGACGGAGACGCTCAACCGCAACTTCGTCGACCAGGACGAGTACCCGCAGACCGAGGCGATCCACCACCGCGTGGTCAGCATGATGGGCCGGCTCTTCCACGCCCCCGGCGACGAGGAACCGTGCGGGACGGCGACGATCGGCTCCTCGGAGGCGATCATGCTCGGGCTGCTCGCCCACAAGCACAGCTGGCGGGCGCGGCGCGGCGACGACAGCGCCAGGCCGAACGTTGTCTTCGGCGCCGACGTCCACACCTGCTGGGAGAAGTTCGCCCGCTACTTCGAGGTCGAGCAGCGGGTGATCCCGCTGACGCCGGACCGCCACGTCATCGGCCCGGAGGAGGTCGAGCCGCTGATCGACGAGAACACGATCGCGGTCGGGGCGATCCTCGGCACCACCTTCACCGGCCAGATCGACGACATCGAGGGAATCGACGAGCTGCTGCGGCGGGTCAAGCAGGAGAAGGGATGGGACATCCCGATCCACGTCGACGGCGCCAGCGGCGGCTTCATCGCGCCCTTCGCCTACCCCGAGGTGAAGTGGGACTTCCGGCTCGAGCAGGTGCGCTCGATCAACGTCTCCAACCACAAGTTCGGCCTCGTCTACCCGGGGATGGGCTCGGTCCTGTTCCGCGACGTCGACGTCGTCCCCGAGGAGCTCGTTTTCAAGATCAACTACCTCGGCGGCGAGATGTCGAACTACAGCCTCAACTTCTCCCGCGCCAGCAACTCGGTCCTGCTGCAGTACTACAACTTCCTGCGGCTCGGCCACGCTGGCTACGAGCGGCTGGTCGGCAACCTGATGGAGAACGCGGCGGCGCTGGAGGCGAGCCTGACCGCCTCCGGGCGCTTCGAACTGCTGAACGACGCCCGCTACCTGCCGGTGGTCGTCGTGCGGCCGACCGAGAAGGACGGCGGCATCGACGTCTTCGAGCTCGCCGACCGGCTGCGCGAGCGGGGCTGGATCGTCCCCGCCTACACCCTGCCGCCCGACGCCGAGTCGGTGGCGGTGCTGCGGATGGTGGTGAAGGAGAACTTCAGCCGCGACATGGCCGACATGCTGGGTGCCGACATCGAGGGCGCGCTGGCGAAGATGGACGGCAAGGCGTCCCCGAGCCAGGCGCAGCAGGGCGGCGGCAAGCAGCGCCGGATCTGCTGAAGGGCCGGCGGCCCGTGGGCCCCGGTGGACAAAGAGGTTGCGTTGCGGCTCGCTCTTTGTCACCCTGAAAGTGGATCTCGACCGGTGAGCGGCGCTCAGGGAGGCGGTCGGGGAGGTCCGTTCCCACCCCGCACATGCCGCCACTGGAACCTCTGATCAGGACCACCGCTATCCGGGCGACCTCACCGGACGCGATCGAGCGGGTCCTTGCCGCGGCGGGCGAAGGCTGCGAGATCGAGCAGCCGTGGCTGGAGCGGGTGCGCGGCGGTTTGGAACGGGTGGTCGATCTCCTCGCCGCCGACCCGGCGCTGGCGCGAGCAGCTCTGATCGAGCCGGCCGCAGCGGGCCTCGAAGCCCGTCGCCGACAGGGCCAGGCGATCGACCGGCTGGCGGAGCGGCTCGCTCCTCGGCCGGGCGAGCTGTTCGAGGAGGAGCAGCTGCCGGAGTGCGTGGCGCTGATGTCGGTTGGCGCCGTAGCCGGGCTGATCGGCGACGAGGTGCGAACGGGTCGCGCGGAGGAGCTGCCGGCGCGGCTGCCGGACCTGCTGTTCGTGATGCTGGTCCCCTACCTGGGCCCGCAAGTCGCGGCGTTGGAGATGCAGCGAGTCGCCGTTCAGCGCGGCACGTAGAAGCGCTTCAGCTTCGCCCGGGCGCGGTGGAGCCAGACTTTCACCGTGCCCTCTGGGACACCGAGCCGGTGGGCGATCGCCGCCTGGGTCATGTCCTTGTAGTACTTGAGGTCGAGCAGGCGGCGGTCGCGCTCGGACAGCTGCGCGAGCGCCTCCCGCAGATCGGCCAGTTCGACCGTCGCCAGCACCTCCGCATCCTCCTCGCCCTCGAAGCCATCGATGATCGAGATCGGGTCCGGCCGGGGGCGGGCATGCTGGCGGAAGGCCTCGTTGCGGACGATCGCCGCCAGCCACTGGTTGCGGCGCTCGGGCTCGCGCAGCGTGTCTTTACGACGGAAGGCTCGGAGCAAAGCGTCCTGGGCTATGTCCTCGGCCTCGCTCGGATTCTTCGCGTAGCGGTAGGCCACTCGGAGGCAAACCCTGTGCGCCTCGCCCCACTCCCAACCATCGTCGTTCCCGCGACCTTGGTCCCCTGGAGCTTCGATGGATTGAACTTACTAAGCGTTCAATCCTCGGGGTGGATTTAAATGCTGTAACTGGTTTGAGGAATGGGAAGGTGCCCGGAACTTGGGAGTTTTTCGTGCAAGCGGCAACCCGACCTGCACGAAAAGCTGGCACCGCAATCGCTTTGAGTGCATAGGATCGCGACGTGGGCGGCCCCCTCGTCACCGGCGTCGATTTCGTCACTCTGCCTACCCAGGACTTCGAGCGGGCGGTCGATTTCTACGGCCAGGTCCTCGGCCTCGAGGAGTCGGCTCGCTACGGCAAGATGCCCGGCGTCGAGTTCGAGACCGGCAGCCTGACGATCGCGATCCTCGAATCGACCGCCTTCGGCATCGAGTTCCGTCCCCACGGCCACCCGATCGCCCTCCACGTCGACGACGTCGAAGCCGCCCGCGCCGAGCTCGAATCCCGCGGCGTCGAGTTCGCAGCGGACACCATGGACAGCGGCGTCTGCCACATGGCCCACTTCCGGGACCCCGACGGCAACGCGCTGATGCTGCACTGCCGTTACGCGCCGCGGGGCTGAGCACGGCGGAAACGAGCGGGAGCGACGGGACTCGAACCCGCGACCTCCGGCGTGACAGGCCGGCGCTCTAACCAACTGAGCTACGCCCCCTGGGGCTTCGGGTCGGGGCTTGGGGCGCCGATCCGGGGATCAAAGCTAGCGTATTGGCGATGAGGCTGGGCAGCTACGAGGCGGGCGACGGGGCACGGGCGGGTGTGCTCGAGGACGGGCGGGTCGTCGACGCCTGGGCGCTGCTCGGGGAGCCCCACCGGGGCGGCCTCAAGGAGCTGCTCGCGGCCGGACGGCTGGACGACCTGCGGGCGCGGCTCGGCGACAGCGGCGCGCCGTCGCACCCGCTCTCCGCGGTGCGCCTGCTGCCGCCGATCCCGGACCCGGAGAAGATCGTCTGCATCGGCCTCAACTACCGCGACCACGCGGCCGAGGCCTCGGTCGAGGCGCCAGCCAGCCCGACGATCTTCGGCAAGTACCGCAACGCGCTGGCGCCGGCCGGGGCGACGGTGCGGCTGCCCGCCAACAGCCGCAAGATCGACTACGAGGCCGAGGTCGCCTTCGTCGTCGGCCGCCGCGCCAAGCAGGTGAGCGAGGCCGACGCGCTCGACCACGTCGCCGGCTACACGCTGCTCAACGACCTCTCCGCCCGCGACCTGCAGTTCTCCACCCCGCAGTGGATGTCCGGCAAGGTCTTCGACGGGGCCGCTCCCTGCGGTCCCTGGCTGGTCACGCCCGACGAGGCCGGGCCGCACAACGCGATCGAGATCGCGCTGACCCTGAACGGCGAGGAGATGCAGCGCGACACGACCGCCTCGCTGATCTTCGGCGTGCCAGCCCTGGTCGCCCACCTCTCGGAGCTGATGACGCTGGAGCCCGGCGACGTCGTCGCGACGGGCACCCCGGCCGGGGTCGGCAGCATCCGTGAGCCACGTGTCTGGCTCGGCGACGGCGACGAGATCGTCCTCGAGTCGCCGACGCTGGGCCGGCTGGAGACGCGGATCAGCGCCTAGCGCCGCGGCCCGGCGGGATCTCGTACGCCAGCGCCGGCAGCGAGGCCGAGAGCGGTCGCCGCGGCCCGCGGCGACGCGAGCCAAACGCGTCTCCCGCCACCGAGGCGGCCCCACCGGCCTCCGCTGGCGGGGTCGCTCCCGAGGCGGCGCCACCGGCTTCGCCACCATCGCCGCCCGCCCAGCTCATCCGGTAAGGCTCGGCCTGCAGCAGCGCTTCCCAGGTCTCGGTCCCGATCCGGCCGGTTACCGGCAGTCCGCGCTCGGCCTGGAAGGAGCGCACCGCGGCGATCGTCGCGCGGCCGAAGACGCCGCTGACCGGCACCTGTGAGAGGCCGGCGCCGATCAGGTGCATCTGCGCCCAGACCACCATGTCGCCGCGGCTGCCCCGCTTCAGCAGCGGATGCTCGATCGCGGGGCTGTAGCCGGTCACCGGCCGCAGGGCGCTCCGCGCCCCGAGCGCGCCCCACTCCGGCCCGCTCGTCTCCTGCCAGGACCACCAGCTCGGCGCCCGGCCCTCGTAGCTCTGCGCGTAGCGCCGGAACAGCCGCAGCTCGGCGTTGCTGGGGCCTTCGTAGGTCTGGCCGATCGGGTAGATCGGATGCCCCCAGATCCGATTGTGGAGATAGGTGTGCTCGTAGACGGCGCGGACCGAGGTTTCGATCGAGCGCCAGTACATCTGCGGTTGGTTGTAGGTGGCGCCGCCCGGCCCGAGGAAGACCGAGTACGGGAAGGAGGGGTGGTAGTCGACGTACGGGAAGGCGGCGAGGGAAAGTGGGAAGCGGTCGCCGATCGCCCCTCGCAGGGTGCGGACGTAACGGTCGGCGGAGGCGTACTTGCCCTCGTACTCGGCCTCGGCGTCGATCGCCAGGCAGTCGGCGCCGCGATTGACCGCGACCGCCCCGACCTTCGCCTCGTCGACCGGCTGGTCGCCATAGACGTACTG
The DNA here is from genome assembly GCA_035462545.1 of Solirubrobacterales bacterium. Taxonomy (GTDB): domain Bacteria; phylum Actinomycetota; class Thermoleophilia; order Solirubrobacterales; family 70-9; genus VAYN01. The sequence goes on from DATHUE010000006.1 coordinate 8,509, forward strand.
CCAGGCGCAGACTTTCAGGCCGCCGGCGTGCAGGCGCCGCACCAGGGCCCGGTTGAACTGGCTCCAGACGTCGTCGCCGTCGCCGGACTTGACGTAGACGGTGCCGATCCCGGAGCGCTTGGCGCGGGCGACGATCGCCGCCGGGCTGCCGCCCTCGGAGCTGTCGACGTACCAGATCCACATTCCTTGCCGGTCGAACGGCGTCTTGCCGGTCGCGGCCTGGCCGGCGCCGCCGGTATCGGCCAACGCCGCTGGGGTGAAGGCGGTCGCCCAGAGGACGAGCAGGCCCGCGGCAGCCACCAGGGATCGCCCTGGCCTCGTTATGCATAGGACCTTCACATCTGCTCTGAACACGGTTAGGAGGGAGACGACTCCCCGGGTGGGCGGTCTCCGATTGAAAAACGTCGGCGATCTGGTTCCGCGGCGGACTCCGTTGGCCCCCTGCCGCAACAACACCTGCAACCAGGCGCGGACGGACCGACGCAACCGAACGGGGCAACGCAACGTAGTCTCAGACGATGAAGATCGCGATCGTCGGAACCGGGATCTCAGGCCTGATGGCTGCTCACCTGCTGCACAGCGAGCACGAGATCGCGGTGTTCGAGGCAAGCGACCGGCTCGGCGGCCATGCCCACACGGTCGCCGTCGAGGAGGGCTCGCGTCGGCTGGCGATCGATACCGGCTTCATCGTCTTCAACGACCGCAACTACCCGAACTTCGAACGGCTGCTGGCCGAGCTCGGCGTCGCCCATCGGCCCTCGCACATGAGCTTCTCGGTCTCCGACGGGCGCGGCGACTTCGAGTACTCCGGCACGCCGCGGGGCCTGTTCGCCCGTCCCGCCCATCTGCTCAGCCCCTCCTTCCTCGGGATGCTGCGCGAGTGGCGCCGCTTCAACCGCGAGGCGCGGGGGCTGATCGGCATGAACGGCACCGCGCCCTCGCTCGGCGCCTGGCTCGAGCAGCGCGGCTTCTCCCGCAACTTCGTCGAGCGGCTGATCGTGCCTCAGGCGAGCGCCGTCTGGTCCGCCGACCCGGCGCAGATGTGGAGCTTCCCGGCCAGCTTCATGGCCGAGTTCTTCGAGAACCACGGCATGTACAGCCTGCGCGGGCGGCCGCGCTGGCGGACCGTGGCCGGCGGCTCGACCAGCTACGTCGAGGCGATCTCGGCACCGTGGCGAGACCGGGTGCGGCTGCGCTCGCCGGTGATGCGGATCGAGCGGCTGCCGGACCACGTCCGGATTGCCGCCGCCGGCAGCGGCTGGGAGGACTTCGACCGGGTCGTGATCGCCACCCACTCCGACCAGGCGCTGGCGCTGCTCGGCGACCCGAGCGCGGCCGAGCGGGATGTCCTCGGCGCGATCCCCTACCAGCGCATCGAAGGCGTCCTCCACACCGACGTCTCGCTGCTGCCGCGGCGCCGCGCCGCCTGGTCGAGCTGGAACTTCCACCTCACCGAGCGGCCGGCCGGCCGCACCACCGTCACCTACTGGATGAACAACCTGCAGGGGCTGCGCGGCCGCCGCCAGTACCTGCTGACGCTCAACCGCGGCGAGGAGATCGACCCGGCGCGGGTGCTCGGCCGATTCACCTACGAGCACCCGGTCTACACCCGCGAGGGAGTCGCCGCCCAGGCCCGCCGCGCCGAGATCGACGGCGCCCGCCGCACCCACTACTGCGGTGCCTACTGGGGCTGGGGCTTCCACGAGGACGGCGTCCTCAGCGCGATGCGGACCTGCGAGGGGCTCGCCGCCGAGCCGGAGATGGCGCTCGCCGCATGACCGCCTCCGCCGTCTACGAGGGCCGGGTCCGCCACCGCCGCTTCGAGCCGGTCGGGCACGAGTTCAGCTACCGGCTCTTTCTCATGTACCTCGACCTCGACGAGCTGCCGGACCTGCTCGACCCGGTCCCGCTCTTCTCGGCGCGGCGGCCGGCCCCGGCGCGCTTCCGCCGCGACGAGTACCTCGGCGACCCGGCGCGGCCGCT
>DATHUE010000007.1:0-5284 GCA_035462545.1 Solirubrobacterales bacterium
TCAAGACCGCCCAGACTGCGGCGCGGATGCGCGATCGCGGCGAGCTGATCTCGGTCGAGCTCGACCCCGACCGGGCGGCCGAGGTCACGGCCCAGGCGAAGCGGCTGGACCTGCGCAGCGTCACCGTGATCGAGACCGACGCGACGACGGTCGAGCTTCCCGGCGGCTTCGACCGGATTCTGCTCGACGCTCCCTGCTCGGATCTGGGCGCCCTTGCCTCGCGCCCGGACGCGCGCTGGCGCAAGAGCCCGGCGGCGATCGAGCGCCTCGCCGAGATCCAGGATGCCGCCCTGCGCCGCGCGGTGCCTCTGCTTCGTCCCGGCGGCATCCTCGTTTACTCGACCTGCACCGTCTCCCGCCGCGAGGGCGAGGAGCGGGTTGCGGCGCTGCTCGATGCGGCGACGGCGGGTGAGCTGCCGCCGCTGGAGCTGGAGGACCTCGGCGCCCGTGCTCCGGATCTTGCCTCGCCGCACGATTCCCGTTGCCTGCAACTGCGCCCCGACCGCGATCGCACCACCGGCTTCTTCATCGCCCGGTTCGTCAGAGAGACTAAGCGCGATGATTGAGCGATGAGCGACCCCGGTCCCGACTCGACCGAGCAGAGCCCGCTGAAGCGGGCGGCCTGCCCGAGCTGCGGTGAGCCCTGGCTGCGGCCGACCCAGCTGCCTGGCCGGCTGCGCTGCGTCTACTGCCTCAGCCGCTTCGAACTCGTCTCCCAGTGCCCCCACTGCGGCGAACACCAGACGATCGCCCGGATGAGCAACACCGAGGACATGCAGTGCCAGACCTGCGGAGCGTCCATGCTCCGACAGGCGTGAGTACGTCCGCACGCCCTCAGTAGGCTGGCGCGCATGAGCGAGCGGATGCGTGAGCTGATCGAGTCGCCGCGGGTCGCCCCGTCGATCCTCTCCGCCGATTTCGGCCGGCTCGGGGCGCAGATCGCCGAGGTGATGGACGCCGGCGCCCGGGTGATCCACTTCGACGTGATGGACGGCCATTTCGTGCCGCCGATCACGATCGGGCCCCTGGTTCTCAGCGGCATCGCCGACCTCGTCCACGACGCCGGCGGGGTCGTCGACGTCCACCTGATGATCGAGGCGCCCGAGCGCCAGATCGAGGAGTTCGCCAGGGCCGGCGCCGACTCGATCAGCTTCCACGCCGAGGCCACCCCGCATGCCAACCGCACCCTGCACGCGATCCGCGAGCTCGGCTGCCTGGCCGGGATCGCGCTCAACCCCGGCACTTCGGCGGAGACGATCGCCGAGCTGCCCGGTCTCGCCGACATCGTCCTCTGCATGACCGTCAACCCGGGCTGGGGCGGCCAGGCCTTCATCGGGTCCTCGCCGAGCAAGGTCGAGCGCCTCCGCGCTCTCGCCGGCGAGGCGAAGATCGAGGTCGACGGCGGCGTCGACGTCGCCACCGCCGGCGCGGTAGCGGCCGCCGGCGCCTCCCTGTTCGTTGCCGGCTCCGCCGTCTTCGGCGCCGACGACCCGGCGCAGGCCTACGCCGAGATCGTCCAGGCCGCCGGCGCCGCTTAGCTCAGCGGCCCGCCTCTGGCGATCAAAGCTCCAGTGACCTCCTGCCACCAGGCCCGTTCCGCCGCATCGCCTTCGTCGCGGGCGGCTCGCCGCTCGCACCAGGCGGCCAGTGACCGCCGGCCGCCGACCGCGATCACCTCGCCGCCGCTGACCGCGTAGCGGCCGTCGACCAGGGCGACCATCGCCCCCACCGCGTCGCTGCGGCTGCGCAGCACGGCGGCGACGGGGACGCCGTCGACGACGCGGTCAACGACCGGATCCTCGACCGGCCGCAACCGGCGCACGGTGAAGACCTGCGGCGCCCCGCGCGGGGGCAGCTGCGGCGGCGCCTCGGCGCCGATCGGCCCCTTGGTCCAGCGCTCGGTCAGCCTCTCGACCTCCTCGCGCAGCTCGCCGCGGACCAGCACGTGCAGCTCGTCGCCCTCCTGCATCTCGGTCGAGCCCCGTGGCGGGATCGCGCTTCCCTCGCGGACGATCACGTTGACCAGCGCCTCGCGCGGCAGTTCCAGGTCGCGGACCCGGTGCCCGGCCGCGGCCGCCCCGGGCGGCAGCCGGTAAGCGACGACGTCGCCGCCCATGCGCCGGATCCGCCCCGACTCGAACAGCCGCCGTGGCAGCGCCGGCTCGTCGGTGGTGAGGCCGAGGCGGCGCGCCAGCGGCTCGAAGGTCGCCCCCTGGACCAGGGTCGAGCTGACGACGACGAAAAAGACGATCGCGAACAGCTCGTTGCTGTTGCCGATCCCGGCGACGACCGGAAAGGTGGCGAGCCAGATCGGCGTGGCCCCGCGCAGCCCGGCCCAGCCCAGCATCAGCTGCTCGCGCGGGTTGAGGGGCGCGAACGCGGTGGAGACGAAGGCGGCGACCGGGCGGGCGACGAGGATCAGCACCGCCGAGAGCGCCAGCCCCTCGAGGGCGACGTCGTCGAGGGCCTTCGGGAAGACCAGCAGGCCGAGGAGGATGAAGAGGGAGATCTGGGCGACCCAGCCGAGCCCCTCGTGGAAGGCGACGACCGTACGGCGGGCAGGGATCCGGGCCGAGCCCAGCGCCAGCGCGGTCAGGTAGACGGCGAGGAAGCCGGAGCCGTGCGCGACCTCGGCGAGGCCGTAGGCGAGCGCGGCGATCGCGATCGTCGCCACCGGGTAGATCCCGTCGGTCGGCAGCCGTGCCTTGTTCAGCGCCATCGTGGCGAGGCGGCCGAAGGCTAGCCCGACGACCAGGCCGATCGCCAGCTTCACCGCCAGCAGGCCGAGCATGTCGACGAACCCGAAGGCGGGGTCCTGAATCCATTCGATGAACCCGATCACCAGCAGCAGCGCCACCGGGTCGTTCATCCCCGACTCGCCCTCGAGCGTGCGGGCGAGCCGCTTCTGCAGGGTCGAGCGGCGCAGCACGGCGAAGATCGCGGCGGAGTCGGTGGCGGCGATCGCGGCGCCGACGATCATCCCTTCCAGGGTGCTGAGGTCGAGGATGAACTTGGCCGCGAAACCGGCGATCACCGCCGTGATCGCAGTGCCGATCGTCGCCAACGAGGCGGCGCTGCCCAGTACCGGCCGGATCTCCGACCAGCCGGCGGTCAGCCCGCCCTCGAACAGGATCAGGACCAGGGCGATCGTACCCAGCGTCCGCGCCAGCTCGGCGTCGTCGAACTCGATCCCGCCGAGGCCCTGGGACCCGGCCAGCATTCCCAACCCGAGGAAGAGCAGCAGGCCCGGCACGCGGACCCTGTCGGCCAGCAGCGCGCCGACGATCCCGGCGGCCAGCAGGGCACCCGCGATGAAGATCAGCTCGCCGTCATGTGCCGCCATCGACGGACCCTAGTAGACCGTTCTCAAACGTTCTCGTCGATCGCCGCCAGGCGCGTCTCCAGCTCCTCCGGCGAGCCCGGCTCGGGCACGTCCTCGGGCCGTTCGTGCGGGCGGCGGTAGATCAGGTACAACAGCGTGAAGAGGACGCCGGCGGTGAGGGCGAAGCCGACCTCGACCCGGCGGAACTCGTCGCCGATCAGCGGCAGGAAGTTCCAGGCGACGAAGAGGGCGGCGCAGGAGATCCAGCGGACGGCGGCGCGTCGCACCTGGCCCTGGGCGATGCAGGCCTGGTTGACGGTGACCGCGGCCAGGTAGAAGCCCATCCCCAGCGTCGCCAGCAGCAGGCCGGGCCGGTCGTAGGAGAACTTGTCGCTGAAGGCGAGCTGCATCAGCTGCGGGCCGGCGATCAGGACGACGAGGGCGGTGAAGGCGGCGAAGCCGGAGACGCCGAACAGCACCCCGCGCACCGAGCGGTGGAATTCACGGTCGCCCTCCGCGGTGCGGGCGGCGTGGAGGCGGGTCAGGTGGGGGAGGATGCTGGTCGAGACCGCCTGGAACAGCTGCAGCGGCGCCCGCGCCAGCATCAGCACGTTGAAGATGAAGCCGGCGGCGTCGGCGTCGAGGATGGCGCGGGCGATCAGCGGACCGGCGTTGAGGAAGGCCTGTTCGCTGAACATGATCACCAGGATGCCGGCGGCGAAGCCACTGCCGTGCTTGATCGAGAAGTCCTCAGGCGCCGCCTCATCAGCTTTGCTTCCGGGGGCGGCTGGATCGTCTCCGGCGGCCTGGGCCTGCCGCTTTCGTGCCCTTCGGGCGAACGCCAGCGGCACGACCAGCAGGCTGAGGCTCGGCGCGGCGACGATCCCGATCGCGACCGCCGACTGGCCGCTCAGGAGGCCGACCGCGACCAGCACCGCGAACGAGGTGCGGAAGACCGACTCGGAGAGGATCAGCGCCGTGAACGGGCCGAAGCGGCCGACGCCGGCGAGGTAGCCGCGGGCGAAGTAGCTGGCGGCGTAGAAGAGGACGGCGCCGAAGAAGACCCAGTAGAGGGCTTCGTTGCCTTCCAGCAGGTCGTTTTCGATCGGCCCGCGCAGGGCGAGGGCGGCGACGGCGAAGAACAGCGCCAGCCCGACCTGGATCGTCGCCGCGACCCGGGTCGGCTGCCCCAGCGGCTGTCCCTTGACCAGCCGTTCGGAGAGGTGGCGCGAGAGCAGCTGTTCGACCGGGCGGGAGAGGGTGGAGATGGGGATGAAGACCGCCGACCAGAGCACCGTGATCTGCCCGTAGTCGGGCTTGGAGAGGGTGTGGGAGGCGATCAGGAAGTAGGCGTAGGTGATCAGCCCGGTGAGGCCGACCCCGATCGCGAGGAAGCTGGCGGTCTTGCCGTAGTCGGCCGAGCTCGCGGTCTCGCCGCCGCGCGGGCGCCCGCCCGCCTCCGGCTCGCTCACCGCCGCTCCGCGCCGGGCTCGTAGTGGGAGGGCTCGACGCCGAGCGCCAGCTCGACCCGGCGCACCCGCTCGAAGACCCGCTGCGTCATCACCCGCTGCCCGGCCAGGAGGTCGCCGATCACCCCCAGGGCGAAGAGCTGCACGGCGGCGATGAAGAGGACGGCGCCGAGGATCAGCGACTGCACGTGGCCGCTCGAGTCGCCGTTGAGGATCCAGTCGAGCAGGAACGGCATCCAGGCGGCCAGGGCCAGCAGGAGGACGACGAGGCCGGCGGTGGCGAAGGCGCGCAGCGGCTCGTAGCGGGCGTAGATCCGCAGGATCGCCGGCCCGTTGCGGCGCACGTAGGCGCCGGTCGAGTCGGCGAGCCGCGACTCGCGCGTCTGCGGGTTGGTCGCGATCGTCACCTCGTCCACCGCGACCAGCATCTTGCCGGCCTGGATCAGGCTCTCCAGGGTGTAGGTGAAGTTGTCGACGACCGAGAGCTGCAGGG
>DATHUE010000008.1:0-25235 GCA_035462545.1 Solirubrobacterales bacterium
GTCGACCCGCGAGGCAGGGTGCGGCAGGTGCGGATCGGTCCGGCCACCGAGGAGTACCTGCGCGACGAAGTCGTGCCGCTGCTGCCGGGAGGAACTTCATGAGCGCGTCGCGACGGCTCCTGGCGCTGCTGCTCGGGGCGCTCGCTGCCAGCCTGCTCGCCCTGGCGGCCACGGCCGCGGCCGCTCCCCCCACCGACTCGACCCTGGGCGAGATCGAATCGGAAGTGATGTGCCCGGTTTGCGGCACCTTGCTGCAGCTGGCCGAATCGCCGCAGGCGCAGCGACAGAAAGCCTTCGTCAGCCGCCTGATCGACGAAGGCCGCAGCAAGGAGGAGATCAAGGACGCACTCGTCGCCGAGTACGGCAACGAGGTGCTGGCGCTGCCTCAGGACTCCGGCTTCGATCTCTCCGCCTACGTGGTGCCGATCGTCGCCCTCGTGATCGCCGTCATCGCGCTGGCGCTGGGGGTGATGCGTTGGCGCCGCGATGCCAACCGGGGGCCTGGCTCCAACGGCTCCGGTCCCTCGCCGCGAGGACCAAGCGACGAGGATGCCGCCCGGCTCGACGCCGACCTCGCCCGCTACGACCTCTGATCGACCAGGACGGCGCCGGCGACCGGCGCCGCCAGCTTCGCCGCGACCGCGCGCACCGAACGGCCGGAGCCGCCGCGGAGTCGCTCCGGCGGTACGCAGACCAGAGCCACGTCAGCCTCGGCTGAGGCCGCCCGCAGCTCCTCGCCACCGTCGAGCCAGGGGCCGGCGAGGATCAACAGGTCGTAGCCGTGGCGCAGCTTGGCGACCGCATGGCGGAAGCCTTCGGAGGCGAGCGGCGCCTCTTCCTCGGTCCCCGGCACCCCGGCGACGACGCAGATCAACGGGTCGAGAGCCCGCCTCGAAGCGGGGCCGGCGGGGACCAGGGGCTGAAGGATCTGCCGCGCCTCGGCATCGCCGCGCAGGTACTCGTGCAGGCCCGGCGCGGCGCCGAGGCCGAGGGCGGCGGCGATCCGCGGGCGCTTCAGCTCGCACTCGAGCAGGGCGACGCGCTGGCCGCGGGACGTGGCCGCGGCGGCGAGGCCGACGGCAACCGCGCCGACGCCCTGCTCGCCGCCGGTGACCATCACCACAGCCTTGCCGGCGAGGCCGTCGAGCACCCCGCCGAGGGCCGCGAGGTCGGCCTTGCCGAGCGCCCAGACCCGCCCTGCGGCGGGCTCGCCGCCGTCGCCGAGCTCGGCCAGGACCGGAAGCTTGGCACCGCGCCGGATCACATCCGCTCCGGGGCCGAGATCCCGAGCAGGCCGAGGGCGGCGGCGATCGTGCGCTTCGCGCAGTGGCAGAGGGCGAGGCGCGAGCGCTCGACCCCCTCCCCCTCCGCCCCGACCACCTGGCAGTCGCGGTAGAAGGCGTGGAAGTCGGCGGCAACCGCGGTCGAGTAGGCGCAGATCCGGTGCGGCGCCCGCTTCGCCGCCGCCTCGCTGACCTCGGCCGGGAACTCGAGCAGCCGCTTGATCAGGACCTTCTCGCTCTCCGCCAGCGGCTCGGACCGGCTCGCCTCGCCGAGTCCGATTGCCGCCTCCTCCCCGGCCGGGCCGGCTTTGCGAAGGATGCTGGCGATGCGAGCGTGCGCGTACTGGACGTAGTAGACGGGGTTGTCGCTGGATTCGCTGCGCGCCAGCTCGAGGTCGAGGTCGACGGTGGTGTCGTGGCTGCGCCAGAGCATGAACCAGCGCGCCGCGTCGACGCCGATGTCGTCGAGCAGCTCGTCGAGTCCGACGAAGTCGCCGCTGCGCTTCGACATCTGCGCCCGCTCGCCGCCTTCGATGATGTGGACGAGGCGCATGATCAGCGCCTCGAAGGTCTCGGGGTCGGCGCCGAGGGCGGCGATCGCCGCCCGGATCCGTTCCACGTAACCGTGGTGGTCGGCCCCGAGCACGTCGATCAGGCGCCCGAAGCCCCGCTCCAGCTTGTCCCAGTGGTAGGCGACGTCGGCGGCCAGATAGGTCGGTTCGCCGTTGGCCCGGATCAGAACCCGGTCCTTGTCGTCGCCGAAGGCCGTCGTGCGCAGCCACAGCGCGTCGTCGCTGCGGTAGCTGTGACCGCGGCGCTCGAGCTCGGCGAGCGCTGCCTCGACCTCGCCGCGGGCGTAGAGGTCGCGCTCGTGGAACCAGGTGTCGAAGCTGACCCCGAAGCGCTCCAGGGTCCCGCGCACCTGCTCCAGGACCAGCTCGACCCCACGGCGACCGACCGCCTCGGCGCCGGCGGGGTCGATGCCCTCGGCGGCGATCTCGGTCGCCAGCTCGCTCACGTACTCGCCCGCGTAGCCGTCCTCGGGCGGCTCCTCGCCGCGCATGCGGGCGACGATCGAGGCGGCGAAGCGCTCGATCTGGCCGCCGCCGTCGTTGACGTAGTACTCGCGCTCCACTTCGTGGCCGGCGGCTGCCAGCAGACGCACCAGGGCATCGCCGTAGGCGGCGTGGCGCGCGCCGCCGACGTGCAGCGGCCCGGTCGGGTTGGCGGAGACGAACTCGACCAGGACCTTCTCAGGGGTCGCGACGGGCTCGGGGCCGAGGTCTCCGCCGAGGGAGAGCAGCCGGGCCAGCGCCCGCTCGTACCAGGGGTCGGCGAGAAAGAAGTTGACGAAGCCGGGCCCGGCGACCTCGATCCGCGCGAGGCTGCCAGACCCGAGGAGATCGCTTTCGATCTCGGCCTGAAGGCGGGCAGCGACTTCGCGCGGGCCCTCGCCCAGCGAACCGGCCAAGAGCATCGCCGCATTGGAGCTGTAGTCGCCCAGCTCCGGCTTCGGGGGTCGATCGAGGGAGGGCTCGGGTCCGGCGAGATTGCCGCCGCGCAGGGTCCGCGCGGCGCGCTCGACCGCTTCCCGCAGCTGGGCGACTGGGTCCGTTGCACTCACCCGCTCATCGTATGGACCGGCGCGGGACCCGGGTAGGCTGGCCGCTTGCGCGCCGCCGTCCTCAGCGACATCCACGCCAACCTGCCCGCGCTGGAGTCCGTCCTCGGCGCGGCAGAGGCGGCCGGGGTCGACGAGATCTGGTGCCTGGGCGACATCGTCGGCTACGGCGCCGACCCGGACGCCTGCACCGCCCTGGTGCGCGAGCGCTGCGACGTCTGCCTGGTCGGCAATCACGACCTCGCGGTGCTCGGCAGCCTCGACGCCTCGACCTTCTCCGACACCGCCGCGGCCGGGGTCGCCTGGACCGTCGCCAACGTCGACGAGGGGACCCTTTCCTTCCTCCGTGGGCTGGAGCCGAGCGGTGAGCGCGAGGGGATCGGCCTCTTCCATGCCTCGCCGCGCGACCCGATCTGGGAATACGTGCTCTCCTACGACCAGGCCGATGCCGCGCTCGACTCCCAGTCGCAGCGGATCGGCCTGATCGGCCACTCGCATGTCCAGCTCTTCTTCAACCGCCCGGAAGGACGGCGGCCGGAAAGCGCGCACGGCGCCCAGGCGGGGCAGGGGGCCAGTCTCGACCTCGGCCTCGGCAAGTGGCTGGTGAACCCTGGCAGTGTCGGTCAGCCGCGCGACGGGGATGCCCGCGCCGCCTGGCTCGAGCTCGACACCGAGAGCCTCTTCGCCCGCTTCCATCGCACCGGCTACGACGTCGACCGGGCCGCCGCCGCGATCCTCGGCGCCGGTCTCCCCCAAGCCCTCGCGGATCGGCTCCGGGTCGGGCGTTGAGCGCCCAAATGCAGGCAGATTCCAGTCCCTCGGTCGTTCTCTAGACTCGCCGCATGGCCACCTTGCGCAAACCCCTGCTCGCCCTCCTGATCGGTCTTGCCATGACCTTGGGGCTCGCTTCCTGCGGCGAGAGCGAGAACGCCGAATTGCTGCCGGGCAGAACCGCGAGCGAAATCAGCGCCAACCTCGACGAAGTCCGCCGCCTCGCCGGCGAGGGCGACTGCATCGGCGCTCAGGACGCGGCGCTGGAGGTGAGCGACCAGGTCGAAGCGCTTGGCGGGGTCGACGCCGAGCTGAAGGCGGCGCTGCGCGAAGGGGCGGCGCGGCTGAACGAAGTCGTCGCCACCTGCGAAGAAGAAGCTGCCGAAGAAGAGGAAGAAGCCGAACCCGAACTCTCCACCGAACCGGAAGAAGAAGAGGAAGAAAAGCCGGATAAGAAAGCGAAGCCCGAGAAGCAGAGCGAAGCACCGGGCCAGGAAAAGAAGGCTGAAAAAGAAGCGGCCGAACCGAAAGAAGACGCCCCTGAACCGCCGACGACGGCCGAACCGCCAGTCGAGCCCCCGGCCGGTGGCACCCCCTCGGGTGGGGTCGGCCCCAGCGCCCCGGCGGGCGAAGACGGAGACGACGGCTGATGGAGGCGGGAACCCTCTCGGGCCGCTACCAGACCGGCGAGCGTCTCGGCTCCGGCGGGATGTCGAACGTCTACAAGGCGACCGACCTGATCCTCGAGCGCACGGTGGCGGTGAAGATCCTCGCCGAGCACCTCTCCGACGACGAGCGCTTCGTCGCGCGCTTCAAGCGCGAGGCGCTGGCGGTGGCACGGCTGATCCACCCCAACATCGTCCAGGTCTACGACACCGGTGTCGACGAGAGCCGCCACTTCATCGTCATGGAGTACGTCGAGGGCCGCTCCGGGGCGCAGATCCTCCAGCGGCACGGGCCGCTCGACCCCGAGACCGCGGCCGAGGCGGCGATCCAGGCCTGCGCCGGGCTCGACTATGCCCATCGCCGCGGGATCATCCACCGTGACGTCAAGCCCGGCAACCTGATGGTCACCGGCGGCCCGGTCGGCGGCGGCGAGATGACCGTGAAGCTGACCGACTTCGGAATCGCCCGGGCGATCGAGCAGACGCGGATCACCCAGGTCGGCTCGGTCGTCGGGACCGCCGCCTACCTGGCGCCGGAGCAGGTGCGGGGCGAGGAGGCGACGCCGGCGACGGACGTTTACGCGCTCGGCGTCGTCCTCTACCAGTTCCTCACCGGCCGCCTGCCCTACGAGGGCTCCTCGCTGGCCGAGCTGGCGGTGCGCCAGCAGAACGAGAAGCCGCTGCCGCCGAGCACCTACAACGACGAGGTGCCGGCACCGCTCGGCGCGGCGGTGCTGCGCGCTCTGGAGGGCGACCCGAATCGGCGCTTCGCCAGCGCCGAGGAGCTCGCCACCGGCCTGCATATGGGCCTGCAGGGCGAAGACGTGACCCTGCCCGAGGGCGAGGGGACCGCCGCGACCAGCGTCCTCGGCGGCGAGACGGCGACCCGGCGCCTCGACCAGACCGAACGCACCGAGTACCGGCCCGCGCAGTCCCAGACCCGGCGGCCGCAGCCGCGGGCAGCCGCCCCGGCCCCGCCGCCGCCCCGCGCGGCAGCCGCCCCCCCGCCCAAGACGCGCTCCGGCTTCTCCCGCTTCGTCCGCTTCGTGCTGGCCCTGGTCGCGCTGGTCTTCATCGCCGCCGCCGTCGCGGCCGGGGTGATCCTCGCCACCGACAAGGCCCGCGGGGTCGACGTCTCCAAAGTCGCCGGCGACTCGGTCGACAAGGTCGTCGAAGAACTAGAGGGGCTGGTCGAAGACAACACCGAATAGGGGGCGGGCGTGAGGGCGGGAGCTCGGTATCCCCGCCTCACCCGGTCGCGGACACCGAGCTCCCTCCTACAGACGGCCGCCTAGTTCGAGTTGCAACGCTTGGGATGAAGCGGACATATAGAAGTGATGGCGCCGATTCGGACCGAGGTGGGTGAGCTGGGCCGGGAGTTGGCGCAGATCCGTTTCAGCCGGCTCTACCGTGAACAGGGGCGAGCGATTCTCGCTTACGCCTTGCGGCGCGTCGGGGACCGCGAGGATGCGGCCGACGTCGTCGCCGAGACCTTCCTGATCGCCTGGCGGCGCCTCGGTGAGGTCCCCGCCGACGCCGGAGCGAGGCTTTGGCTCTACGCGGTCGCGCGCCGGGTGATCGCCAACCTGCACCGGACCGAGCGGCGCCGGACCCGCCTCGGCCTGCGCATCGCCGAAACGCTGCGCACCGAGCTCGCCACCCATCCCACACACGACGGCGAAGCGGCCCAGGTGCTGCGGGCGATGGCCGAGCTGAGCGACGACGACCGGGAACTGCTCCTGCTGGTCTCCTGGGAGGACCTTTCCCCTGGCGAAGCGGCAAGAGTCCTCGGGGTCTCCTCGCTCGCCGCCCGCAGCCGGCTCCATCGCGCCCGGCGCCGGCTGCGAGCCCTGGTTGACGACGAACCGGCCGCGCGCCGCAACCCCGAACTCGACCCAGAGGAGGCACGATGAGCAAGCACGAGATCGAGCTGGCGCTGGCCGCAGTCAACCCGATCAGGCGAGGTGAGCTCGACGGCGTCGACCTCGAGGCGATGAGCGCCGAGCTGCTCGCCGACCTCGATGGCGAGCAGCCGTCGATTCCATCGCTGCAGACGCCCGCCGGTCGTCGGCGCAGGGGATTCACGTTCGCGCTCGGCACGACGGCGATCGCCGTCGCCGTCGCCTTCATCGTCCTGATCCGGCCGGGCGACACCTCGGACCATCCCTCGAACGCCTACGGCGCCGAGCTTGTCCGCTTCGCCGAGTCGACCCCGCTGCTGCTGCTCGAGGGGCCCGACTGGCGCGTGCAGAACCTCTACCAGCAGGGAGACGGGATGGGGACGATGGAATTCGTCACCGGCAAGCCGATCCCCCATGAAACGGTCACGGTCACCGGCGACGGCAAGTCCGGACAGCGCCAGTCCGGAATGCTCCCGGCAGCGGTGCGCCAGCGGCGGGTCGAACTCGCCTGGCGCCACGAAAACCTGGCGAAGTGGCTGGAGATCGCCCGCTCGGCCCCTCACCCCCACGGCCAGCTCTGGACCGAGGCACCGGTCCTGGAGTCGATCGCCGACGTCGACATGCGGGCTGAGGTCTTCGTCAACCAGGGAGGGCCCGGCGACCGACAGATGCTCGCCCTCTGGTCCGAAGACGGCTACCTGCTCGAACTGAGGGCCGCGGTTCCCGATCTCGCCGCCTTCGAGGAACGGCTCGACTGGGTGACCCGGGTCGACTTGCAGACCTGGCTCGACGCGATGCCGGCCAAGGTCGTCAAAGCGGCCGACCACGACGCTGCGGTCCGCGAGATGCTCGAGGAGATCCCGGTGCCGGCTACCTTCAAGGCCTCGCGGGTCCCCGACGAAGGTCTCACCACCAACCGCTACCAGGTGGGCGCCGCGGTGGTCGGCACCGTCTCCTGTCTCTGGTTCCGGCAGTGGGGCGAGGCCCGCAGGACCGGCGACCGCGAGGCCGAGGCCGAGGCCGAGAGGGCGATGGCGAGCTCCAAGCGCTGGCCGATCCTGCATGAGATGGAGAAAGAAGGGGCCTACCCCGACCTGATCTGGCAGCTCGCCGCGGCGATGCCCAGCGGGTACTGGGAAGGCGGGCCGCACAAATGGCGGCTGCTGCCCAAGGCCGAAGGCCTCGGCTGCGCCCGCTGGGGCATGCCGGTGCTGCCGTGGAAGCAGAAGCGCCAAGACGAACGCGGGTGATCGCATGCTCCGCCTTAATGCTCAATACAGTTCTATGCGATGGAAAGCCAGAGGGCGCAAGAACCAGCCGAGTCTGGGCATCCCGCCCCGGGTAGGAGAGCGCGCCTGCTTGCGGCCTATGCCACTCTCGCAGTGCTGGCCCTCGTCACCCTCCTGATGATCCTACTTCTGTCATCGGAGTCAGGTTCCGCCGCGCGCGGAGACCCACACATCAACCTGGACAGCGGGATCACCAACGGCACCGCTCCCGACGGCCGTGCCGGAATCGAGCCCCCAGACCTCGAGGAGCAGAGCCTCCACAAAGCAGCGCGAGCCGCCGGATGCGAGCTACGACTGCGGCTACCGGATGAAGGTCACGAGCACATTCCGCCCAGCGCCCCGGAACCGCGCTATGGAACGAAGCCCCCGACGTCCGGGGACCACGTCGAGGAACAGCAGGCCGACGGCGCTTACCGCGAAACCCCTCCTGCGGTCAGCGTCGTGCACTCCCTAGAGCACGGCCGCATGGCAATCCAGTACCACCCCGACCTGCCCGAGCACGCCCAGCTCGAACTGATCGGCCTGTTCGACACCATGTACGGAGGAACCCTCCTCTTCCCAAATTCAGAGATGCCTTACATAGTTGCGGCCACGACCTGGACGAACTTATTGGGCTGCCGCTCTTCTCAAGCCGCCACGACGCTTGCCGCCATTAAGGCTTTCGGCAGAGCCACCTGGGGAAAATTCGGCGGTGAGCCTTTGGTCGGCTTACAAGCCGACGTGCCTAACCCTTCCTTTCCCCGGGTTAGATCTTGACCTCAGCCTGCGACCTATTACGTGCGGGGCGAACTGGGCGGGCCCCAGCGTCGCATCTCATTCTCTATGACGCTGTTGGGTACAAGCAATATCGGACCTATCGCCCCTCTCGAGTTCAACACTGCTCGCCCCACCAACGGAAGATCTCTAGCGATCAAACGCCTTGCGGCCGACAACCCAGCGGAGACCCACTCGAGGCCATCCGCAATATCGCTTCCAATCTCGATAGCTTGAGCCGCGTTCCCGTAATCTTTGCTGGCTAGGTATCGAGCGTACAGGTTGAGGGCAGCGGACTTTAGAAGGTCACCCTTCAAACCGCGTATGTCGCCGCCCCGTAATAGCTCCTGACCCAAGCCGACGGCACCATCCCCAAATCGGCCTCGGACAAACTCAAGCCAGTCGATAGGCTCTGGATCGTTAGTTTCTTCGGCTCCACCACACCACCGGCAGCCGGCTGAACCTTCGCCGCAACCTACTATGGGGCTCAGGCCAGTTGGATCCATGGCGTTGACAGGGTTCGCCGCTGCGTAGGCATAAGTTTCCCCTGAGACCGCAGCAAGCGGATCTGGGGTGAGGAACTGGGCCGTCACCGGATCGTAGGTCCGGGCTCGTAAGTAGATCAGCTGGTTTTCGGTGCCCATTCGAAACTCTCCGGCGAACCCAATCTGGGTGCCCGTCCCCGTCTGTTTCCAGAGCGCGCCGTTGGGGCCGTATCGGTAGGTCCCGATCACGGCTCCGCTCGAGTTGGTCAGGATGCGGGTCGATCCCAGCTGGTCGTGATGGTGGTAGCTCGCCACACCTACCGAGATCCGCGAGATCGGCAGGCCGTCAGGGCCATAGATGTAGTAGTTCTGCCCCTGCCTGAGCAAGAGCGGAAGCCCTGACGTCGAGTCCCAGACCATCGGATAGGTGGAGGCACCCCTGGTTTCGGTGCTCCGCAGGCCCGTCCCATCGTATTTGAAGGTGTTTTCAACACCCCCGCTTACGTTTTTAGTCAGATTTCCAGCTTGGTCATAAGTAAAGGTCGTGGCCGTTCCGCCGGTGGGCGTGCTTTTCAGGCGTTGGCCAACTTCGTTGTATTCGAAGGTCGCGTTGCTTGCCGTCGCAATCTGGTCTGCTTTGTCGTAGGTATAGGTAACCGGGGAGATTTTTTTGACATTGTTGGCGGCGTCGTATTCAAAAGTCGTGCCGTTGCTTTTCGTCAGTCGGCTGGCGGCGTCGTATTCGTAGTTGCGTTCTGCTTCTTCGGCGAAGCCCGTATCGACGGATTTTTCAACTCGGCCGAGTTTGTCTCGGGTATACGTCATCGACGCTAGGACTTCGGCTTTCTTCTTCATCGAGACTGCCGTCATCTGCCCAGCGGGGTTGTAAGAGTATTCGTCCACATTTTCCGTCGCAGCTGGGAAGGTGATCGCCTTCGTCTGCGAGTTTCGGTTGTAGGAGAAGGTGGTTTCTTTGCCGAGCCAGTCGGTGACCTTTTCGAGGCGCCCGGCTTTGTCGAAGACGCGTTTGACGGTTTCGCCGTTCGGATAGACGATTTCGGTTTGCTGGTTGCCGAGGTCGTATTTGTGTTTTACGACTTCGCTTTTGCCGTTGGTCACTTCGGTCAGCCGACCGAGCTGGTCGTAGACCCTGGTGGTGGTCCCCGTGCCATCGGTCATTTTCACGACATTGCCATTTTTGTCGTATTCGTAGGTGACGTCGCCGGTGCCTGCTTCCGAGTAGTTGACTTCCTCGAGCCGGTCGGCATCGTCGTAGGCATAGGAGATCGAACGACCGAGCGCGTCTTCGGTTTTTTCGAGGTTGCCCCCTGCGTCGTATTCCCGTTTCGTTTTGCGTTCGAGGGGATCAACCGTTTCGGTCAGCTGCACGAGCGCGTCGTGTTCGTATTTTGCGGTGTGGCCGTTGCCATTGGTCCGACTTTTGACTTCGCCCATGCTGCCGTAGGCGAATTCGGTCGTGTTGCCGTTCGGCTTTTCGACTTTCGTCCGCTCGTCGTTGGCGTTGTAGGTGTATTTGGTCGTCTGGCTGAGGGCGTTGGTCGTCGATTCGAGATTGCTGTTTTTGTCGTAGGCAAATTTGGTTTCGTGGCCGAGGGGATTCGTGATCTTGACCGGCCGGCCCTGGGCGTCACGTTCGGTGACCGTTTCGAATTCGGAGGCTTTGGCCCCTTCTTCGTTGCCGCGCGGGCTGACTTCGGTCAGCTGCTCGCCGTTTTTGTTGTAGGTCCGAGTCGTCTTGTCCCCCGCGGGGTTGATTTCGGCTTTGAGGTTGCCGTAGGAGTCGTATTCGAATTCCGATTCGCGCCCGAGCGGGTCGGTAGCCGATTCCAGGTCGCCGTTGGCGGCGTATTCGAAGGTCGATTCCTGGGTCGTTTCGCCAGGAGCGGGACGTTTGATCGCTTCGACGTTGCCGTCGGCATCTCGTTCGTAGGTGGTCACCTCGCCCTTGGGCGTCGTTTCGGTCAGGACGTCGTGGGTTGCGTTGTAGGTCCATTTCGTTTCGTTGCCCTCGGCGTCTTTTTCCAGGGTGAGATCACCCGCTTCGTTGTATTCGTAGGTCGTCGAGTGGCCGAGAGCGTCGGTTACTTTGAGGGGGGCGTAGGCTTCGTCGTATTCGTAGGTCGTTTTCCTTTCGAGGCTCGTGCCTTTGGCCTTGATCACTTCCAGCGGTCCACCTGCCTGGTTGAACTTCTGGAAGGTTGTCGATCCGTTCGGCTCGGTGATCGTCGTCGTTCGGAGGCCTTCCGATTCGCCGTAGTCGAATTTGAGCATACGATCCATCGGATCGATCTGTTGTTTGACCCGGTTGCTTCCGTCATATTCGGTTTTGGTGGTGCCGCCGCGACCGTCGGTCATTTCGGTCAGCTGATGGAAGGCGTCGTATTTGAATTTCCAGCGCGGGGTTTCTTCTCCGGGCAGCGTCACCGAGGCGAGGTGCCCGGATTCGTAGGCGTATTTGACTTTGCGTCCCATCGGGTCTTCAATGCTCGTCACCTTGCCTTCGGTGTAGCCGAAGATCAGTTCTCTGCCTGCGGCATCTTTAGCTTTGACGAGGGCGCCCGAGGAGTAGGTGAAGGTGAGTTCGTTGCCGTTCCGGTCCTCCTGTTCGATGAGCTTCCCTTCGGAGTCGAACCCCAGCGCTTCCTGAGTGGGCAAGGTGAAGACGTAGCCTCCCCCTTCTTCGACCAAGGTGGCTTGGACCCAGGCGCCGGGGGCGTATTCGCCTTCCCAGGAGTTGAAGATGACGGTGGCCCCGTTTTCCTGCACGACGGTGATTGCACCGGATTCTTCGTCGAATTCGAGATGAGAGCTGTAGGGACCGGACCAGCCATAGCCCCAAGGGCCGGCGGATTCTGCTTCGGCGCCGGCTTGGGAGTTATAGGTGCGGGTGATGTGTAAGGCGGGGCCTCGCCCACCCAAAGCGATATCGGTCTGTTCCTCCGTCTGGTTGCCGGTGGCGCAATTGACGGGTGCGCCAACGAAGCAGCCTGGGACATTTGGACTGGCGGGATTATTGCCACCCCGCGATTCCGGTTCAGCGAAAGACCAGCAGGAAGCGAACGCCTCGGGAGCGGCGAAAGCAGTGGAGACGAGAAGGGCCAAGAGGCAGACCAAGGGTCCTCTGGCCGAGAAAACCATGAATCAGGCTGTGTCTTCCGCGTAACCCAAGCCCATGGGGAGGCAGTATGACCCCCCGGTCCTCCAATTGCAAAAATACTTGAGTACTTAAATAACGGTGGACTTCCCGCTCAGACCGCGTGTTCGTGTCAAACGATCGGAGCCGCCTCCCACGGAGCGGCCCCGGCCATCACCGCGTCGGCGTAAGCGCGGTACCCACCCGCTTCGATCGCGGCCCGTGCGTGCCTGGTCAGCTCGTGCATGTAGGTCAGGTTGTGGAGGCAGAGGAGGCGGACGGCGGTCAGGGCCTCGGCGCGGGAGAGGTAGCTGAGGTAGTCGCGGTCGTGGCGCCGGCAGGCCGGGCAGGGGCAGCCGGCGGCGATCGGGTCGCGGTTGCCCTGCCAGCCGGCCTTGCGCAGGTCGAGCCGGAAGCGGCGCTCGGGATCGGGGGCGAGGGCGACGCCGTGGCGGGCGAGACGGGTCGGCACCGCGCAGTCGAAGACATCGAGCCCGAGCGCGATCCCGGCCAAGAGATCGTCGACCTCGCCGATCCCGAGCAGGTGCTTCGGCGCCGCCTCCGGCAGCAGCGGCGCCGTCATCGCCAGCACGCCGCGCATCTCCTCCTTGTCGCGGCCGAGGGTGCCGCCGATCGCCAGCCCGTCGACGCCGGCCTCGGAGACCGCCTGCGCGGACTCGCGCCGCAGGTCCTCGTGGACGCCGCCCTGGACGATCCCGAACACGGCCTGGCGCTGCGGCCCGTTCTCCCCGTGCCAGGCGAGGCAGCGGGCGAGCCAGCGATGGGTGCGCTCGGTCGAGCGAGCGGTGTA
This sequence comes from Solirubrobacterales bacterium, assembly GCA_035462545.1. Taxonomy (GTDB): domain Bacteria; phylum Actinomycetota; class Thermoleophilia; order Solirubrobacterales; family 70-9; genus VAYN01. Next base: position 12,734 of record DATHUE010000008.1, read on the forward strand.
CTCGCGGTCGGCGTGGAACGGCGTGCACTCGTCGAAGACGAGGGCGATGTCTGAGCCGAGCCCGGCCTGGACCTCCATCGAGACCTCCGGCGAGATGAACAGCTCGGTGCCGTCGCGGTAGGAGCGGAAGCGGGCCCCCTCCTCGCCGATCTCGACGATCGAGCCGTGGCCGCCGGCGCGGCCGCTGCCCTTGACCTCGTTGGCGACGCCGCCGTGGGCGAGCGAGAAGACCTGGAAGCCGCCGGAGTCGGTGATCGTCGCCCGCTCCCAGCCCATGAACCCGTTTAGCCCACCGGCCGCGGCGATCCGCTCCGGCCCCGGCGAGACGAACAGGTGGTAGGTGTTGCCGAGGATCAGCTGGTAGCCGAGCGCCGCGACCTCGTCGGTGTCGAGGCCCCGCACCGACCCCTTGGTGGCCAGCGGAATGAAGGCCGGCGTCTCGATCGGCCCGTGCGCCGTGTGGATCGTCCCGACGCGCGCCGCCCCGTCCCGAGCCCCGATCTCGAACCGCAGCCTCCCCTCGTCTTCCCTCATCTCACCGAGTGGTCACTTACCGCTGCTATAGCGACGGTTACCGACCACTCGCCCGCTGGATCAGCGTGCGGCCGGTCATCGGCTCGGGCTGGGGGATGCCGAGGAGGTCGAGGGCGGTGGGGGCGACGTCGGCGAGAATGCCGCCGTCGCGCAGCGCCAGACCCTCGTAGGTGACGATCAGCGGCACCGGGTTGAGCGAGTGGGCGGTGTTGGGCGAGCCGTCGGGCTCGAGCATGTGGTCGCAGTTGCCGTGGTCGGCGGTGACGAGGCAGGCGCCGCCCTTTGCGGTGACCGCCTCGACCACGGCGCCGAGGCAGGTATCGACAGCCTCCACGGCTTTGACCGCAGCCGGGATCACGCCGGTGTGGCCGACCATGTCGGGATTGGCGAAGTTGATGATCCCGAACCGGTGGGCACCCTCCCCCCAGGCGCCGACGAAGGCCTCCGCGGCGGCGCGGGCGCTCATCTCGGGCTTGTGGTCGTAGGTGGGGACGTCGCGCGGCGACTCGACCAGGCGACGCTCCTCCCCCTCCCACTCCTGCTCGCGGCCGCCGTTGAAGAAGTAGGTGACATGAGCGTACTTCTCGGTCTCGGCGACGTGCAGCTGGCGCCCGCCGGCCTCGGAGACGACCTCGGCCAGCGTCGTCGCCGGGCGCTGCTCGGGGAAGGCCACCGGGTACGGCCAGCCCTTGCGGTACTCGGTCATCGCCGTCAGGTCGAGAGTCGGGCCGCCCGCCCGCGAGAACTCATCGAAGTTCGGCTCGGCCAGGGCGCGGGTCAGCTGCCGGGCACGGTCGGGGCGGAAGTTGACGAACAGGGCGACGTCGCCGGGGGCGACCCCGTCGTAGTCGCCGATCACCGTCGGTTTGACGAACTCGTCGGTGTCGCCGCGCTCATAGGAGGACTCGACCGCGACGAGGGCGCTCGGCGCCTCGAGCCCGCGAGCATGGACGATCGCGTCGTAGGCGAGCTTGGTCCGCTCCCAGCGGGTGTCGCGGTCCATCGCGTAGTAGCGGCCGCCCACGGTGCCGATCCGGCCGGCCTGGCGCAGCCACCGTTCCAGCTCGGCGACGTACTCGCGACCGCCGTGCGGGAGCGTGTCGCGGCCGTCGGTGAAGGCGTGGAAGACGATCTCGGGGACGCCCTCCTGGGAGGCCAGCTCGATGCAGGCCTCGAGGTGCTCCCAGCCGGAGTGGACGCCGCCGTCGGAGACGAGCCCAAGCAGGTGCAGGCGGCCGCGGGGGCTGTTGCGGGCGCGCTTGCAGGCGGCGAGCAGCACCTCGTTCTCGAAAAAGCTGCCGTCGGCGATCGCGCCGTCGATCCGGGCCAGGTCCTGCTTGACGATCGCCCCGGCGCCGAGGTTGAGGTGGCCGACCTCGGAGTTGCCCATCTGCCCCTCGGGCAGGCCGACATCGGGGCCCTGGGCGGAGAGCTGGGTGTGCGGGTAACGGTCCCAGAGCTCGTCGAAGACCGGCGTCCGGGCGAGCGAGATCGCGTTGCCCGGGCCGGGCTCGGCCAACCCCCAGCCGTCGAGGATGACCAGCGCCAGCGAGGGGACGAGTGTGCTCAAGCGGCCGCTTCCACGATCGCGGCGAAGTCCTCCGGGTCGAGCGCCGCGCCGCCGACGAGAGCACCGTCGACGTCCGGCTGGGACAGCAGTTCGGCGGCGTTGGCCGGCTTCACCGAGCCACCGTAGAGGACGCGGACCGCGTCGGCGGCGGCGCCGCGGGCGCGGAGCACGTCGCGGATGAAGGCGCAGGCATGCTGGGCCTGCTCGGCGGTGGCGGTCCGGCCGGTGCCGATCGCCCAGATCGGCTCGTAGGCGATCACCACCCGCTCCAGGTCCTCGGCGGCAACCCCAGCGAGGTCGGCCTGCAGCTGGCGCTCCAGCACCGTCTCGGTCTCGCCGCCGTCGCGCGCCGCCTCGCTCTCGCCGACGCAGAGGATCGGCTCCAGCTCAGCCGCCAGCGCCGCCGGCACCTTGCGGGCCAGCGCCTCGTCGGTCTCGCCGAAGAGCTGGCGGCGCTCGGAGTGGCCGAGGACGACCGCCTCGACGTCGAGCTCGACCAGCATCGCGGCCGAGACCTCGCCGGTGAAGGCGCCGGCCTCCTCCTCGTGCATGTTCTGGGCGGCGACCTTGACCGCGGTCCCGTAGCGGCGCTCGACCACCGCGGTCAGCGCCGTGAACGGCGGGCAGACGACGACGTCGTTCTGGGTCGCGGCGATCCGCGGCAGCAGCGCGTCGACGAACTCGGCCGCCTCGGCGACCGTCTTGTTCATCTTCCAGTTGGCGGCGATGTACGGGGTGCGGTCAGGCATCTAATCCTCCTTGTCGAGCAGGGCCTCGACCCCGGGCAGTTTCTTTCCCTCCAGCAGCTCCAGCGAAGCGCCGCCGCCGGTCGAGAGCCAGTCGACCCGGTCGGCGAGGCCGAACTCGACCAGCGCCGCGACCGAGTCGCCGCCGCCGATCACCGTCGTCCCCGGCGCCGCCGCGACCGCCTCGGCGACCGTCCGGGTACCGGCGGCGAACGGCTCCATCTCGAAGGCGCCCATCGGCCCGTTCCAGAGCACGGTGCCGGCGGCGGCGATCGCTTCCGCGTAGCGCCCGCCGGTGCGGGGCCCGACGTCGAGGCCCATCCAGCCCTCCGGCACCTCGGGCCCGTCGCCCTGGCGGCGCTCGGTGGCGGCGTCGAACTCGCGGCCCAGCACCAGGTCGAGCGGCAGCAGCAGCTCGCAATCGCTCTGCTCGGCGCGCTTCAGCGCCTCCTCGGCCAGCTTCACGCTCTCCTCGTCGACCAGCGAGTCGCCGGTCCCGATCCCCTGGGCGCGGAAGAAGTTGAAGGCCATCGCGCCGCCGATCAGGATCGTGTCGGCGATCTCCAGGAAGCGGTCGATCACCCCGATCTTGTCGGAGACCTTGGCCCCGCCGAGGATCACGACCAGCGGCCGCTCGGGCGACTCGACGACGCGGCTCAGCTCGGTCACCTCGCGCTCCAGCAGCAGCCCCGCGTAGCCGGGCAGGTGCTCGGCGACGCCGGCGGTGCTGGCGTGGGCGCGGTGGGCGGCTCCGAAGGCGTCGTTGACGTAGAGCTCGGCCAGCTGGGCGAGGGCTTCGGCCAGCTTCGGGTCGTTCTCGGTCTCGCCGGCGACGAAGCGGGTGTTCTCCAGGAGCAGCACGTCGCCGGGCCCGAGGGCGCCGGCGAGCAGGTCGACGTCGCCGCCGACCACGGCGCTGGCCAGCTTCACCTCGATCCCGAGCAGCTCCGAGAGCCGCGCGGCGACCGGCCGCAGCGAGAGCGCCGGGTCGGGCTTGCCCTTCGGCCGGCCGAGATGGGAACAGAGGACGAGGGCGGCGCCGCGCTCGCGCAGCAGTTCGATCGTCGGCAGCGCCGCCCGGATCCGGGTGTCGTCGGCGACACCACCCTCCTTCAGCGGGACGTTGAAATCGACCCGGACGAGGACGCGGCGGCCGGCGAGCTCGGCATCGCGGACGCTGGCCTTGGCGAAGCTCACGATGCCGCCTCCGGCGCGATCAGGCCGGCAGGACCTTGCCGGCCAGCTCGACGCAGCGGTTCGAGTAGCCCCACTCGTTGTCGTACCAGGTCACCGCCTTGATCATCTTGCCGTCGCCGATCGCCATCGTCTGGCCGGCGTCGAAGATCGAGGAGTGCGGGTCGCCGACGATGTCGGTGGAGACGATCGGGTCCTCGGTGTAGGCGAGGATGCCCTTCAGCGGGCCCTCGGCGGCCTCCTTGACGGCCGCGTTGACCTGCTCCGGGGTGACCGGGTTCGGGGTGGTGAAGACGAGGTCGACGACCGAGCCGGTGGCGACCGGGGCGCGCATCGCGAACCCGTTCAGCTTGCCGTTCAGCTCCGGCAGCACCAGGCCGACCGCCTTGGCGGCGCCGGTCGTGGTCGGGATCAGGTTGAGCGCCGCGGCGCGGGCCCGGCGCAGATCCTTGTGCGGCATGTCCTGCAGCCGCTGGTCGGCGGTGTAGGCGTGGATCGTCGTCATCAGCCCCTGCTCGATCCCGAACGAGTCGTTCAGCACCTTGGCGAGCGGCGCCAGGCAGTTGGTCGTGCAGGAGGCGTTGGAGATGATGTCGTGGCTGGCCGCGTCGTAGGTGTCGAAGTTGACGCCGAGGGCGACGGTCACGTCGGGGTCCTTGGCCGGGGCCGAGATGATCACCTTCTTGGCGCCGGCGGCCAGGTGCTTGGCGGCGTCGTCGCGGGCGGTGAAGAAGCCGGTCGACTCGATCACCACGTCGACGCCGAGGTCCCCCCAGGGCAGGGCTCCGGGGTCGCGCTCGGAGAGGACCTTGATCTCCTTGCCGCCGACCGAGATCGAGCCCTCGCCGGCCGCGACCTCCGCCGGGAAGCGACCGAGGATCGAGTCGTACTTGAGCAGGTGGGCGAGCGTGCCGGGGTCGGTGAGGTCGTTGACCGCGACGAACTCGAGGTCGGCTCCCGCCTCATGTGCCGCGCGGAAGACGTTGCGCCCGATGCGTCCGAAACCGTTGATGCCGACCTTCACTGCCATGAACTCATGCCTCCTGGTTTGGTTGTGGAGCCGATGCCGATGCTAGGGGACTGCGTCAGTCCGAGCCGATCGTGATCTCGATCTCGTACCCGTCCGGGTCCTTGAGGAAGGCCGAGTAGGAGCCCGAGCCGTAGGAGCGGTGCTCGCCGGGCTCGGCGACGCTGTCGCCCCCCGCTTTCACCCCCGCCTCCCAGGCCGCCTTGACGGCGACGATCCCGAGCCCGGAGAAGCTCAGCAGGCCGAAGCCGGGGCGCGGGTCGTGGTGGGCGGCGACGAAGAAAACCGGCTTTGCGATCCCCCACCCGATCGTCTTGTCCTCGTCGAAGTGGCGGCGCCAGCCAAGCGGCGCCAGCAGGCCGTCGTAGAAGGCGGCGCTCCGATCCAGATCAGACACCTCGAGGAGGACGTGGTGCAACATCGCGGCCGGGGAGGCTATAGGGGGTGCCGCCGGGAATGCGGGGCGCCTACCCCCCGCGCGGGGACCAGCGGAAGAAGCGGATCGCCAGGAGCAGGCCGGCGAGGCCCCAGGCACCGACCACCGCGAGGTTCCCCCACTCGATCTGCGGACCGGAGCCGGACGGCACGTAGGCGGCGAAGAACGCCTCGAAGAAGGGGCGCACCGGGAAGTGGTTGGCGAAGTCGATGACGCCGCTCGGCAGCTCGGTGTCGGGGATGAAGATCCCCGAGAGGAAGTAGAGCGGCAGCAGCAGCGCGTTGACGATCGGGGCGGCCGCGTCCTGGCTGGGGATCGCGGCGGTGAGGGCGATGCCGAGGCAGCTGAAGGAGGCGGCGCCGACCAGCAGGGTCAGCAGCAGCTCCGGCAGGTGCTCCCAAGGGATCGGGACCGAGTAGAGCAACCGGCCGAGCACCGCCAGCAGGGCCAGCATCAGCACCGCGGTGACGACCGAGTTGCCGACCCGGCCGGCGATGAAGACCCAGGCCGGCATCGGCGTGCCTCGGCCGCGCTTCAGGCGCCCGTCCTCGCGGGCGATCACCAGCGACATCGCCAGGCTCTGCATCGTCGAGGAGATCACCGAGAGGGTGATGATCGCCGGCACGTAGTAGGTGGTGGTCTCGATCCCGCCGCTGACGTCGAGGGTCTCGTCGCCGAAGATCGTCGCGAAGATCAGCAGCAGGACGACCGGGAACAGGACCGTGAAGAAGACCGCCGCCGGGTTGCGCCAGAACGCCTTCTGGTCGTAGCGGAACTGGTGGGCGACGAGGGCGATCGAGCTCACTTCGAGGCCTCCACCGTGGCCGGCTCGGCTGCGGCAGGCGCCTCCGGCTCCTCCGCGGTCAGCTCCAGGTAGACGTCCTCGAGCGTCGGCCGCTTCACTTCCAGCCCTTCCAGCTCGAAGCCCTCGGCCAGCGCCCGCGCGGTCAGCTCGTGCAGGGTCTGGACGGGGGTGCTGGTGGCGAGCGAGACCTCGCCTTCGGGCCCGCGGTAGCTGATCGTCGTCGCCTGGCTCTCGCGGTCGCCGAGCTCGGCCGGGGTGCCGCCGGCGACGATCTCGCCGCGGGCGATGATCGCCACCCGGTCGGCGAGCCGCTGCGCCTCGTCCATGTAATGGGTGGTGAGGAAGACGGTCTTGCCGAGCTCGCGCAGGCCGGCGATCGCCTCCCAGGCCTGGCGCCGGGCCGAGGGGTCGAAACCGGTCGTCGGCTCGTCGAGGAAGAGCAGCTCCGGGTCGCCGACCAGGGCGAGGCCGACGTCGAGGCGGCGCTGCTGGCCGCCGGAGAGCTTGCGGGTCCTCTCCCCCGCCTGCTCGCCGAGCCCGATCAGCTCGAGCACCTCGTCGATCGGCCGGGGGTCGCGGTAATAGCCGGCGTAGAGCTCGAGCGACTCGCGCACGGTCAGGTAGGGGTCGAGGCGGCTGCTCTGCAGGACGATCCCGATCCGCTCGCGCCAGGCGCGGCCGGCCCGCTCCGGGTCCTCGCCGAGAACGCGCAGCTCGCCGCCGCTGCGCTTGCGGTAGCCCTCGAGAATCTCGACCGTGGTCGTCTTGCCGGCGCCGTTGGGCCCGAGGAAGGCAAAGACCTCGCCGACCCGGACCTCGAGGTCGATGCCGCGGACGGCCTCGCTGTCGCCGTAGGACTTGCGCAGGCCTCTTATGGAGATGGCTGGCTGGGGCAGAGCGCGCGATTCTAGGGACGCTCAGCCGTCGAGCTCGACGTCGCGGTGCTTGACCCGCACGACGACGTCTTCGCGCGCCGCCAAATCCCGCCTGATGCGGTCGGCGACGGTCACGGAGCGGTGGCGGCCGCCGGTGCAGCCGATCGCGATCGTCAGGTGGCTCTTGCCCTCGGCGACGTAGGCGGGGACGAGGAACTCGAGCAGCGGCAGCAGGTGGCCGTAGAACTCGCCGGCCTGGGTGCCCGACTCGACGTAGGCCCGAACCTGCTCGTCGTGGCCGGTCAGCGGCCGCAGCTCGTCGACGTAATAGGGATTGGGCAGGAAGCGGACGTCGAGGGTGAGGTCGGCGTCGCGCGGCGGCCCGTTCTTGAACCCGAAGGTGAGCAGGGTGAGAGCCAGCCTGCCGCCCTTCTCGCCGTCGAGCATCTCCTCGGCGATCCGCCGTCGCAGTTCGGCCCCGGTCAGGTCGCCGGTGTCCATCACCAGGTCGGCGCGCTCGCGCAGCGGCGCCAGCAGCTCGCGCTCGGTCCGGATCCCCTCGACAATCCGCCCTTCCGGCGCCAGCGGGTGGCGGCGGCGGGTCTCCTTGTAGCGATCGAGCAGCGTCTCCTCGTCGGCCTCTAGGAACAGGACCTTCGGCCCCAGCCCGGCCGCTTCGAGGTCGTCGAGGACCTGCATCAGATCCTCGAAGTACTCGCCGCCGCGCACGTCGGAAACGACCGCGGCGTACTCGACGCCGCTGCCCTCGTGGCGGAACAGCTCGCCGAGGCTGCCGATCATCCGCGGCGGCAGGTTGTCGACGCAGAAGTAGCCGCCGTCCTCGAAAGCGGCAATCGCTTCCGACTTGCCGGCGCCCGAGTGGCCGGTGATCAGCACCAGCTCCTCCAGGGTCGGCGCTTGGGCGCCGTCCTCCCCGCTCTGCTTGTTTTCGTCGGTCATCGCCTCAGTTGGTGCGGTTGAGCTGCTCGTGGATCTCGCGCCCTACTTTGCCAGGCAGGCCGGGCACCGACTCGAGCTCCTCGCGACTGGCGGCCATGAACCGCTCCGGGGTGCCGAAATGGCGCAGCAGCGCCCGCTTGCGAGCGGGGCCGACGCCGGGCAGCCCGTCGAGCACCGAGCCGGTCATCGCCCGGTCGCGGCGGCCGCGGTGGTGCTCGATCGCGAACCGGTGGGCCTCGTCGCGGATCCGCTGCAGCAGCCGCGAGGCCTCCGAGTCGGCGGCGAGGTCGAGCGGCGCCGAGCGCCCCGGCAGGTAGACCTCCTCCAGCCGCTTGGCGAGGCTGATCACGGTGACGCCGCGCTCGAGGAACGGCTGCAGCGCCCTGATCCCGGCGGCGAGCTGCCCCTTGCCGCCGTCGATCACGACCAGCGAGGGCAGCGAGGAGAAGCTGGCGTCGCGCTTGCCGTCGTGCGGCGAGAGGTCGGCCTGCTCGAGGTAGCGGGCGATCCGCCGCGAAAGCACCTCCTCCATCGAGGCGAAGTCGTCGGGGCCGCTGTTTTCCCCGGCACGGAGGTCACCGCGGACTTTGAAGCGGCGGTAGTCGGACTTCTTCGTCGCCCCGCCCTCGAAGACGACCATCGAGGCGACCGTGTGCTGGCCGCCGAGGTTGGAGATGTCGAAGCCCTCGATCCGCACCGGCAGCTCGTCCATCTCCAGCGCCTCGCGCAGCGCCGCCAGCGACTCGACCCGGCGGGCGCGGCGATGCTCGCGCCGCAGCCGGTCCTGGTCGAGGGCGAGGCGGGCGTTGCGCTCGGCCAGCTCCCGCAGGCGGCGTTTGTCGCCGCGCTCGGCCGCCCGCACCTCGACCGGCGAGCCGCGGCGCTCGCTCAGCGCCGCGGCGATCACCCCGATCCGCTCGCGCAGGTAGGGGCCGACGACGATCGTCCTCGGCATCGCCGGCGAGGCCGAGTAGTACTGGCCGATGAACTCCTCGGTCACCTCGGCGAGGTCGCGCTCGCCCTCGTTCTCCAGGTAGAAGCTCTGGCGCTCGGCGAGGATCCCGTCGCGGACCTGGAAGACCTGGGCGTTGGCGTCGGCGCCCTCGACCGCGACCCCGATCAGGTCGGCGGTGCCGACCGAGCCGCCGGCCACGCGCTGGCGCTCGAACAGCGAGCGAATCGCCTTCAGACGGTCGCGGTGCAGGGCGGCGCGCTCGAACTCCTGCGCCGTCGCCGCGGCCTCCATCTTCGTCTCCTCCTCGGCCTCGACCTGACGGTAGCGGCCGGAGAGGAAGTCGACGATCGCCTCGATGTTGCGCCGGTACTCCTCCTGGCTGACGTGGCCGACGCAGGGCGCCCCGCAGCGCTTGATGTAGTAATCGAGGCAGGGGCTGCCGGAGCGGCGGCCCGGCTCCTTGCCCTCGCAGGTGCGGAACTGGAAGAGCTTGCCGAGCAGGTCGAGCGTCTCCCGCACCCGCTTGGCGCTGGAGAAGGGGCCGAAGTAGGCCCGGTGGGCTCGGTGCTTCTCGCGGGTGAAATAGACGCGCGGATAGTCCTCCTCGAGGCTGACGGCGACGTAGGGGTAGGACTTGTCGTCGCGGAGGCGGATGTTGAAGCGCGGCCGGTGGCGCTTGATGAAGCTCTGCTCGGTCAGCAGCGCCTCCGCCTCGTTGGCGGTGACCAGGGTCTCGATCCGGTCGATCCGCGAGGTCAGGCGCGGCTCGCCGCCGGAGAAGTGAGAGGCAACCCGTTTGCGGATCGAGCGCGCCTTGCCGACGTAGAGCAGCTCCTCGCCCCGGTCGTAGAAGAGGTAGACGCCGGGGGAGTCGGGCAGACCGCGGCGCTGCTGCGCGATCCGCTCGGCGCGCGAGAGAGCCCGATCGCCGCTCGCGGAACTGCCGTTGCTGCTGCCGCCCTTGGCCACCCGTCAAAGATAGGCTCCTGGCCACTCGGCCAATCGGCACGCCAGATACGGAGAGCGAGATGACCAGCCAGACCCTCAGTCCCCCCGAGCTGCAGACGATGACGATCGAGGTCGACGGGGAGATCGGCACCCTCACCCTCAACCGCCCCGACGCCTTCAACGCGATGAGCCCGGAGATGATCGGTGAGTTCAGCGTTGCTTTCTCCTGGCTGGCGGATCGGGCGCCGTTGCGGGCGCTGATCCTCACCGGCGCCGGCAAGGCCTTCTGCGCCGGCGGCGACGTCACCTGGTTCCGCAAAGGGGTCGAATCGGACGAGGTCGACCTGCCCTCCGAAGTGCGGCGCGGCGCCGAGGCGCTGCACGTGGGGATCGTCGACCTGCGGCGGATCCCTTATCCGGTGATCGCCGCCGTCAACGGGCCCGCGGCCGGGGCCGGCTTCTCGCTGGCCCTCGCCTGCGACATCCGGATCTCCTCCGAAGCGGCCTTCTTCGCCCCCGCCTACGGCCGCATCGGCGCCTCCCCGGACGGTGGCATGACCTACTTCCTGCCGCGTGCGGTCGGGCCGAGCCGGGCCCTGGAGATCCTGCTCGAAGATCCCAACCTGACTGCCGCCGAGGCGAAGGAAGAGGGAATCGTCCGCGAGGTGGTGCCGCCGGAGGCGCTGATGACAGCGGCGCGGGAGAAAGCCGAGCTGCTGGCCGCGAAAGCGCCCCACTACGTGCGGATGTCGAAAAAGCTGGCCGAAACCAGCCTCGACCACACCCTGACCGAGCACCTGCAGCTCGAGCGGCACGGGATCGCCGACAGCATGGCGACCGAGGACCTGCGCTCCGGGGTCGAGGTCTTCTTCAGCGGCGGCACCCCCGAGTTCCACGGTCGCTGAACCCGGACGGTCCGGTACGCGTATGCCGTTACAGTCGAACAACCAGTCCCAGCGGGAAAGGACGACGATGAAGAAAGCAGCGGCTCTACTTGCGGTGATGATCCTGGCCTCGTTCGGCCTGGTCGCCTGCGGAGGCGGCGACGACTCCGACACCACCGGCGGCACCACGGCCGAGACGACGACCGAAGGCGGCGACAACGGTGGCGGCTCGGACAGCGGCACCCTGGCGATCGCGGCGGCCGACAGCGGCCTCGCTTACGCCAGCGACACCGCTTCCTCCAGCCCCGGCAAAGTCACGGTCGAGTTCGACAACCCGCAGCCAATCGCCCACGACGTCGCGTTCGAAGACGAAAGCGGCGAGACGATCGGCCAGACCGAGATAATCACCGACGCCTCCGACTCGACCGTGGTCGATTTCAAACCCGGCAGCTACCAGTTCTACTGCACCGTCCCGGGTCATCGCGAGGCAGGGATGGAAGGCGAACTGACGGTCGAATAGATGTCTTTCTTGGGGATTCTTTTCCTGGCCGTGTGCGTCCTCTCGCTCTTGGGGGAGGGGTACGTCTGGCACGAAAAGATCCTCTGGCACGGCGAGGGCAAGCGCGACCCGCGCAACTTCCGCCCGCCCTATTAGGCGATCACCAGCCGGCGATGAACGTGACGATCTTCAACGCCGGCTGGATGACCGCTGCTAGAGGTCTCTGGCGACAGGGCGAGGAGGAGCCGGAGAAGCCGATCAAAGTGCCGGTGTCGGTCTACCTGATCGAGACCGGCAGCGAGCGGATCCTGGTCGACACCGGCCTCCATCCCGGCGCCGTCGCCGACTCGGTCGGGCACTACGGCGAGGGGACCGCGATCGGCTTCTTCGGGCTCGAGCAGGAGCGGTCGGTCGCCGACCAGATCGAGCTCGAGACGGTGACGATGTTGGTCCTCACCCACCTGCACTTCGATCACGCCGGCGGCCTGGCGCTTATTCCCGACTCGGTCCCGGTCGTGATCCAGCGGGCCGAGTGGGAGGCGGGCCAGGACCCGGAGGCGGTCGCCCGCAACTTCTTCCTCCCCCAGGATTACGCCGAGGCACCAGCCGACATCACCCTGATCGACGGCGATCACGACCTGCTCGGCGACGGCTCGGTGATGCTGCTCAGCACCCCCGGCCACACCCCGGGCCACCAGTCGGTCCAGGTCGGCGACCTGGTCATCGGCGCCGACGTCGCTCACTACGCCCACACCCTCGACGACCTCCAGTTCCCCTCCTTCGCCGCCGACTTCGACGCCCAGCGTCACTCTGCCGAGCGTCTTCGCAAGCTTCGCGACGAGGGGCTCACCGTCCTCCCGGGCCACGATGCGGACGTGCTGCAGCCGGGCCCGGTCGAGGCCAGCTGAGCCGGTGTGTTAATCGTCTCCGGCCGCTACTCGGCCGGAGACGCCATCACGCGCGTAACCGAGTCGCCGACGAAGCACGGCTTGTCGTTGCCCTCGACCTCGAGGGTGAAGCGGGTGACGACCTCCCACCAGCCGCCGCCCTTCTCCTCGACCGAGACGAC
>DATHUE010000009.1:0-11114 GCA_035462545.1 Solirubrobacterales bacterium
CCGCGCGGCGCCTGGTCGAGGGTTTCGCTGCGCCGGCGGAGCTCTCGCCGAGGCGGATGGTGGATCTGGTCACGGCGGCAAGCGAGCTGACCGCGAACAGCGTGGTCCACGGGGGCGGGGGTGGCGAGCTGCGCACCTGGCGGCAGGATGCCGAGCTACTGGTCGAGATTCGCGATCGCGGTAGCCGCATCGACGACCCCATGGCTGGTCGCGTGATGCCTCCGCCGGAGAAGCCGCACGGGCGCGGCCTGTGGCTCGCCAACCAGCTCTGCGACCTGGTCCGGATCCGCTCCGGCGAGGAGGGCACGACCGTGCGCCTCCACCTGGGTCTCGACTGAGGAGCGCCCCGCGGCGTCGGGGCGACTCAGCCGCGCAGGGCTGAGATCGCGTCCTCGCGAGTGCCGTGGGTCGGCAGCGCCGACTCGAGGCCCGAGACCTCGAGCAGCCGCCGAACCTGGTCGCCGAGGCCGCAAAGGGCGAAACGCCGAGCGGTGCCGTTCTCGCCTTCGCCGCCGAGGCGCTGCCAGGTGCGGACGATCAGGGCGATCCCGGTCGAGTCGATGAACTCGCAGGCCGAGAGGTCGATCAGCAGTGCGGCGTCGGCCGCGACCGCTGCCTCCAGCGGCTCCTCCAGCCGCGGCGCCGTGCTCAGGTCGAGCTCGCCGCAGATCGCGATCACGCGGACGCCGTCGAGCTCTTCGTCCTGCAGCTCGAATGGGTTGGGGGCAGGAACCGAGTTCGCGTCTTGGGGGGTCATGGGGCTGGAACGTACGGAAATAGCGCTTGCGATGCTATCGCAGTAGGCGTTACTCTCTTTTAAGTAAAAGGCACCGAACGGGTTGGGAAGGAATAGCGCAAATGAGCACGGTTTTCATCGTCACCCTGGCCGGATTGGCCGCGGCACTGGCGGTGATGCTCGCTTTCTCGCGGCGGCGGACGCGCTCGCTTGGCAAGAGCTTCGAGGAGCTGGAGGTCGGTCTCGGTCGCTCCGAGCGGGAACGGGCGGAGATCGCCGCCACCCTGCAACGCGGCCTCCTGCCGCCGCCTTTGCCCCATATCCCCGGCTGGTCGGCGGCGGCGATGTACCGGCCGGCGGGAGCCGAGAACGAGGTCGGCGGCGACTTCTACGATGCCTTCCCGGTCGTCGGGGGCTGGATGGTCGTGATCGGCGACGTCACCGGCCGCGGTGCCCGGGCGGCCTCGGTCACCGGCCAAGCGCGTTACACGCTGCGCACCGCCGCCGTCCTCACCGGCGATCCCCTGGTCGCTCTCGCCACCCTCAACCGCGCCCTGCTCGCCCGCCGCGACTCCTCGCTTTGCAGCGTCGCCGCCCTCACCCTGCCGGAAGACCCGTCGCAGCCGGCGCGCCTCGCCGTCGCCGGCCACCCGCCGCCGCTGCTGGTCGACGGCGAGGCGGTGGCGGAAACGGGCGTCTCGGGCCCGCTGCTCGGCGCCTTCGAGGACGCCGAGTGGGGGGCGGGGCTGGTTGCGGTGGCGCCTGGACAGCAGCTGGTCCTGATCACCGACGGGATCACCGAGGCCGCCGGCGAGGAAGGCCGCTTCGGCGAGGACCGGCTCCGCGCCGAACTGGCCGGGGCCAGCAGCCCGGTGCTGGCGGTGCAACGCCTGGAGGGCGCCCTGCATGCCTTCACCGCCGGTCGCCTCGACGACGACGCGGCGATCCTGGCAATCGCCCGCTCGACCAGCGCCGCGCCCGAGGATCCGGAGTTCGCGACCGACACGATGCAGCCGCTGGCGGCGGCGTAAGGGTGGACTGGTGACCGCCGCCGACCGGATTCTCGTCGAGCGCCTCTTCGACGCCTTCAACCGCCGCGACGAGGCCGACATCGCTGCCCTCTGCGAAGAGCGGATGGAGTTCTTCCCGGTCACTGCCGAGGCGCTCGGCCGTCGCCGCCCCTACGTCGGGCCGGCCGGCCTGCGCCAGTACCTCGATGACATCGCCCGGGTCTGGGACGAGCTGCTGATCCTGCCGAAGCAGGTCGAGAGCAACGGCTCCCGTCTCCTGGTCCGCGGCCGCGTCTACCTGCGCAGCCGCGAGCTCGGCATTCGCGACATGCCGGTCGCCTGGATCTGGGAGCTGGAGGACGGTCGCTTCCTCCGCGGCGAGGTCTTCGCCGACCCCGAGCAGGCCGCCCTCAGCTTCGGGGCCGCTCCGGCTTGAGCGGTCGGCTTTCGGCGGATGGTCGAGTTTCGGCGAATTCACCGCGGGTAACCGAGCCAACCAGCGGGCGATATACGCTCGTGCTGCAGATGGACCCACTCACGATGAGCAAAGACCAATCCGGCCTCTTGATAACGCTCCCGGCGAGGCCGGAGAACGTCGCGGTAGTCCGGCATGCCGTCGCCGGCCTGGCCGAACAGATGGGGATGGGCGAACCGGGAATCGGCGACCTGAAGACGGTCGTCACCGAGGCCTGCATGAACGTCGTCGTCCACGCCTACGACGGCGAGGAACCCGGTCCGCTCGAGATCGAAGCGGTGCCCGAAGACGACGGCCTGACGATCGCCGTCCGCGATTACGGCGCCGGCATCCGTCCCAACCCCAGCGACGGCCGCCAGAGCCTGAAGATCGGGCTGACCCTGATCGCCGCCCTCTCGAGAAGCTTCTCGATCTCCGGGGGGGTCGATCGCGGTACCGAGGTGAGGATGTCCCTGCCGCTGCGTTCCGATCAGGACGGCGGGCCTTCCTCCGGCCCCGCTCGGGACATCGAGCGAATGCCGCCCAGCGGGGCCGAGCTCGAGATCGGCGACCCCAACCTGATCGCGCCGGTGCTGGAGCGGATGATCGGGGCGCTGGCGGCCCGTCACCAGATCACCGTCGATCGCCTCAACGACGCGATCCTCGTCGCCGATGCGGTCTCCGACCGGGCTCCGGAGGCGTTCGCCTCGGAGGCGGTGAGACTCGCGGTCGCCGACGGCGACGGCGGCCTCGACCTGCGGATCGGGCCGATGCCCGCCGGCGGCGGCGAACGGCTGCGAGCCGGTCTCTCGCTGCCCGACGTCGGCGGCACGCTGGAGACGCTCGCCGACGAGGTCCGGGTGGAGGCCGACGGCGAGAGCGAGTACCTGGTGGTCCGTTTCGCCTCGCTCGCCGACGACGGCTGAGCCCTGCCTCGCTATCTGATCGCGCTGCGGGCCGGGCCCGCTTCCAGCTCGAAGACGCGGAAGTCGCGCCCGATCACCGGAATCGAGACGTTGTGGACAGGGGTGGCCCCGATCCGGCCGTCGGCGGCGCCGGCATGGGCGTGGCCGTGGACGACCAGGTCGGGCCCGTGCTCGAGGACCGGCGCCGCCAGGCGGTCGCTGCCGAGGAAGACGAAGATCTCGCGCGGCTCTCCCTCCAGCGTTTCCTCGACCGGGGCGTAATGGAGGAGGACGATTCGCAGCGGGCAGGGGGCGATCTCGCGCAGTCCGGCGTCGAGCGCCTCCACCTCGGCCGTCGTCTCGGCGTAGACGGCGCGCAGGGAGGCCTCCCCGAAGTCGGGTAGGTGGCGGGGGGCGAAACCGCCGACGAAGCCCTTGGCCCCGACGACGCCGACCTCGACCTGGCCGATCCGCAGACGCTCCGCCGCTCGCTCGAGGACGATGATTCCGGCCCGCCGCAGGCACTCGACGATCGCCTCGGCCTCGCCGTGATGGTGGTCGTGGTTGCCGAGCACGGCGAGGACCGGCACCTGTGCGTCGGCTGCGGCCTCGGCCAGCACCTCGGCCTCCTCCAGCCGGCCTTCGCCGGTCAGGTCACCGGCGAGCAGCGCCAGGTCCGCCACCCCCTCCAGGCTCGCGAAGGCGGCGAGGACTCCGTCGCGGTTGGCGGCGGAGCAGTGGAGGTCGCCGGCGGCGGCGACCCGGACCCGGGTTCCCCCCTGATCGCTTTCTCCCAAAGGCATGGCGGCCTCCTACCCGGGTAGGCATCCAGCGATGCTCGAAGAGTTGCAGGACCTGACCGAGGCGCTGAAGAAGGCGGCGGCGGTGTTGGAGGCCGAGCGGGTTCCCTATCTGCTCGGCGGCGGCCTCGGTTGCTGGGCGCGAGGGGGGCCGCCATCGGGCAAGGACGTCGACCTGATGGTCAAGCGCGAGGACGCCGAGCGGGCGCTGGCGGCCCTCGCGGCGGCGGGCCTGCGGACCGAGCGACCCCCAGAGCAGTGGCTGTTCAAGGCCTGGGACGGCGAGACGATGATCGACCTGATCTTCGAGCCGGTCGGCATCCGGGTCACCGACGAGCTGATCGAGCGCGGCGAGGAGCTGAACGTCGACGGGATGTGGGTGCGGACGATGGCGCTCGACGACATCATGGTCACCAAGCTGCTGGCGCTCGACGAGCGCTGCGCCGACTTCAGCGGGGTTCTGCAGGTGGCGCGCGGCCTGCGCGAGCAGATCGACTGGGAGGAGCTGCGCCGGCGCAGCTCCTCCAGCCCCTTTGCGACTGCCTTCTTCGTCCTCGCCGACGGACTGGGGATCAGCGGTGACCGGCGGGTGCCCGATCAGCTGCCGGGATAAGCGCTAGCCCCCGCCTGGTCTTCCTCGATCTGATCGCGGATTTGGCGCAGGGTCTGGCGCAGGATGCGGGAGACGTGCATCTGCGAGTAGCCGATGCGCTCGGCGATCTCGGACTGGGTCAGGTCCTCGATGAAGCGCAGCCGCAGCACCGTGCGCTCGCGCTCGTCGAGGCCCGGCAGGGCGGTGTCGAGGGCCGCCTTGCCCTCGACCAGCTCGTAGCCCGCGTCCTCCTCGCCGATCCACTCGGCCGTCGGCGTCTCGTCGGGGTCGTCCGGGCTGGCGGGACGGTCGAGCGAGAGCGGCCGCCGGTTATGGCTCGCCTCCAGCACCTCGAGCACCTCGGTCTCCTCCAGCTGCAGGCGACCGGCGATCTCGCCGACCGACGGCGCTCGCTGCAGCTCCACGGTCAGCCCGTCGATCGCCTTCTCGACTTCGGCCATACGGTCGTGCAGGCTGCGCGGCACCCGCACCGTCCACACCCGGTCGCGGAAGTGCCGTTTGAGCTCGCCGAGGATGGTCGGCGAGGCAAAGGCGGTGAAGGGGACGCCGCGCTCGGGGTCGAAGCGGTCGATCGCCCCGAGCAGGCCGAGGCTCGCCACCTGCAGCAGATCGTCGAAGGACTCGCTGGCGCCGCGGTAGCGCTGCGTCAGTCCCGTCGCGAACGGCAGGTAGCGGCGGGTCAGCTCCTCGCGGATCGCCGGTTCGCGGTCCGCGATGAAGCGCTCCCAGAGCTGGTCCTCAGAGGCGAGTGAGAGTTGCGGGTCCGACGTCGATCTCCCGATGGCCGAGGTTTGCGATCCGACCGGCGGGTACCCGAGGGAAGAGCAATCGCAAACACAGGGAAACCGGAAGAAGTGAGGGAGTCATGTCCGACCGACTGCAGGGCAAGCGAGTCGCCTTTTTGATGGCCAACGAGGGAGTCGAGCAGGTCGAGCTGACCGAGCCGCTCGAGGCGGTGAGGGAGGCGGGCGCCGAAACCGCTCTGATCGCCCCGGAAGCGGGTGAGATCCAGGGGTTCGACCACCTCGACAAGGCCGACACCTTCGACGTCGACAGGGTCGTGAGCGACGTCAGCGCCGAGGAGTTCGACGCCCTGGTGCTGCCCGGCGGCGTCGCCAATCCCGACCAGCTGCGGACGAAAGCCGCGGCAGTGGAGTTCGTGCGCTCGTTCTTCGAGGCGGGCAAGCCGGTGGCGGCGATCTGCCATGCCCCGTGGACCCTGATCGAGGCCGACGTGGTGCGCGACCGCACGGTCACGTCGTGGCCGAGCCTGCAGACCGACCTCCGCAACGCCGGCGCCAGCTGGGTCGACGAGGAGGTCCACGTCGACCAGGGCCTGGTCACCAGCCGCAAACCCGATGACCTGGAGGCCTTCTGCGCCAAGGTGGTGGAGGAGATCGCCGAGGGCGTGCACGAGGGGCAGCGGGCCTCGGTCTGAACCTCAAGAGGCAGCGAGAGAGCCTCGAGTCGAGCGAAAGGAGAAGCGATGCCGCCGCGCGGAGTCAAGAAGGGCAGCAAGCGGGCGCGTCAGTACGAGCACATCAAGGAAAGCGAGAAAGAGGCGGGTCGCTCCGAGGACCGGGCCGAGGAGATCGCCGCTCGTGCCGTCAGCAAGGAAAAGGCCCGCTCGGGCGAGTCGAAGAGCTCTTCACGCAGTTCCACCCGCGGCCGTTCGGCCAGCGGTCGCGGTGGCAAGCGCTCCGGCAAAGGCCCGGGCGGCCGCACCCGCGAGCAGCTCTACAACGACGCCAGGAAGCTGGGGATCGAAGGGCGCTCGCGGATGAGCAAGGAAGAGCTGCAGCACGCCGTGGCCGGCGCCGAGAGTTGATTGAACCCGAGCCGAGGGGGTACTTGGACGTCATGTCGATCAAAGCGAAGTTGGCCCGCAAGGCCGTGAAGTCAACTGCAAAGCACACGGCGCACGGCACCGCCTCAAAGCTGAGGCGCGACCCTGTCCGTGCCGCGACTTTGCTGGGGCTCGGTGCCGCGATCGGCGTCGCGGCCGGTTGGTTGGCCGGCCGCACTGCATCGCCTGTGCCCTCCTGAGTTGCCCCGCACCCTCCCGGGGCGGATTGAGCAAAGAAAGCCCACTCCTCCGGGAGTGGGCTTTTTTGCGCGCGGCGGTCGCCGCGGCTCAGCCGGCGAGACGCTGACGGAGCAGGTCTTTGCCCTGCTCGGCGCCCTTGCGGCTGGCCTCCTGAGCGCGCCGAAAGAAGTCGGCGAGATCGGAGTCGCCGTCACGCTCCGCGTCTTGGATGTAGGTATCGAGGCGCAGGGTGTTGCTGAGGCACTGCTCGACGAACCAGATGACGTTGTAGTCCTTGTCCTTGGTGCCGGTTACCTGTCCGGTCTCCTGCACGGCCATGTGTGTCCTCCTCTAGTCGGTGTCGTCTTCCTCACCGGTACCCGCTGGCCGCGCCCTAAACGGCGTTTGTCGACGACAGGCCTGGGTACTCGGCCGCCATGCAGCACAGCACCCCCCCAGAGCTGGAGACGATCGCGGTCGCCAACGCTGTGGCCGGCGCCGGAACCGGGGCTGGCCGCTCGATGGTGCGTTCGGACCCGACGGTAGAGGCGCTGGCTGGGGGGTCGGCGCCCGCGTCGGCGCGCTCAGCGGGGCGGCCGCGATTTTCTCCACTCCCGATCTCACTCTTACGATCTGACACCGACAGGCTCCCCGGAGGTCGAGATGAGGATTGATCCTGAGAACGCACGGCCCGAGGGCGAGATCGAGGACGCCCTGGCCGCGGAAGAGGCCGAAGCCGCCGCCGCGGAAGCGGCCGAGATCGGCGGGGACGTTCCTGCCGACGACGAGGATCCGGCGCTGGCGCCGCTCGCCGAGGCCGGCGAGGGCGAGGCGGAGGGCTTCGAGCTGGCCGAGCGCGACCTGCAAGACATCGCCAGCCATGGCGACCAGCACCGCTTTCCCGGCAGCGTCGCACCCCCGCCCGAGGAGCCCCAGCGGGTCGAGTACGGAGAGGCCGACGAGGAGATCAAGGAGGACGCGTGAGCGCCGCCTAGACTGGCGCCCGTGACCGAGACCGCGCCTTACGGATCCTGGCGCTCACCGATCAGTCCGCGGGTGGTGGCCGCAGCGGGCCGGCGGCTGGCATCGGCGGTGCTCGCTTCAGACGGGGCCGTCTGGTGGGCGGAGGGAAGGCCGGCCGAAGGGGGCCGAACGGTGCTGATGCGGCGCCAGTCGGGGGGCGGGATCGCCGAGGTGACCCCGTCGGAGTTCAACGTTCGCACCCGGGTCCACGAGTACGGCGGCGGCGCCTGGCGCCTGCACGGCGACGATGCGGTGCTCTTCGTCAACGCTCCCGACCAGCGGCTCTACCGGCAGGCGCTGGGGGAGGAGCCGCGGCCCCTGACCTCCGAGCCCGAGACGGCGGCGGCGCTGCGCTACGCCGACATGCGGGTTCTGCCGGATGGGAAGGCGCTGGTCTGCGTGCGCGAGTCCCACCGCGCGGAGGGGGTCGAGAACGAGATCGTCGCCCTCCCGCTCGACGGCGAGGGCGAGGTCGCGGTCCTCGCCAGCGGCCGTGACTTCTACTCGTTCCCGCGTCCCAGCCCGGACGGGCGCTGGCTTGCCTGGACCTGCTGGGATCACCCGAACATGCCCTGGGATGGGACCGAGCTGTGGCTGGCGCCGAGCGGGGACCCGGGAGAAGCGCGCCTGGTCGCCGGCGGCCCCGACGAGTCGGTCTTTCAGCCCGAGTGGAGCCCGGAGGGTGTCCTGCACTTCGCCTCCGACCGCGACGGCTGGTGGAACCTGCAGCGGCTCGAGGCGGATGGCTCGGCGACCGCACTGACCGCCGAGCGGGCCGAGCTCGCCCACCCGCAGTGGCTGTTCGGCGGCGCCACCTTCGCCTTCCTCGACGGCGACGTCATCGCCTGCGTTCGCAACGAGGGCGGCGAGGAACGGCTCGGGGTCCTGCGGCCGGGCGCCGAGGCAGTCGAGGACCTCGGCCTGCCGTTCACGGCCTTCGGCTTTCCCGACCTCGACGCCCGGGGCTCCCGCGTCGCCTTCGCCGCCGCCAGTCCCGAGCAGGAGGCGGTGATCGCGGTCCACGACCTCGCCGACGGCGAGACCGAGATCGTGCGCGAGTCGAGCGATCTTCCGGTCGACTCCGGCTGCGTCTCGCGGCCGCGAGCGATCGAGTTCCCGACCAGCGGCGGCGCCACCGCTCACGCCTTCTTCTACCCGCCTGCCAACAGCGAGTTCGAGGCGCCGGCGGGCGAGCTGCCGCCGCTGATCGTCCAGGGTCACGGCGGACCGACCTCGCACGCGACGCCGGCGCTCGATCGCGAGATCCTCTTCTGGACCAGCCGCGGGATCGGCGTCGTCGACGTCAACTACCGCGGCAGCACCGGTTTCGGGCGGGCCTACCGCGAGGCGCTGAACGGCACCTGGGGAGTGGTCGACACCGACGACTGCATCGCCGCCGCCCGGTACCTGGCGGGGACGGGCGAGGCCGACGCCAAGCGGCTGGCGATCCACGGTGGCAGCGCCGGTGGCTACTCGACTCTCTGC
Organism: Solirubrobacterales bacterium; assembly: GCA_035462545.1. GTDB lineage: Bacteria > Actinomycetota > Thermoleophilia > Solirubrobacterales > 70-9 > VAYN01. The sequence goes on from DATHUE010000009.1 coordinate 9,053, forward strand.
GCGCTCACTTTCCACGACGAGTTCGCCAGCGGCGCCAGCTACTACGGCGTCGCCGACGCCGAGACGCTCGCCCGCGACACCCACAAGTTCGAGTCGCGCTACCTCGACCGGTTGATCGGCCCCTATCCGCAGGAGGCGGAGCTCTACCGGCAACGCTCGCCGATCCACTTCGCCGCGCAGCTGCGGGCGCCGGTAATTCTCTTCCAGGGCCTCGAGGACGAGGTGGTGCCGCCGAGCCAGGCGGAGACGATGGTCGTGGCGCTGAAGGAGAACGGGGTGCCGCACGCCTACCTCGCTTTCGAGGGCGAGCAGCACGGGTTCCGGCGGGCCGAGACCGAGATCCGCTGCCTCGAAGCGGAGCTCTATTTCTACGGTCGCATCCTCGGCTTCGAGCCCGCCGACGAGCTCGAGCCGGTCGAGATCGTCGAGTAGTGTCGCCGGACGCGGTCTTGCCGCGCCAAACAATTGAGAGGCGGTTCCCTTGAGTCCTGTCGGTTATGAGCTCTACTCCCCCGAAGGCGACAAGGGCGGTGGCGTTCGCGCCACCCGTGACTTCCGGATCGGCGAGACGGTGATGATCGGGATGCTCGAAGGCGAGGTTCCCTGCAACGACTCGCACGCGACCCAGATCGGCCGCGACACCTGGGCACGCCACGGCGGGCTCGGGCCCAAGGTCAACCACTCCTGCAACCCGAACTGCGGCGTAGCCCTGAACGAGACCGGCGCCTGCGACTTCGTCGCCCGCAAGTCGATCCTCAGCGGCGAAGAGATCACCTTCGACTATGCGATGCGCAATTACTCGATCGAGCACTTCCCGGACGGCTGCCTCTGCGGGGCGGACATCTGCCGCGGCTCGGTGACCGGTTGGAAGGATCTCTCAGCGGAGCGCAAGTCCTCCTACGAGGGTCAGGTCGCGCCGTATCTGCTGGAGATCGACCGCGAGCTGATCGAAACGCCGGTCTGACTCGGCACGATTGCACGTTCCCGCATAGAGTCACACCATGGACGAACCCGTGGCCGTCGAGGGCCGAGACTCCGTCGGTGCCGTCGCCGTCGTCACCGACAGCACCACTTACCTACCCGAGGAGCTGATCGCCCGCTGGCAGGTCGAGCGGGTCAACCTCTACGTCGGCTGGGGCGACGATCACCGGTCCGAGCCCGAGTACGAGATCCAGGACTTCTACGACCGCCTGCGCAGCTCCGAGGACCTGCCTTCGACCTCGCAGCCCTCGGTCGGCGATTTCCTCGCCTGCTACGAGCCGCTGGCTGCCGCCGGCCGCGACGTCGTCTCGATCCACATCGCCGCCGGCCTCTCCGGCACCTGCGAGAGCGCCCGCGAGGCCGCCCGGATGATCGCCGAGCGCGGACTGCCGGGAAGGGTCGAGGTGGTCGACGCCGAGACCGGGGCCGGGGGCCTCGGCTGCCTGGTGCTCGCCGCCGCCGAAGCCGCCGCCGCCGGCAAGCCGCTGGACGACGTCGTCGCTGCCACCCGCCGCACCCGCGAGGGCCTGGAGATGTGGTTCTGCCTCGACACGCTCGAGTACCTGCGCCGCGGCGGTCGCATCGGTGCCGCCCAGGCTCTGGTCGGCTCGGCGCTGCGGATCAAACCGATCCTCACCTTCGGTACCGAAATCGCCCCGGTGGGGCGCGTCCGCACCCACCGCCGGGCGATGGAGCGGATGGCGGCCTACCTCGAGGAGCTGCACGAGCGCAGCGCTTCCGCCTGGTTCATCCAGCACGCCCAGTCGCCGCAGGACGCCGAGTCGATGGTCGCCAAGGGGAGGGAGCTGTTCGGCACCGAGCCGCTGTTCTGCACCGAGGTCGGCCCGGTGCTCGGCGCCCACCTCGGCAGCGGCCTGCTGGTCGGCGGCATCGGCTGCGGCCCCGCGGCCGCCTGAGCTGCCGCTACGAGCGCCCCTCGCCCTGCGGCCGCAGGGCCAGCAGCACCAGGTCGTCGCGCAGGACGCCGCCGCCGCGGGCGACGGCGTCGGCCCGCAGCCGCTCGGTCAGCTCGCCGAGCTCGTGGCCGGCCAGCGAGCGGGTCAGCGCCGCCAGCGCCTCC
>DATHUE010000010.1:0-2591 GCA_035462545.1 Solirubrobacterales bacterium
GTGAAGCCCTGTTCGTTGAGGGCGGCTCCGCGGGCGGGGTCGCTCCCGACGGCCTCCGGCACCGCGGCGGTTTGCGCAGAACCGCCGCCGGCGGCCTCGTCGGACGGGGCCGGAGAGCTCGGCTCCTGCGCGGCTGGCGCCGCCTGCCGGCCCCCGTCGGCGGCTGGGTCGCCGCCGCCGCCCGCGGCGGCCAAGGCGACGATCGTCGCAGTGGCGACCAGGCCGAGAATCGTCGCGGCGAGCTTCCACCGGCTCGCCGGCAATCGCTCGGTGGGCCCGGCGACGGGCGGGTCGTCGAGGACCTCCGTCGGCCCCTCGGCCGCGGGGCTCGGCCGCTCGAGTCGCTTCAGCGCCTGCGCTGCGGAGGGAGGGCGGTCGCGCGCGTCCTTGCTGGTCATCGCAGCGATCAGGGCCTCGAGCGCCGGCGAGCGCTGTCCCTTGCACAGCTGCAGCACGAGGCCGCAGGAGTAGAGGTCGGAGCGCTCGCTCGCCGGTTGGCCTTCCATCACCTCCGGCGCCAGGTAGCGCTCGGTCCCCAGCACGAGGCCCGTGCTGGTCAGCGAGGTCGCGTCGCGGGGCAGGGCGATCCCGAAGTCGATCAGCTTCGCGGTCCCGCTCGGTTCGACGACGATGTTGGCGGGCTTGACGTCGCGGTGCAGGATCCCGACCCGGTGGATGTGGGAGAGGGCGTCGAGCAGTTCGCCCGCCAGCTGGTCACAGTCGACGTGCTGCCCCCGCTCGAGGCGCGAGGCGAGGGTCTCCCCCGGCACGAGCTGCATCACCAGGTAGGGCCGCTCCCCCTCGTCGGAGAAGTCGTAGACCCCCACCACGTTGGGATGGGACAGCCCCGCCGCCGTGTGCGCCTCGCGCCGGAATCGCGCCACGAATCCGGGGTCGGAGGCGATCGTGTCGGAGAGCACCTTCACCGCAACCGGGCGGTCGAGCGTCTCGTCGTGCCCGAGCCAGACCGCGGCCATCCCTCCGCGCCCGAGCGTCCGCTCGAGCCGGTAGCGGTCCTTCAGCCGTCCTCCGCTGGCGATCGCGCCGGCCACACGCCTTCCACTACCCGCTTGGGGGGAATTACTCCGCCCCCTCAGGCGCCGACGTAGGCCGCCAGGTGCTCGCCGGTGAGGGTGGAGCGGGCGGAGACCAGGTCGGCGGGCGTCCCCTCGAAGACGATCCGGCCGCCGTCATGGCCGGCGCCGGGGCCGAGGTCGACGATCCAGTCGGCGTGCGCCATCACCGCCTGGTGATGCTCGATGACGATCACCGACTTGCCGGAGTCGACCAGGCGGTCGAGCAGGCCGAGCAGCTGCTCGACGTCGGCCAGATGGAGACCGGTGGTCGGCTCGTCGAGGACGTAGACCCCGCCCTTCTCGGCCATCTGGGTGGCCAGCTTCAGCCGCTGCCGCTCGCCGCCCGAGAGGGTGGTCAGCGGCTGGCCGATGCCGAGGTAGCCGAGCCCCACGTCGGCGAGCCGCCCGAGGATCCTGTGCGCGGCCGGGATCTCTCCCTTGCCCCCGCCGAAGAACTCCTCAGCCTCGGTCACCGACATCGCCAGCACCTCGCTGATGTCCTTCCCGCCGAACTCGTACTCGAGCACCTCGGCCTGGAAGCGCTTCCCCTCGCACTCCTCGCAGGTGGTGGCGACGCCGGCCATCATCGCCAGGTCGGTGTAGACGACGCCGGCGCCGTTGCAGTTGGGGCAGGCGCCTTCGGAGTTGGCGCTGAACAGCCCCGGTTTGACGCCGTTGGCTTTCGCGAACGCTTTGCGGATCGGGTCGAGCAGCTTCGTGTAGGTCGCCGGGTTGCTCCGCCGCGACCCACGGATCGCGGCCTGGTCGACCGTCACCACCCCGTCGCGCCCGGAGACCGAGCCGCCGATCAGCGAGCTCTTGCCCGACCCCGCCACCCCGGTGACGACGACCAGCGCCCCGAGCGGGATGTCGACGTCGACGTCCTGGAGGTTGTTGGTGTCGGCACCGCGCACCTCCAGCGCACCCGACGGCTCCCGCACCTCGGGCTTCAGCGAGGCGCGGTCGTCGAGGTGCCGTCCGGTCAGCGTGTCGCTGCCCCGCAGACCATCGACGCTGCCCTCGAACACCACCTCCCCCCCGTCGGTGCCGGCGCGCGGGCCGAGGTCGACGACGTGATCGGCGATCGCGATCGCCTCCGGCTTGTGCTCGACGACCAGCACCGTGTTGCCCTTGTCGCGCAACCGCAGCAGCAGCTCGTTCATCCGCTGGATGTCGTGTGGATGCAATCCGATCGTCGGCTCGTCGAAGACGTAGGTGACGTCGGTCAGGGACGACCCGAGCTGGCGGATCATCTTCACCCGCTGCGCCTCGCCGCCGGAGAGCGTGCCGGCGGGCCGCTCGAGCGAGAGGTAGCCGAGCCCGATCTCGACGAACGAGTCGAGCGTCTCCACCAGCGCCGCCAGCAGCGGCGCCACCGAAGGCTCTTTCAAGCCGCCGACCCATTCCGCCAGGTCGCTGATCTGCATCGCGCAGGCGTCGGCGATGCTCTTCTTCTCGATCTTCGACGAGCGCGCCGCGGCGCTGAGCCGGGTGCCGTCGCACTCGGGACAGGTG
>DATHUE010000011.1:0-1964 GCA_035462545.1 Solirubrobacterales bacterium
CGGAAGCGGTCTCTGCGGCCGCGCGTTCCTGCACCTCCTCGGTCCCGTCGACGCGCGGCCGGGTGATGCGTGGCGCCTTGCGGAAGTCGCGGATCTGCAGCCAGGCCTGGGCCCGAGCCGCTTTGCCGCTCCGCGCGGCCGCGATCGCGACCGCCATCGCCCCCCGGCGCAGGGCGGCGATCGCGCCTCCGCGTGCCGCCGCCAGCCCGGTGTCGTCGCGCTGGCGGGCGGCCAGGCCGGCGCTGGCCAGCGCCGCTTCGACCTCGGCCAGCTCCCCCGGCGCCTCCGCCGCCAGCCCCTGGCGCAGCGGCCCGCGCAGGGCGGCGGCTGCCATCGCCACCGGCTCGCCGGCGCCGTCGTGGAACTGCAGCTCGGTCTGTGCGGCAGCGAGCTCGGAGCGGATCTGGTCGGCGTTCTGCCAGGGCGGCGCCGCGCCCGCGGTGGCGACGAGGGCGAGAAAGCCGAAGGCCACCGTTGCGATCAGGGTCGCGACGGTGGCCTTGGCGGCACCCGGGTTGTGATCGGCTCGGCGCGTAGGACCGCCTCCTACCCTTCCTGCAGCTCGACACCGAGCTGCTGCGCGGCCTGGGTGACCTGGCCGGCGATCGCCTCGGCCTGCGCCTGTGCCTGGGCGCCGAGGGTGTCCGCCTGCTTGGCGCTGAACTCCTCGCCGTTCGCCTCGCGGTCACGCAGGTCGGAGGCGAACCCGACCAGGCTCTCCAGCTCACGCCGCGTCTGCTTTGCCTGCTGCGGGTTCTCGGCCGCGATCATCGGTTCGATCCCCTCGTAGGTGACGAGGATGCCGCCGAGGATGTCGGCGATGTCGGCGAGGCGCGAGGTGGCGACGAAGCCGAGCTCCTCGGCGTCTTCGCCGGCGATGAAGCGCGAGTTCTTCCACGCCTCGAAGTACTCGCTCATCGTCGGGGTCATGATCACGATCGAGGTCAGCGCGTCGGATGGCGTCGGCTCGAACTCCTGGGCGTCGGCGTCGAGGCTCTTGGCTTGGCGGGCGAACTCGTCGAGCGTCGCCTTGAAGACCTCGGCGTCGGGCAGGCCCTCGCCGAACTCGACCCTGCCGTCGCCGTCGATGTCCGGCTCGGCACCCTTGGCCTGCAGGTCGGGATTCGTCCCGTAGAGCGCCGTCTCGGTCAAGAAGAACAGATTCCCTGGCTGTTTCAGCTGCTTCCCGTTGGGAGTGGTGAGGGTGAAGGAGACCGCGTCTTCGGGAGTCGAGGCGTCGGAGCCGGCGTCGATGTCGACATCGTAATGGGCGAGGCGAGGCACCCCGGCGACGATTCCCTCCATCTCCTCGTAAGCAGGGTTGGCGGCGACGAAGTTCTCCTTGGCGGTGCCGAGGATCTCCTCGACCTGGTCGCCGTGCTCGGTCAGCATCCGCTCGTAATCGAAGTCGACCGACTCGGCCAGTTCGTAGTAGGCGTCGGCCTGGGTCCGCATCAGCTCCACCTGCCGCACCAGTCCCGCCGAGTGGCTGGTCAGGTAGTCCTTGACGGGGGCGAGCTGGGCGGCCTCCGCCGATGCGGCCGTCGTCTCATCCCCCTCGTCGCCGCAGCCGACTGCGGTCGCGATCAGGATTGCGCTTGCCAAGGCCAGCGCGAGGTGCGCTCGGGACATCTTCAAGTCGGTGCCTCCTGGGATGAAAGGGATAGTTAGGTAACCCTAACTCCATTGGGGAGAAACCGCACCCAGGGATTTGCTCCAGCCGTCTAAACACAGCCCGCCGGGCCGAACCTACGGTGGCTCCGATCGCTAAACCCGCGACCGTCGGGGTCCGCCCCGGGGGGCTAGGAGAGTGTTTTGATGAGAAAGAAGATGGGCATCGCCGCAGCGCTGACGGCGTTTGCCGCGCTGGTCATGCCCGGCGTGGCTTCAGCCGCGCCGTTGTCGGAAACCGTCGGTGAAAAGGCGCTTGAGCTGGACATGGTCTGGGTTGCCGTCGCCTGTGT
>DATHUE010000012.1:0-4976 GCA_035462545.1 Solirubrobacterales bacterium
CACCGCGGGCAGCAGGGCGCAGGTCATGCCGAGGATCGCCGGCCACATCAGCGCCCCGCCGAGCCCCATGGCGACGCGGGTGGCGATCAGCCAGACCTCCGACTGCGCGGCGCCGCCCAGGGCCGCCATCGAGGCGAAGATCGCGGTGCCGAGGAAGAAGGCGCGCCTGCGCCCGAACATGTCGGCGAGCCGGCCGCCGGTGACGATCATCACCCCGAAGGTCAGCGCGTAGGCGTTGACGACCCACTGGATCGTGTTGACGTCGGTGTCGAAGTCCTCCTCCATCGTCGGCAGGGCGACGTTGATGGCGGAGAAGTCGTTGGCGATGACGACGACGGCGATTGCCATCGCGACGAGCGCGAGCCAGCTGGTCTTGCCCTCCTGCTTGGCGATCACCGCACCCTACGCTAAGCTCGGGCGACCGAATGACGCATCGCCCCGACAGCCTTGCGCTTCTCCTTCTCCTCCCCCTTCGGGGGGAATAGCGCTGGGCGGCGCGATAGCCGCGAGAGACAAGGTCATTCGAACGAAGCAGAGAAGGAGGAGGTCCGCGATGGGACCCGCATCTGACGCCAACCGCGTCCACATATTCGACACCACCCTGAGGGACGGCGAGCAGTCGCCCGGCATCTCGCTCAACACCGGCGAGAAGGTCGAGATCGCCCAGCAGCTGGCCCGGCTCGGCGTCGACGTGATCGAGGCGGGCTTCCCGATCACCTCGCCCGGCGACTTCGAGGCGGTGAAGGAGATCGCCCGCCAGGTCGAGGGGCCGACGATCTGCGGCCTGGCCCGCACCCACAAGGCCGATATCGACGCCGCCTGGGGGGCGGTGCAGGACGCCCAGCGCCCCCGCATCCACACCTTCATCTCCACCTCCGACATCCACATCGAGCACCAGCTGCAGACCGATCGCGAGGATGTCAAGGGACAGGCCCGGGCCGCCGTCGCCCTGGCCAAGTCCTACTGCGAGGACGTCGAGTTCTCGCCGATGGACGCGACCCGCGCCGACGTCGAGTTCACCGCCGAGGTCTGCGCGATCGCCGTCGAGGAGGGGGCGACCGTGATCAACGTCCCCGATACGGTCGGCTACACGACGCCCGAGGAGTACACGGCCTATCTGCGACGGCTGTACGAGCTGGTGCCGGGTCTGGACCGAGTCGAGCTCTCCGTCCACTGCCACGACGACCTGGGCCTGGCCGTCGCCAACTCCTACGCCGGCGTGCTGGCCGGCGCCCGCCAGGTCGAGTGCGCCGTCAACGGGATCGGCGAGCGGGCCGGTAACTGCTCGCTGGAGGAGATCGCGATGCTGATCCGCGTCCGCGAGGACGGTCACGGCCTCACCACCGCAATCAACAGCCGCGAGCTGGCCCGGACCAGCCGCATGGTCTCGCGCCTGACCGGCTACCCGGTGCAGCCGAACAAGGCGATCGTCGGTCGCAACGCCTTCGCCCACGAGTCCGGCATCCACCAGGACGGCGTGCTGAAGGAGCGCAGCACCTACGAGATCATGGACGCGACCGAAGTCGGGCTGGAGTCGAACTCGATCGTGCTGGGCAAGCACTCCGGTCGCCACGCGCTGAAAGACGCGCTGGAGCAGCTGGGCTTCAAGGTCGAGGGCAACGCCCTCAATTCGGCTTTCAAGGCCTTCAAGGAGGTCGCCGACCGCAAGAAGCAGGTAACCGCACTCGACCTGGAGGCGATCGTCTCCGACGAGATGCGCGAGCGCTCCGACGCCCACGAGCTGGCCTGGTTCGAGGTCGAGGCGGGTTCCCGGCGCGAGCCGGTCGCCCGTGTCGCCGTCACCAAGCCGTCGGGCGAGGAGAAGGTGGGGGAGTCGAGCGGCGACGGCCCCGTCGATGCGATCTTCCAGGCGATCCAGAAGGCGACCGGAACCAAGTGCGAGCTGCGCGAATACACGGTCGAGGCGGTGACCGGGGGGGAGGACGCCCTCGGTGAGGTGACCGTGCGCCTGCGGGCCGAAGGCCGCCTCGCCACCGGCCAGGGCGTCGCCACCGACATCCTCGAGGCCAGCGCCCGCGCCTACGTGCGAGCCCTCTCCAACGCTCTCGAAGGCGCCGCGACCCGCGAGGCCGAGGCAGCGACCGCCGAAGCGGCCGCGGAGCGCACGCCCGGCCCGTAACTAGCGGTTTCCGCCCCGCGGCCGGGGGGCGAATCCCCACGAGTCTGCACTTGTGTCCGGTATGCGGACACTGGAGCAGACTCGTGCGTGGGATGGGCTGATTGCAGAGATAGCGGAGCGGCAGCATGGAGTGGTGACGCGGGCGCAACTGTTGGGGATCGGGCTAGAGGCGGGCGCGATTGGTAGGCGCTTACGAGCGGGGCGGTTGCACCAGGTCCACCGTGGTGTCTATGCGGTCGGCCATCGGGTGCTCTCGCGCGAGGCGCGGTGGATGGCGGCGGTGCTCTTCTGTGGGCCGCGAGCGGTGCTCAGCCACCGTTCGGCGGCGGCGCTCTGGGGATTGCGGCCCTACTCGGGCGCAATTGAAGTGACGACGCCGTCGAAGACCCGCTCACGCGGGAGCATCCAACGACACTTCGCTGCCCTGCCTGCAGATGAGGTGACCGAACGCGACGGAATCCCGGTGACCACCGTGCCCCGCACGATCTTCGACCTCGCCGCGACCGAACCGGTCGCCCGTGTCGAGCAGGCCCTGCGCCAGCAGGAACGGCTGCGGCTCTACGACGCCCTTTCGCTCGACCACCTGCTCGATCGCTATCCCCGGCATCGCGGCAACCGCACCGTTCGCGAGGCGCTGCGTCGCCTCCGGGACCTCCCTGACGGGGTCACCCGCGAGGAGCTCGAGGCGCGCTTCCTCGCCTTTCTCGATAGCAACGGCTTCCCGCGGCCGCGCCTCAACGCCTGGATCGTCCTGGGATCGCGGCGCTATCAGGTCGACTGCCTCTGGTCGGCGCAGAAGGTGATCGTCGAGCTCGACGGCTACGCCACCCACGGCACCCGGCGCGCCTTCGAGGACGACCGCGATCGCGATCGCCGCCTGCTCGCCGCCGGCTATCGCGGCCCGCGCATTACCTGGCGCCAACTGGAAGACATACCGGAGGAGATCGCCGCTGACCTCCGTTCCCTCCTCGCCCCTACCCAGCCAGTAGTTCAATCGTCGCAATACAAACGTCCGTGATAACGTACAAACGGATGAGCACCGTTGCTTCTTCTCCCGCGCCGAGCCCGCCGGCTGCAACACAACCCGCCCCCTCGATCGGCCCTCGCGCCAAGGCCCTGCGCGAGGCAATGGGCCTCTCGCTGCGCGACCTGGCCGAGCGCTCCGGGGTCAGCGCGCCGATGCTGTCCCAGGTCGAGCGCGGCGAGACCAGCCCGACTCTGGCCTCGGCGGCGAAGATCGCCGCCGGCCTCGAGCTGACCCTCTCCCAGTTGCTGCGGCTCGACGAGGGCGGCAACGTGGTCGTCATCCGCGCCGCCGAGCGCCGCCGCCAGCGCCGCGACGGCCACAGCCTGGAGGAGCTGACGCCGCCGCTGCCTGGCCAGCGCGCCGACGTCTCGCTGCACACCCTGCAGCCGGGAACCGCCACCGGCGGCCCGGGCGACCCGCCGATGCACGAGCCGGGCAGCCGCGAGACCGCGGTCGTCCTCTCGGGCCGTCTCGTCCTCTTCGTCGAGGGTGCCCGCCACGACCTTGCCAGCGGCGACAGCGTCACCTTCGACGCCGACCTGCCGCACCATTTCGAGAATGAAGGCGAGGAGCCGACCGAGTTCCTCGCCGTGATCGCCGCCGGCCTGAGGAGGAGCTGACGAATGCCCAAGACCATGTTCGACAAGATCTGGGAGTCCCACGAGGTCTCCGACGGCCTCATCTACATCGACCTGCACCTGGTCCACGAGGTCACTTCGCCGCAGGCTTTCGACGGGCTCCGCCTGGCCGGCCGCGGCGTCCGCCGCCCTGACAAGACCCTGGCCACGGCAGACCACAACACGCCGACCGACGGCACGATGGCCGCCCGCCTGATCGCCGACGAGCTCTCGCGGGTCCAGGTCGAAACCCTGGAGCGCAACTGCGAGGAGTTCGGCATCCCGATCTACTCGCTGGGGTCGGACCGGCAGGGCATCGTCCACGTGATCGGCCCGGAGCTGGGCGTGACCCAGCCGGGGATGACGATCGTCTGCGGCGACAGCCACACCGCCACCCACGGCGCCTTCGGCTCGCTGGCCTTCGGGATCGGCACCTCCGAGGTCGAGCACGTGCTGGCGACCCAGTGCATGGTCCAGAAGCGGCCGCAGACGATGCGGATCCTCTACTCGGGCGAGCTGGGCGCGGGGGTGACTCCGAAGGACCTGATCCTGGCGACGATCGGCCGCCTCGGCACCGGCGGCATGACCGGCTACGCGGTCGAGTACGCCGGGCCGGCGATCGAGGCGCTCTCGATGCCGGGCCGGATGACGATCTGCAACATGACGATCGAGGGCGGCGGCCGCGCCGGGATGATCGCCCCCGATGAGACCACCTTCGAGTGGGTGAAGGGTCGCCCGGCCGCTCCCGCCGACTTCGAAGCGGCGATGGCCCGCTGGCGCGAGCTGCCGACCGACCCCGACGCCGGCTTCGAGACCGAGATCGAGGTCGACGCTTCCGGCATCTCGCCGATGGTGACCTGGGGCACCAACCCCGGACAGGTCATCGAGGTCACCGACCGCGTTCCCGACCCGGCGCAGCTGGAGTCGCCCGCGGACCGCGAAGCAGCCGAACGCGCCCTCGCCTACATGGGCCTGGAGGCGGGCACGCCGATGACCGAGGTCGCCCCGGAACGGGTCTTCATCGGCTCCTGCACCAACTCGCGGATCGAGGACCTGCGCGAGGCGGCGGCGATCGTCGACGGCCGCAGGGTCGCCGGCTCGGTGCGGGCGATGGTCGTGCCGGGGTCCCAGCAGGTGAAACAGGCCGCTGAAGCGGAGGGCCTGGACGACGTCTTCCGCGCCGCCGGCTTCG
>DATHUE010000013.1:0-7158 GCA_035462545.1 Solirubrobacterales bacterium
CACGTAGGCACCGAGGCGGTTGTCCATGGCGCGGGAGACCAGGCGCTCGCCGGCGAGCGGTTGCGGTTCGGTGGCGATCACGACCGGGTCGCCGACCCGGACCATCGCTTCCGCCTCCTCGCCGTCGGCGGCGCCGATGTCGATGTGCATGCTCTTCAGCTCGACGACCTTCTTGCGCTGCTCCGCCTCGAGCAGGTGGATCGGCTTGCGGCCGACCACCCCGGGCACGTCGCCGTCCCTGGTCCGCACTTCGACCCGCTGCCCGACGAGGATCTGCGGGTCCCAGCCGCCGATCGGGGCGAACCAGAGGAAGCCCTTCTCGTCGATGTGGGTGATCAGCAGACCGATCTCGTCGATGTGGCCGACTACCGCCAGCAGCGGCGAGGCGTCGCCGACGCGGGCGATCGAAGAGCCGAGGCCGTCGCTGGAGAGCTCGGCGAAGGAAGCGGCTCCGCGCCAGACCTCGGCGGCCGGGCCCTCGTAGCCGGAGGGGGCGCCGCTGCGGAGAAGCTTGTCGAGGAGCTCGGGCGTGGCGGTCACGAGGGCCAGTATGTCGAGTCGAACAGACGTCCGCCTTGGCGGATGCTCACTCGGCGGCGGCTTCGCGCCGCAGCTGCTCGCGGGTCTCGCCGTAGCTCCTGTGCTCGTAGGCGATCATTGCCCAGACCAGCACGACGACGATCGCCAGGGAGACCAGCGCCGCCAGCTGGGTCGCGACAGGCACCAGGATCAGCAACACGATCGCCAGCCCGAGGCGGCGTCGGTTCAAGGTGTGGACATGGCGCCAGCGGAAGCCGACCAGTCCGAGCAGGTAGACCGCGACGCCGCCGAGCAGGGCGAAGGCCGGGATGTCGGCGAGGTGGTGATCGGGGTGGCCGATCGTCGTCTTCAGCCCCAAGGCGGCGAGGACGATGCCGGCGATGATCGCGAGGTGGATGAACGAGTAGGAGTCGCGGGCGAGCTCGTTCTGGACCTTGCCGATCGCGGCCGCGGCGAGGCGGCGGGCCGAGACGAGCGCGACGACGTCGAAGTACGCCCACCACAGGGCGGCGCTCAGCGCCACTCCGAGCACGGCGGCGGCACCGCTGGCGAAGTCGAGTTCGCCGTGGGCGCCGATCCCGATCGCGACGATCGACTCGCCGAGGGCGATGATCACGATCAGGCCGTGGCGCTCGGCGAAGTGGCCCGGGACGATCTTCCACCCCTCGGAGCCGAAGAAGTACGGGCCGGCCATGTCGAGGAACAGGGCGAGCGCCCACAGCGCGCCCTGGGCGAGGCCGTCGAGGAAGGAGGCGCAGACCAGCAGCCCGACCGCGACCGCGGTGCTGGCGGCGAGGCCGAGCACCGAGTGGCGCAGGGCGTCGTCGTCGGGGCTGGCGAGCATGAAGAGGGCGATGTGGGCGACGCGGACGACGCCCAGCGCCAGTGCGAAGGCGAGGCCGAGGTCGCCGAAGGCCTGCGGCACGCAGAGGGCGACGACCAGCATCGCCGCCATCGAGCCGAAGATCACCAGCCGCACCGCCCCCTCCTCGGGGTCGATGACGCTGGTCAGCCATGAGTAGCCGACCCAGGCCCACCAGATCACTCCCAGCACCAGGAGCCCCTGCAGCAGGCCCGACCAGCTCGGATGGTCGGCCATCAGCGCCGTGCACTGGGTCAGGGCGAGGACGAAGACGAGATCGAAGAACAGCTCCAGCGGGCGCACCCGCTCGCCTTCTCGCATCGTCGCGCTGAGCCGGCGGCTACCGCTTTCCGAGGCAGGGGGCACGCTGCCATCCTTGCAACTGGCGGCGGCGATCGAGGGGTGGCTAACCGAAGCGATTCGCGTTGCGAAGCGCCAGCGCCTGGCGCTTCACCCACCAGCGCTCCAGGCTGTCCTTGTCGATCGGGAGCGCCTCGTCGACCTCGACGTCGTCGAAGCTCCCCATCGCGAGGTACAGGTGCTGCAAGGCTCCTTCGTGTGGATTGATCCCGTAGCGCTCCATGTAGAAGCCGATCCCCTCCTCCAAAGAGACCCGGCCGTCCTCGTCGAGCGCCATCACGTCGAAGTAATCCCGCATCTCGCCGCGCTCGGCCATCACCTTGATCTTCATCGCGATCAGGTCGGGGAGGCCGGCCACGTGGAGGCCGGCCACCGTTTCGGGTTCCCCCAGGAGCGTCAGCTTCGAGGCGTCGAAGAACTCGAGCTTGGTGGCGCTGAAGAGGCCCTTCAAGGTGCCCTCCGACTCTTGCGTTACCGCGAACTGGCCAAGCTCGCCGAGCCGGCGCCGGAGCCGGTCGAGATCGACCGGGCGGTGAAAGAAGAAGTCGAGGTCGCGGCTTTCGCGATGGCAGAGGCGCACGGCGACCGCGGTGTCGCCGCCGAGGTACAGCCCGGCCGGCAGGTGCGGCGCCAGGCGCTGCCAGGTAGTGGCGGTGTCGGCCGGCAGCACCCGCCGCACGTGCTCGGGCAGCTTGGTCATCGGGACGCGTCGGCGAGGTTGCGCGCTAGCCGCTTCACCTTTGGGGATAGGCCACGGGCCACGGCTCCCCGTTCCCAGTCGGAGGCGCGCAGCGCGCTTGCCCCCCAGGCCAGACCCTGCAGGTCCATCGTCCGCAGCAGGCGCCTGGCGATGTAGTCGCCAGCCCGACGGGTGTCGAGCTGAGAGTCGGCGGTGTTCCAGAAGAGATGGCGCAGGCGAGGCGGTACGCGCTTGTCTGCCCGCCTGGGCCTGGCGCGGAGTTCGACTCTGCTGAGATCCGGATCCAGATCCGCGAGTCGCGGACTGGAGATGGCAAGGCACCAGACGGTTGCGGTGCGGGCGCGGCCAGCGGCGATCGTCTGCTCGCTGCGGGTTACGAGTCCGACGCCCAGGAGCGCCTGCAGAGCAGTTCCAGCGGCGGTTGGCGACAGCCCTCCGCGGCGGGCTACGGCCCGGATCGACACCAACCCGAGCGGGGCGCTGCGGAGGGCGGCGAGGACCAGGGATTGAGACCGGGTGAGGCCCTCGATGCGGGGGGTCACGCCGAGCTCGCGCCGCACCCGGTTGGCTTGCCGCCTGGTCAGGGCGAGCCGGCCGTTGGACTGGCGGGCCTCGATGCCGAGACGCGTTACCGCCCTCGTCACCCGCGGCGTAGACGTCCCCAGCTCACGGGCGAGGGCAGCTCCGGAAATAGTGTCCATATCGTTAGATTATAGAGTCTCGCAGGCGTCGTTTCCAGGGTTCGGCATCCCCCGGGATGCAATTCACTACGGTTGCTTGATGAGCGTGGCGGTGGTGACGGGAGCGTCGAGCGGCATCGGGGAGGCGACGGCGCGGCGGCTCGCCCGCGAGCCGGGTGCGGAGCTGGTCCTCGTCGCCCGCCGCGAGGAGCTGCTGCGAGAGCTGGCCGAGTCGCTGCCCTGCCCGGCGACCTTCCTCGCCGTCGATCTCACTGACGCCGACGCCCCGCAGCGGGTTCGCGCCCACCTCGAGCGGCACCACGGCGGCCGCCTCGACCTGCTCGTCAACAACGCCGGCGCCGCCTGGCGCGGAACCTTCGCCGAGAGCGGCCACGCCAACGTCGCCCGCCACATGGAGCTCAACTTCGACGCCGTCGTCCGCCTCACCGAGGCGCTGCTGCCGCTGCTGCGAGCCAGCGCCCCGAGCGCGATCGTCAACGTCGCCAGCACCGCCGGCCGCGTCGCCCGCCCCCGCACCGGCGCCTACTCGGCGAGCAAGTTCGCCCTGATCGGGTGGACCGACTCGCTGTATGCCGAGGAGCGCAACCACGGCGTCCACGTCGGCATGGTCCTGCCCGGCTTCGTCGCCACCGAGGGCTTCCCGGCGACCGAGCTGCGCCAGAAAGCGCTGACCCGGTGGATCGTCTCGAAGCCGGAGACGGTCGCCGAGGCGATTGTCGCGGCCGGGCCGGGTGGCAAGGCGGAGCGCTACGTGCCGCGCCCCTACGCGATCTTCGCCGTGCTGCGGATCGTCGCCCCGGGCTTGGTCCGCCGTGTCCTCTCCGGCTCCCGCGGCAACGCCTTCACCACCAGCACCGCGGGGGAATCGGCTCAGAGCAAGTGACGCCGTAGGAACTCGAGCTGGTCGGCGACGAGCGCCTCGTGCGCAGGGCCGGCGTAGATGTCGAAGTGGTCGACTCCGGGGTAGGTGCGCAGCTCGCCCTGTGGGGCGCGGCGGGCGGCGGCGATCGCCGGGGCGGGGCGGGCGACCCGGTCGGCCTCGCCGACGCAGACCAGCCAGGGGCAGTGCAGCTTCGATGCGTGGCGGACCGGGCGAAACGGCCGGCCGAGCAGCCAGCGGCTGGAGACGCGGTTGCGCCAGCGCGAGTCCTCGCCGCCGGCGACGACGCGGCGCCAGCCTGCCTCGGCCTCGGGGGCGTTGATCGGCGCCGCCTGGTCGGGCTGGCCGACCGCGGGCAGATGGCGACCCGCCACCGCTGCCGCCAGCATCCGCGCCATCACCCACGGCGGCGAGCGGTGCGCCTGGGTGACGATGTCGAGGAAGGGAACCTGGCTGACCGCCGCCGCAACCCGGGGATCGCCGGCCGCCGCGGCGAGCGCGTTGCCGCCGCCCATCGAGGAGCCGAAGGTGGCGACGCGGTCGGGGTCGATCCCCGGCAGCTCGCGGGCGCAGGCGATCGCCGCCCGCCAGTCCCGCAGCTGCCGCCGCGGCTCGAACAGGTCCGGCTCGCCGCCGCTGTCGCCGAAGCCGCGGTGGTCGAAGACCAGCGCCGCGACGCCGGCGGCGGCGAAGCGCTGCGCGAACGGGCCGAGCCCGTCGCGCCGGGTACCGCTCAGTCCGTGTGCCATCACCACGATCGGTGCCGCCCCCGGGCCGGATCCCGCCGTCGCCTTGCTTGGCCGGTAGAGCCAGCCGGCGCAGGTGTCGCCCTCGACGAAGAACTCGATCTCGCTGCGCTCCATGCCGATGAAACGGCCTTGCGGTACAAAGCGTGAGATCGCAACCTCCGTGGAGACTCAGTGTTTCCAGAGCGTTCATCTAGGGCGGGAGGAGGCAGGGTGGTGTTGAGGGGGATCGAAAGGACGCTGCGCACGCTGGTGGTGCCGCTGGGGTTGGCACTCCTGTTGTTGCCGGGTCCGGCGGCGGCGCGAGAGTCGATGGTCGTCCAATCCGACGGCAAGGTCGTCCTCGGTGGCAGCGATCTGCTCGGCTACGGCACCCTCGTGCGCTATCACCCCGACGGGTCTCTCGACCTCGGGTTCGGCAAGCGGGGGATCGTCGTCGATCGGCGCGCCCGCTCCTTCGAGCTCCTCGACCTGCCGCCCGAGGGCGGTGTGCTTGCCGCCGCCCCCCGCACGGCGACGGGAGGGCCGGTGCTCGCCCGGTTCGCGGCCGACGGCAGCAGCGAGGCCGGCTTTGGGCAGAGCGGCCTGGCGAGCTCGCCGGCGCCGGCCGGCTTCGCCACCAGTCCGGTGGGGATCGCGCGGCGCCCCGACGGCCAGATGGTCGTCGCCTTCAACCACTGCTGCGACAAATATTCCCAGTCCCCGCCGGCCTCGCTGCAGCTGTTCGGGCCATCCGGCGCATTCGGCGGCGCCTATCTCGGGCTCGGCGGGGAACCGCCCGGCTCGTTCCGGCTCGGCAAGGTCAACGCCCTGGTCCGCCAGCCGGATGGGTCGGTCGTCGCGATCGGCACCGGCACCGCGGCCGGCGAAGCGCTGGCCGCGGTGCCTCGTCAGGCGATGCTGAGGTTCGGGCCCGTCGGCGCCTATGACAGCTCCTTCCGGGCCGGCGAGGGACCGCCGCTCGGCGCCGAGGCGAGTCCCGTGCAGGTTGCGACCGGGGACCCCGCGGGACGCATCGTCACGGCCGGCGTCGAAGGCAACGGCGCCATCGTCCTCTCCCGCTACGGCGCCGATGGCCGCCTCGACGCGAGCTTTGGCGAGGGCGGCAAGGACGTGGGGCTGGGACGCACGAAGCTACCGGTGCCGGACTCGATCCAACTGCGGGTCGACGCCCTCGCCGTCGAGGGGAACAGCGACGTCCTTGTGCTTGCCACCCTGCTTAGCATTAACTCCCCGGGGCTCGACGGAACCCACCCGTGCGGGGGCTGCGGCCAGCTGCTGCTCGCCCGCTTCGGTCCCGATGGACGGCTCGACCCCACCTTCGGGCAAGGCGGAACGGTCCGCATCGGCGAGGGCCCCGGCGGGCGTGCGCCGATGCTCGGTCGCAGCGTCGCGGCGCTGCCGGACGGCCGCATCCTCGTCTCGGCGACCAGGCCCTGGGAAACGAGACCGTTCATCCTCGCCCGCTTCACCGATCGCGGTGAGCTCGACCCGGCTTTCGGGGAGGGCGGAGTCGTCGTCACCGAGACCTGTCCCGCCCTGGAGGACCAGCAGAGGCAGGCCGGTTGTTTGCCCGCGGCGCGGGTGAAATTGACCGTCAAGGACCTTGCCGGTCCGCGGCCACCGCAGCTGCGGCTGCGGGTACGTCCCAGCGTGCCCTGGGCGGGAATAGTCGCCCTTCACCTGCGGCTTCCGGACGAGCTCGGCCTGCGGCCTGGCGGGACCGGTCCCCTGAAAGGGGTCCGGGTCGGCCTCGGCGGCCGCCGAGGGCAGCCACGGATCTACCCCCACAGTCTCGGCGCCACCCGTCTCGGCTTCGCGAGGTCGGTCACGGCGACGCTCTGGGGCGGCGCGATCCGCCGCCTCGGCGAGATTCCACCGGGCCGCAAGCTCGAGTTCGAGGTCGGCGTCTGGTTTGCCGATGTCGGCCAAAGTCAGGGCGACCAAAGACTGCACTTGCGCCGCGGCGGCTGAGCGCCGCGCGCCCGCCTCGACTAGCTTTCCAGCCATGTCGATCAGCACGAACCAGTTTAGGAATGGAAAATCTTACACATCAGGTCGGATGGACCCCTCAACTCTGCCCTGGTGTGAGTGAGAGGCAATCGGTAGTCGATTAGCGCTGAGCGCGCCGCTACCATCTGCACATGGCCGCACCATCCACCGTCAAAGTTGACTTCGACCGCGAGTTGCTTGAGCGCCTTCGCCAGCGTCATCCCGACAAGGGGGACCGCGAGTTGCTTGAGTCGATGGCACAGATGACCCTGGGGCGCGAATCGCTGCGTCGGGTCCAGGAGCGCAGCACGCTCTCTGAAGACGAGGCGATCAAACTCGGGGTCGAGGCTGTGCACGAAGCGCGGCGCAAGCGCCGA
>DATHUE010000014.1:0-4017 GCA_035462545.1 Solirubrobacterales bacterium
GACGCACGACAACGGCCTGGAGAAGTGCGTCGGCTGCTCGCTGTGCGTCGCCGCCTGCCCGGCCGACTGCATCCGGGTGGTCGCCGCCGAGAACATCCCCGGCGAGCGGGTCTCGGCCGGCGAGCGCTTCGCGGCCGTCTACGAGATCAACCTCTCGCGCTGCATCTTCTGCGGCTACTGCGAGATCGCCTGCCCGTTCGACGCGATCACGATGGGCCACGACTACGAGATGGCCGACTACGACCGCGACGACCTGATCTTCACCAAGGAGATGCTGCTCGCCGAGCCGATCGAGCGGACGCCGCTGAAAGCCGAGGGCGAGTAGTGGAAGCGGTGCTGTTCTTTCTCGCCGCGATCGGCGCGCTCGGGGGCGCGGTCGGCGTCGTCGCGATGCGCAACCCCTTCTACAGCGTGCTCGGCCTGCTGGTCCACCTGTTCTCGCTGGCGGTGCTGTTCCTGCTCCTCACCTCGGCCTTCATCGCCGCCGCCCAGGTGGTCGTCTACGCCGGCGCGGTGATGGTGCTCTACATCTTCGTCGTCGCCTACGTCGGCGGCGGCGGCGAGTCGGCCTGGGAGCCGATCCCCGGCCAGCGCTTCTTCGCGCCCCTGCTCGGGATCGCGATCTTCGTCGAGCTCTCGATCGCCGTCCTCGGCTCGGCACTTTTGGCGCTCGACACCGACGGCCCCGAGGTCGGCGCCGGCTTCGGAAACCCCGCCTCGATCGGAGAGATCCTGCTGGAGAAGTTCCTGCTGCCTTTCGAGGTCTCTTCGATCCTGTTGCTCCTGGCTGCAGTGGGAGCGATTGTTCTTGCCAACCGCAAGGCGCCGGAGGAGGCGCAGTGAGCATCGAGTGGTACGTCGTCCTCTCGGCGCTGCTGTTTGCGATCGGCGCCACCGGGATCCTGATCAGGCGCAGCCCGATGGTGATCCTGCTCTGCCTGGAGCTGATGCTGAACGCCGGCAACCTCGCCCTGATCGCCTTCAGCCGCATGGTCGGCAACGAGGAGGGGCAGGTCTTCGCCCTGGTGGTGATGGTCGTCGCTGCCTGCGAGGTGGTGATCGGGCTCGGCCTGATCGTCGCGATCTTCCGCCGCAGGCTGCCGCTCAACGTCGACGACCTGAGGGAGCTCCGAGGGTGAGCGCCGGGGTGACAGCGTGAGCGTTTCATCCTGGGCCTGGCTGGTCCTGCTCTTCCCGCTGCTCGGCTCGCTGACGATCGGCCTCGGCTTCCGGGTGTTGCCGGCGCGCGCCGCCGGGATCATCGGCACCGGCGCGATCGCCCTCGCCTTCGCCTGCGGGATCGGCGCCCTGCTCAGCCTGCTCGGCGAGGACCCCGAGGCGCGCCACCACGCCTCCTCGCTCTGGGACTACGCCAGCGTCGCCGGCCTCGACATCAAGCTGGGGATCTTCGTCGACCCGCTCTCGGTCTTCATGGTCCTGGTCGTCACCGGAGTCTCGACCCTGATCCACCTCTACTCCTACGGCTACATGCAGTCCGACGCGGGCTACCGGCGCTTCTTCGCCTACCTGAACTTCTTCGTCTTCTCGATGCTGCTGCTGGTCCTCGCCGGCAACTTCGTCCTGCTGATCGTCGGCTGGGCCTTCGTCGGCTACGCCTCCTACGCACTCATCAGCTTCTGGTACCGGCGCCAGACGGCGACCAGGGCGGGGATGAAGGCGTTCGTGATCAACGTCGTCGGCGACATCGGCCTGACCCTCGCCGCCTTCCTGATCTTCAAGGAGCTGGGGACCTTCGAGTACGGCGAGGTCTTCCACAAAGCGCCTGAGGTGTTCCAGACCAACGAGTGGACGATCACCGCGATCTGCCTGCTGCTGCTGGTCGGGGCCTTCGCCAAGTCGGCGCAGCTGCCGCTCCACACCTGGCTGCCGGACGCGATGGAGGGCCCGACCCCGGTCTCCTCGCTGATCCACGCGGCGACGATGGTGACCGCCGGCGTCTACCTGATCGCCCGCACCCACACCCTCTTCGAACTCGCCCCGACCGCCGCCGACATCGCCGCCTTCACCGGCCTGGCGACGCTGCTGATCGCCGGCACGATCGCCCTGGTGATGACCGACCTGAAGCGGGCGATCGCCTACTCGACGATGAGCCAGATCGGCTACATGATCGTCGGCGTCTCGATCGGTGCCTACGGCGCCGGCATGTTCCACCTGATGACCCACGCCTTCTTCAAGGCGCTGCTGTTCATGGCGGCCGGCTCGATCATCGCCGCGATGGCGAACGAGCAGAACATCGACAAGATGTCCGGCTTCGGCAAGGCGATGCGGTTCACCTCGATCGCGATGGTCTGCGGCGGCCTGGCGCTCGCCGCCTTCCCGCTCACCTCCGGGTTCTTCTCCAAGGACGAGATCCTCGCCTACGCCGAGGCGCGCGGCGGCATGTACCTGATCTTCACGGTGCTCGGCTACGTCGGCGCCTTCCTCACCGCGATCTACACCTTCCGCCTGATCTTCCGGATCCTCCCCGGCCGGCCGTGTCCCGAGGCGCAGGAGCTGATCGACACCGGCCACGTCCACCACCCGCACGGCGCCCCGGTCAACCCGGCGACCGGCGAAGAGGAGGACACCGAGGTCGGCTTCCCCGGCGCCGAGCACCACATCGCCGAGCAGAGCTGGCCGATGAAGGCGGCGATGGGCGTGCTCGCCTTCCTCGCCCTGGTCGGCGGCCTGGTCCAGGTCCCGGGGTTCGACGACGTCGTCGACGCCTTCCTCGAGCCGGTCTTCCACGACTCCGCCCTCGCCCACATCCACCCGACGCTCGAGGCCGACTGGATCGGACTGACGATCGGCGGCGCGATCTCCGTGCTCGGGATCGCCACCGCCTATTTCTTCTACGTCGCCCAGCCGGCGACCCCGGCGATCCTGCAGCAGCGGCTGCGCCCGCTCCACACCCTGTTCGTCAACAAGTGGTACTTCGACGAGGCGATCGAGTTCCTCGTCGTCCGCCCGGCGCTGGCGATCGGCCGTTTCGCCAACCGGGTCTTCGAGCGCGTCGTCGTCGACGGCCTCGTCACCGGCACCCAGGACACGGTGCGCGGCGGTGGCAGCGTCGTCCGCGCCGTCCAGAACGGCTTCGTCCGCAGCTACGCCCTGGTCCTGATCGTCGGCTTCGCCGGGCTCGCCCTCTACTTCCTGCTGAGCGCCTCATGATCAACTCGCTGCTCTGGACCCCGCTCGCCTTCGGCCTCGTCGGCCTGTTCCTGCCGCGCCGCGTGGCCGGCTGGTGGGCGACGCTCGGCGCGGTCGTGACGCTGGGGCTGGCGATCGCCGTCCTCGCCGGCTTCGACTCCGGCTCCTCGGGCCTGCAGCAGACGGTCGACGTCGCCTGGATCCCCGGGCTCGGCGTCGACTACAGCCTCGGCGTCGACGGGCTCAACGTCTTCCTGGTGATGCTGACCGCGGTGCTGTGGGCCGGCGGCACCGCCTTCGCCGCGCTGCGCCAGCAGGAGCGGGCGCCGCTGTTCTTCTTCCTGATGCTGGTCGCCGAGACCGCCACGCTCGGCGCCTTCCTCGCCCAGGACCTGCTGCTCTTCGTCCTCTTCTTCGACCTGATGCTGGTCCCGTTCTACTTCCTCTTCGGGGCCTGGGGCCAGGATCGCGAGGGCGGGCCGAGCGCCTCCGCGGCGACCCTGAAGATGATCGTCTACACGCTGATCGGCTCGCTGCTGATGCTGGTCGGGGCGATCGCGACGGCGGTGATCGCCGCCGACGGGGGCGACCTCACCTTCTCTATCGCGGCACTTGCCGAGCAGCCGATCGGGGAGGGCAGCCAGCGCTGGATCTTCTGGTTCTTCGCCGCCGCCTTCCTGGTCAAGATGCCCGCCTTCCTCCTCCACGGCTGGATGCCGGACGCCTACCGGGCGGCACCGCTGCCGGTGCTGGCGATCTTCTCCGGCGTGCTCGCCAAGGTCGGGGCCTACGGCTTCCTCAAGGTCGTCCTCCCCCTCTTCCCGGACGCCAGCATCCAGTTCCAGGAGGTGCTGCTGGTGATCGCGA
>DATHUE010000015.1:0-10655 GCA_035462545.1 Solirubrobacterales bacterium
TCGCCAGCCGCGGCGCCGCCGGCTCCACCTTCGAGCACGTCGCCCGCGAGGCGGGGGTCAGCCGCGGCCTCCTCCACTATTACTTCGGGACCAAGGAGCGGCTGCTGGTCGAGGTCGTCCGCCGCGACGCCGAGATCCGCATCGCCCGGCTAGACGAGCGCCTGCAGAGCGCCGCCTCGCCCGACGACGTCCTCGACGTCCTCGTCGCCAGCCTCACCGACATGATCGAGAACGAACCGGGCTTCTTCCTGCTGCTCTACGAGCTGTTCAGCGCCGGCCGCCGCAACCCCGACATCCAGCGCGAGGTCGGGCAGCTGTTCGAGCGGACCCGCTCCCACGTCGCCGAGGTGCTGGAGGCGAAGCAGAGCGAGGGCGTGCTGAAGCTGCGCTTCGACGCCGAGGCGATCGTCTCCTACCTGTTCGCGACCGCCGACGGCTTCGCCCTGCAGGCGCTTTCCGACCCCGAGCGCGACAGCAGCGCTGCGCTCGAGGCGGGCGCCGCCGCGGCCCGGTATCTGCTCGCGGAGTAGGGCCCTTCGGGATCTCCCATCCCTGGTGCTAGCCTTTCGCTAGCTAGAACGGCGCAGTTTCAGGAAGGGGTTCGGGTCGGATGCCCGGGCCCTTTCTTGCTTGAGGGCCCCGCCGACTGGCCGGCCCTGCAGCCGTCGGAACCCTGCTCAACGCCTACCTGGTGAGCGAAGGACACGGTACGCCGTGAGCAGGCGGATTCCGGATTGACGTGACGCGGATCACAGACGCGGTAACGGCCGGTACGTAAAACTGGCCACCCAGCCAATGCGTGACGCGATGACACGACTTGCCGGCTTCCTCGGCCGGCGCCGGCGCCTGGTCCTGGCCGCCTGGATCGCGGTCGTGGTCATCGCCCTTCCCTTCGCGGCGAAGCAGACCGAACACCTGACCGGCGGCGGCTTCGACGTCCCCGGCAGCGAGTCGATGGCCGCCAACGAAGCTCTGCAGGAGAAGTTCGGAGCGCAGACCGACGGGGTCGCCGTTTTCCTCCAAGCCGAGGCAGGCGCCAGCGCCGCCGAGCGCGCCGCTGCCGTCGACCGCGTGCGGCGCGAAGTCGCGGCCCTCGACGAGGTCTTCCTGCCGGCCGCGTCGGCACGGGCGGCGGAGCGCCAGCTGCAGGGCTCCGACTCGGCCCTGATCCCGCTGCGCAGCTCGCTCTCCTCCGACGAGCTGATCGACCCCGCCGGCGAACTGCGCGCCGAGCTCGACCCCGGCGCCGCTGAGGGCGGCGTTACGCCCTACCTGATCGGTCAGCCGACGATCTGGGCCGGGATGCAGGAGATCTCCAAGGAGGACCTCGCCAAGGCCGAGGGGGTCGGGTTCCCGATCGTCGCCCTGATCCTGCTCGTCGTCTTCGGCTCGCTGGCGGCGGCGGTGTTGCCGCTGGCGCTCGGCTTCGTCAGCGTGCTGGTCACGGGCGCCCTGATCTACTTCGTCTCCCTGCAGATGTCGACCTCGGTCTTCGTCACCAACATGGCCTCGATGATCGGGATCGGGGTGGCGATCGACTACTCGCTCTTCATCCTCGCCCGCTACCGCGAGGAGCGCGGGGCCGGTCGCGGGCCCGACGCGGCCCGCGCCGCGGCGCTCTCGACCTCGGGCCTGGCGGTCACCTTCTCCGGCCTCGCCGTGATCGTCTCCCTCGCCGGCCTGTGGATGGTCGACAACCAGGCGCTGCGCTCGATGGCGCTGGGGGCGATGATGGTGGTCGGCGTCTCGATCCTCACCGCCACCACTTTGCTGCCGGCGCTGATCGCGATGCTCGGCGACCGGGTGATGCCGGGCGGCCTGCTTGGCCGGGTCGAGGGCTTCCTCATCCACAAGGTCCTGCGCCGGCCCGAGAAGGCCCGTCCGGCCAGCGTCGACGCCCCCGCCGCGGCGGGCGCCAGCCCCTTCTGGACGCGTTGGACGGCGCGGGTGATGGCCCGTCCGTGGACCGCGGTGATCGGCGTCTCGGCGGTGCTCCTGTTCCTCGCCAGCCCGCTGCTCT
Source organism: Solirubrobacterales bacterium (assembly GCA_035462545.1). Taxonomy (GTDB): domain Bacteria; phylum Actinomycetota; class Thermoleophilia; order Solirubrobacterales; family 70-9; genus VAYN01. The sequence continues at coordinate 2,021 of DATHUE010000015.1, forward strand.
CGCTGGAGACGGGAACCCAGGCCCTGCACCAGTTCCCCAAGGACAGCGACGTCCGCGTCGGCAACGAACTGGCCTCCGAGCAGATCGGCGGCGGCACCGACTCGGTCCAGATCGTCGCCAGCTTCGGCGGTGGCTCGGCTGCGGCGCACCGGGCCGAGGTCGCCGGTTTCGTCCGCGAGCTGGAAGCGACCCCCGGGGTCGCGGCGGTGCGACCGCCCAGCTTCGCCGAGGGCGCCGCCCTGGTGCAGCTGACGACGACGGCGCCGAGCGAGTCCGATGCGGCGATCTCCCTGGTCGAGCGGCTGCGCGACAGCGTCGTCCCGGCGAGCGCCCTGGGTCAGGCGGCGACGGTCAGCGTCGGCGGCGAAACCGCTCGCGGCCGCGACGTCCGCAACCAGATCGCCGGCTCGATGTGGAAGATCATCCTCTTCGTCCTCGCCCTCAGCTTCGTCGTCCTGATGGTGATGCTGCGCTCGCTGATCCTGCCGCTGAAGGCGGTGCTGATGAACCTGCTCTCGATCGGGGCCGCCTACGGAGTCCTGATCGCGATCTTCCAGTGGGGTTGGCTCGACAGCGTGCTCGGGTTCGAAAGCCAGGGGGCGCTGGACACGATCAACGTGCCGCTGATCTTCGCCGTCGTCTTCGGCCTCTCGATGGACTACGAGGTGTTCCTGATGTCGCGGATCCGCGAGCGCTACATGGCTCACGGCGACAACGAGCGGGCGGTCGCCGAGGGGCTCTCCTCGAGCGCCCGGACGATCTCCTCGGCGGCGCTGATCATGACCTGCGTGTTCGCCGTCTTCGTCCTCACCGGGGTCCCCTCGATCAAGGAGCTGGGACTGGGCTGCGCGGTGGCGATCGCCCTCGACGCCACCCTGGTGCGGCTGATCCTGGTCCCGGCGGCGATGAAGCTGATGGGCAACTGGAACTGGTGGATGCCGTCCTGGCTCGACCGCGCCCTGCCCGACCTCAGCTTCGAGGGCGCGGCCGACCCCAAGCCCGCCAAAGCCTGACGCGCATATCCTTCCGCCGGTGAGCCGACGAGTCGGACGCCGGGTGGTGCCGGAGATGCGCGGCGCGCAGGGCTCCGGGGTGGAGAAGGCGCCGGTGCGCGGGGTCGAGAGCAAGCCGACCCTGCACCAGCGGCTGCGCTACGCCTTCGACAACACGATGGCCCGCGGCACCCCGGCCCTGGTCGGCTGGCTGGCGCTCGTCACCCTGGCCCTGATCGGCGTCTTCACGGCGATCGTCCTGATCGCCGACCTCGCCCCCGAGGACCAGGACGCGAGCCGCGAGGGGATCGTCGGCCAAGCGTTCAACAGCCTCCTGCACGCGCTCGACCCCGGCACGATCGCCGGCGACGGCGGCCACTGGCCGTTCCTGGTGGTGATGCTGCTGGTCACGCTCGGCGGCCTGTTTGTCGTCAGCGCCCTGATCGGCGTGATCGCCACCGGCCTCGACACCCGGATCGAGGAGATGCGCAAGGGCCGCTCGGTGGTGCTGGAGGAGAACCACACCCTCGTCCTCGGCTGGTCGGACACGATCTTCACCGTCCTCGCCGAGCTCGAGATCGCCAACGAGAGCCAGAAGCGGCCCTCGGCGGTGGTGCTGGCCGACCGCGACAAGGTGGAAATGGACGACCTGATCCGCGAGAAGGTGCGGCCGAAGCGGACCCGGGTGGTGACCCGCAGCGGCTCGCCGATCGATCTCGGCCACCTCGCCCTGGTGCGGCCGGAGATGGCCCGCTCGATCGTCGTCCTCTCGCCCGAGGACGACCCCGATCCCGACGCCCAGGTGATCAAGACGGTGCTGGCGCTGACCAAAGGCCGCGGCCACCGCGAGCACCGCTACCACATCGTCGCCGAGATCCAGGACCCCGCCAACCTGCACGCCGCCAAGCTCGTCGCCGGCGACGAAACCGAGCTGATCGACAAGCGCGAGGCGATCGCCAAGCTGGTCGTCCACGCCGCCCGCCAGTCCGGGGCCTCGGTCGCCTTCATCGAGCTGCTCGACTTCAAAGGCGACGAGATCTACTTCCGCGAGGACCCCGCCCTGGCCGGCCGCTCGTTCGGCGAGGCGCTGCTCGCCTACGAGGACTGCTCGCCGATCGGCGTCATCGACCGCGCGGGGGAGGTGCGGCTGAATCCCGGCTCCGAGCACCTGATCGCGACCGGAGAGCGGCTGATCGCGATCGCCGCCGACGACGCCCACCTGGCCAATGCACCCGCCGCCACAGCGGCGCCGGAGACCGAGGTGATCGTCGAGGCCCCGGCCACCGCGAGTCAGCCGGAGCGGATCCTCGTGCTTGGCTGGAACCAGGGCGCCCCGGCCGTGATCCGCGAGTTCGACGAGTTCCTCCTGCCCGGCTCGGAGCTGCTGCTGCTCTGCGACGACTCCGGCGCCGAGGACTGCATCGGCCGTAACTGCGCCGCCGTCCGCAACACCGCGATCGAGCTGCGGCAGGGCAACCACGCCGACCTGGCGACCCTGGATGAGATCGAGCTGGAGCGCTTCGACCACGTGATCGTCCTCGCCGACGAGGGCCTCGACGCGCAGCGGGCCGACGCCCGCACCCTGATCACGCTGCTGCACCTGCGCGACCTGGCGGAACGGCGCGGCGCCGAGTTCTCGATCGTCAGCGAGATGATCGACGAGCGCAACCGCCAGCTGGCGGAGGTGACGCGGGTCGACGACGTGATCGTCAGCGACAAGATCATCAGCCTGATGCTGACCCAGATCTCCGAGAACCGCGAGCTCTCGCAGGTCTTCCGCGAGTTGTTCTCGGCCGGCGGCAGCGAGATCTACCTGCGGCCGGCCGGCGACTACCTGGCGGCGGGGCGGGAGGCCAACTACGCGACCGTGGTCGAGGCGGCGCAGCGGCGCGGCGAATGCGCGATCGGCTACCGGCTGCAGGCCCAGGCCGACGAGCCCGACAACGAGTTCGGCGTCCGCATCAACCCGCCGAAGTCCGAGCGGCTGACACTCGGCGAGGACGACCGTGTGATCGTGCTCGCCGAGGACTAGGATCAGGCGTGTGAGCGAGGAGATCGCATTCGCGGGGGCCGCGAAGCAGGCCGAGATGGTGCGAGCCGGTGAGGTCTCGCCGACCGAGCTGGTGCAGCTCAGCCTGGGGCGGATCGAGCGGCTCGACCCGCAGCTGAACTCGTTCCGCAAGGTCTTCGCCGAGAAGGCGCTGCTCGAAGCAGAGCAGGCCGAGGCGCGTCTCAGGGGTGGCGACCAGCGGCCGCTGCTCGGCGTGCCGATCGCGATCAAGGACGAAGTCGACGTCGCGGGCGAGGTCAACACCCACGGCACCGACGCCTTCTCGGACCCGGCCGCCGCCGACTCGGAGATGGTGAGGCGGGCGCGGGAGGCGGGCGCGATCGTCGTCGGTCTGACGCTTTTGCCGGAGATGGCGATCTGCGGCTTCACCGAGTCGGCCACCTACGGCGTCACCCGCAACCCCTGGAACCCGCAGCGGACCCCGGCCGGCTCGAGCGGTGGCAGCGGCGCCGCGGTCGCGGCCGGGCTGGTGCCGATCGCCTCCGCCGGCGACGGCGGCGGCTCGATCCGGTTGCCGGCCGCGTCCTGCGGCATCTTCGGCCTGAAGCCGCAGCGCGGGCGGGTCTCCCTGGCGCCCCTGCTCGAGCACTGGAACGGCCTCACCTCCTACGGCTGCCTCAGCCGCAACGTCCTCGACACCGCCCTCTGGCTCGACGTCACCGCCGGCGGCTCGCGGGAGCCGGGCGCGCCGCCGCCGCCCGAGCGCCCCTTCGTCGAGTCGGCGCGGACGGTGCCCGGCAAGCTGCGGGTCGCCTGGTCGACCGCGGCACCGCGGGCGGCTGCTCCGCCGATCGTCGGCGACGACGTCAAGGACGCCGTCGCCGGCACCGCCGAGCTGCTCTCCTCGCTCGGGCACGAGGTCTCCAAGCGCGACCCCGAGTGGGGGGCGATCGGCAACAACATCACTCCCCGCTTCCTCCATGGCGTCGCCGAGACGGTGGAGACCGCGCCTCATCCCGAGCGGCTGGAACGGCGCACCCGCGGCTTCGGCCGGCTCGGGAGCCTGCTCCCCGACGGCCTCTTCGAACGGGCGCTGAAGGCGCGCGAGGAGGACGCGCGCCGGGTCAACGCGATCTTCGACACCCACGACGTGCTGGTGATGCCGGCGATGGGCGGCACCGCCCTGCCGGTCCGCCGCTGGGAGGGCCGGGGCGCTCTCTGGACCCTGCTCGGGATGAGCCGCTTCTATCCCTTCTGCATCCCCTGGAACCACCTCGGCAACCCAGCGATGTCCGTCCCCGCCGGCTTCGCCGCCGACGGCATGCCGCTGGCCGTCCAGATCATCGGCCGCCCCGGCGACGAGGCCACCCTGCTCTCGCTGGCAGCCCAGCTCGAGGCCGAGCGCCCCTGGGCCGAAAAGCGCCCGCCGATCTCATAACCCGAAGGGCGGCAGCGTCAGGCGCCGAGGATCTTGGCCTTCTGGGCCGCGAACTCCTCCTCGGTCAGAATGCCCTGCTCTTTCAGCTGGCCCAGCTCTTTGAGCTGGTCGATGGTCGATTCCTGCGCTCCGGCGCCCTGGGGCGCCGCCATCGCTTGCGGGGGCTGTTCCTGGGCTTCCTGTTCTGCCCAGCGTTGGCCTTGCCGTCGGGATACCCGATTGCTGACCCCGGTGGCGGTTCCGGCGATAACCGCCGTGCGGGCAACTCCTCTAAGTAGACCTGGCATGAAGATTCCTTTCGAAGGGTTAGGCCGCCTCGGCGGCGTCGAGGGCGGCGATCATGGCCTGGACCGGGATCCGGCCGCTGGCGACGAGTTGGCCGCCGCCGCGGCGGACGGCGGTGGCGAAGGGTGCGGCCCAGCAATTCTCGTAGACGAGCAGTGCGGCTGAGGTTCCGGGCTCCAGGGCAGCTGCGGCCTCGTCGGTGTCTTCATCGTTCAGCAGGCCGGATTCGGCGCCGACGAAGACCGCGAACTCCTCCACTTGATCGCCGAGGTCGGCGATCTCGATGCGCGCCACCGAGCCGTCCTCGGCCTTGGCGATGAAGGCCAGGTCCAGGAGCCGAATCAAGCCCCGGTCGACCAGGTCGACCAGATACGGCAACGCCTCGCCGGTCGGCTGTCTGCCCGGCCACTCGACCACCAGGTAATCGATCGGCCCCATCTCCAGGTCGTCGATGCTTCCGTTCTCCATCTCGTCCTTTCCGTGATGAGGCTGGACCGCGCTTGAGCACGCGCTCCGCCTACCGTAGCCGAAGGCCAGACACGTAGGTAGAGATTCCCTTCGCAACTTCGTTGCACTTCTTGCTTTTGCGGAGCGGGGACGTACGGTGGGGCGGAGGGGCCGTGGACGAATGAGCTTCGGACAGTGAGCCCTACATCCAAAAGACCGGGCGAGCCCGGCGAAAGGAGTTCCAATGGAGGCCCGTCAAACGTCTCGACCGCCAGCCGGCGCCGAGCATTCAGGTTGGATCGCGTTCGCCGGCGTGATGATGGTGATCCTCGGATCGCTTGACGCCCTCTGGGCCCTGGCAGCGATCCTCAACGACGAAGTAGTCGTGGTCGGCGGCAGCGGTGCGCTGATCTTCGACATCACGACCTGGGGCTGGGTCCACCTGCTCCTCGGCTCGGCGGTCGCGCTGACCGGTGTCGGTCTCATCACTGGGAACGCGGTCGCTCGCGTGGCCGGCATCTTCTTCGTCACCGTCAACGCGATCGCCCAGATCGTCTGGTTCCCGGCGGCGCCACTGTGGGCGTTCCTGATGATCATCCTCAACGTCGTGATCATCTACCAGTTGACCGTCAACTGGACTGAGCAGGAGAGATAACCCTGCCGCAGAGGCAAAGCGGCATTTCGATCCATACGTCCGCGAACAGGCGCACACCACGCCTGCTGACGAACTGCACAAGCTCAACGAGCTGAAGGAAAAAGAGCCCGTTCCCGTCAGTCCAGGGAACGGGCTCCACCCCCGGCCGTCGAGGATCTCGATACGACCGCCAGCCTGATCGGGCCCTTCAACTCCCTGCGGATGGTGCGCTTGCCTCCTGCGTCCTTTGCGATGCCTTGGCCGCATCCAGATCGGCGGTGATCCTCACCGTGGCCGAGAGAAGAGGCGCCGCCAGGACCCGGCCGACCGTGCCGAACAGGCAGCCGCCGGCGATGGTCACGATCAGCACCGCGAGCGGGTGGAGCTTGAGGGCTGCCCCGTAGGCGATCGGCTGGACGAGCTGCTGGAGGACGCCGTTGGCCAGCAAGACCACCATGCCCATCGCGATGGCCACCTCGGTCCCCTGCCCACCGAGGGCGATCAGGACGGCGAAGCCGCCGGCGGTCCAGGCGCCGATGTAGGGGACGTAGCCGCCGAGAAAGGTGACGATCGCGATCGTCCCGACGAGCGGCACGTCGAGCAGCAGCGCGCCCAGGCCGACGATCAGCGCGCTCCAGGCGGCGACGATGGTGACGCCGAGGAAGTAGCCGCGCATGCTCCCGGCGATCCGGCCGAGCATCGAGTGGGCGACCGGGACCGGGACGCCCAGGTGGCGCTCGACGAAAGCGCCGATCTGCGGTCCGTCCTTGAGCAGGAAGAAGAGGCTGAGCGCGGTGAAGGAGAGGAAGACGGCCAGGGAGGCGAGCCTCTCGATCCCGCCCAGCAGTCCCTGGGTGAGCGCCTGGAAGGCGGCGCTGACCGAGGCGCTCGCCTCCGAGCTGGCGTCGGCTGCGGCCGGCGCCTCGACGCCGAGGTCCCGGGCCCACGACTCGATCGCGCCCGCGCCTTCCTGGAGCCTGGCGGAGAGGCTGTCGGCCTGGCTCGTGATCCCGCCGAGCACGATCATCCCCACCGCCGCGACGAGGACGACGATCGCGACAAGGACGAGGGCGGCTCCGATCCCGCGCGGGACGCGGCGGCGATGGAGCAGGTCGACCAGCGGCGAGGCCACCGAGGCGATGATCCCGGCGGTGAGCACCGGCATCACGATCGCCTCGGTGAGCGAGAGGAGCCAGATCGCGCCAACCAGGGCCGCGGCGATACCCACCAGCAGCCATGCCGAGAAGCCAAGGTCCCGCAGCCAGCTCGGCGCCGCGAACACTCCGCTGAGGGCGCCGGGCTCGATCTCGATGACTTCGTCTTCGGCGGAGTCCTTGCCGCCGTCAGGCCGTCGCAGGCTCCTGCGGAATATCGGCCGGCGCTCGCTCATCGGCCCACCCTCTCATCCGGGGCGGTCTTTCGCCCATACTCGGCGACGGCATGAACAACTTCGACCGCGTCACCTACGTCGGCCACGCCACGGTCCTGCTCGAGCTCGACGGGGTTCGCCTGCTGACCGATCCCGTGCTGCGACGGCGTGTCGGTCCGCTGGTGCGCCACGGTCCGGCGCCAGCGCAGGGCTCGAGGCAGGACATCGACGCGGTCCTGATCTCCCACATGCACCGCGACCACGCCGATCCCGGCTCGCTGCACAGGCTCGACCGCGAGGTGCGATTGCTGGTCCCCCGTGGGTCGCGGCGCTTCTTCGAGCGCCTCGGCTTCGCCGGTGTCACGGAGCTGGAACCCGGGGAGTCCAGTCGCGTCGGCCCTCTGACCGTGACCGCGGTCGACGCACGTCACGACGGCGGCGGGCGCCGGCATGCCGTCGAGGCTCGATCGCTCGGCTTCCTGATCGGCGGCCGCCGAAGCGTCTACTTCGCCGGGGATACCGATCTTTTCGAGGGGATGGCCGACCTCGCGCCCGATCTCGATCTGGCGCTGCTGCCGATCTGGGGATGGGGGCCGACGCTCGGCCCCGGTCACCTCGACCCTGAGCGAGCCGCCGAGGCCGCCGCGCTGCTGTCCCCACGCCTCGCGGTGCCAATCCACTGGGGCACGCTCTATCCGCGCGGTCTCGCCCGCTTTCGCCCCGGCCCGCTGCGACTTCCGGGCGAGCGATTCGCCGCCTGCGTGGCCGAGCTGGCGCCTCACGTCGCAACGCGCGTGCTTTCGCCGGGGGAATCGACCTCGTTCGCGTAGGCGGTCTGCCCGAGCTCCGCCAGCCAGCCGCGGAAGATCCGGTGCACCCGCTCGGCGCCGACGACCTCTTCCGCCGGCCACTCCAGCTCGGCCGGGTGGAGCACGAACGGAAAGCTCTGAGGGCCGCCCATGCCACCGTGCGAGCCAACCAGCTCCTCGAAGGCGGCGACCTCGGCAAACTCGGGCGAGTAGGTGCTGTTGAGCATCAGGTCGGCGCAGTGGGGGAAGCCGTCGGTCCGCCGCAGGTGCGCGGCGGCGTTGGGGCCGAAAGGCGCCAGGGGGTCCTCCCCCTCCACCCGGTCGTCGTCGAGGAAGCGAATGCCGGCGGCGCCGATTGCCATCGCCCCGTCGTGCTCTGAGCGGACGAGGATGAAGCCGATGCCGGGATGGTCGCGCAGGGCCGGGACCAGGCGCGGGTAGAGCGCCTCGATCCGCTCCAGGCTGACCCGCCCTGGCTCGCGGGGGAAGCTGATCAGCCCGAGGCAGCCCGAAGCCATCACCGAGAGCTCCGGCAGCCCGCCGTCGTGCGTCGCCTCGACCTCGCGGCGGGCGTCGGGGTCGAGGGCCACGGCCCCGTCGGCGCGGCGGTCGCGGGTCGCGGCCCGGACCGTGCGGGCGGCGACGGTCTC
>DATHUE010000016.1:0-13282 GCA_035462545.1 Solirubrobacterales bacterium
GCAGGCCCTCGCGCTCGGCACCGAGGCAGATCGTCGAGGCGCCGGCCAGCGTGTCGAGCCCCGCTCCGCCGTGGGCGAGCAGCGCCGCCCGCGGCGCCGGCGTCGCCTCCAGCCCGGCCCGCAGCAGCGGCTGCGCGAAGACCGCACCCAGGCTCGCCCGTACCGCCTTCGGCGAGAACGGGTCGGCGCACTCCGGTCCGAGCACGACCGCGCCGCCGAGCAGGGCGGTGGCGCTGCGGACGATCGCGCCGACGTTGCCCGGGTCGGCGACGCCGTGCAGGGAGACGCACGGTGCCGCGGCCCGCTCGGCCCTGCGCAGTGGCCAGACCGCGATCGCCCGCGTGCCCGAGCCCAGCGAGGAGACCGACGCCAGCAGCGCCGGCTCGACCTCCTCGGCGCCCTCGCCAGCCGGCAGGCCCGAGCCGGCGGCGATCAGGACGAAGCGCGGCTCGACGCCGGCGGCCAGTCCCGCCTCGACCAGGTCCTCGCCCTCGGTCGCGAACAGCCCCTCGCGCTCGCGGTGCTTGCGCTCGCGCAGCTTGCGGACCAGCTTCAGCTTCTCGTTGTGGGGGCTCTCGATCATCGGGATTCGGGGTGTGGGTCTTTTCGGGTCGGCGGTTTCTTCTCCTGGAACAAAAAAGCGGGCCGTTTTCACGGCCCGCCCGGGAGAGTTAGGTGTCTGGTGCGCGGCTAGGCGGCCGCGCCCTCCCGGGCTAGCTCGACGAATCGGCGAAAGGCGTCGCGATCGGAGACCGCGATCTCAGCCAGCATCTTGCGGTTGACCTCGACCTCGGCCAGCTTCAGGCCGTGCATCAGCTCCGAGTAGCTCATCCCCTCGAGCCGGGCGGCGGCGTTGATGCGCACGATCCAGAGCCGGCGGAACTCGCGCTTGCGGTTGCGCCGGTCGCGGTAGGCGTACATCCCCGAGCGCTGCACCTGCTCTTTGGCGAAGCGGTAGGAGGAGTGCTTGCGACCGAAGTAGCCCTTCGCTTCCTTCAGCACCTTGCGGCGCTTCTTGCGCGCGTGGACGGAGCGCTTGACGCGGCTCACTTGCCGCCTCCGAGGAGCTGACGCACGGTCGGCGCGTCGTTCGGAGAGACGTCAACGGGGTTCCGCAGGTTGCGCTTTTTCTTCGGCGACTTTTTCTCCAGGATGTGGCTGGAGAACGCGTGACGGGCCCGGAGCTTGCCGGTCCCGGTCTTGCGGAAGCGCTTCTTGGCGCCGGAATGGGTTTTCATCTTCGGCATCGGGTCCGCTATTGAAGCAGACCCGCGACGCCTGAGCGGGTTCGCGCCCCCGCCGCGGTTACGCTGCGGCGCGATGCGGATCCTCTACGTGGTCGGGACGCGGCCCAACTTCGTCAAGACGGCGCCGGTGATCGGCGCCCTGCGCGAGCGCCTGCCGGAGGGCCGCCACGTCCTCGTCCACACCGGCCAGCACTACGACCGGCTGATGTCCGACGTCTTCCTCGAGGAGCTCGGCGTCCCCGCCCCCGACCACATGCTCGAGGTCGGCTCCGGCACCCACGCCGAGCAGACGGCGCGGACGATGGAGCGGCTGGAGCCGGTGCTGGCGAGCGAGCGGCCCGACCTGCTCGTCGTTCCCGGCGACGTCAACTCGACCCTGGCGGCGGTCCTGACCGCGGTGAAGATGGGAATCCCGGTCGCCCACGTCGAGTCGGGCCTGCGCAGCTTCGATCTGACGATGCCGGAGGAGGTCAACCGGATCGTCGCCGACCGCTTCGCCTCCTACCTGTTCCTGCACAGCGCCGAGGCGACCGGCAACCTGCGGGCCGAAGGCATCCCCGAGGAGCGGATGCACTTCGTCGGCAACACGATGATCGACACCCTGGTCGCGCTCGAGGAGCGGTTCCGCGCCGCCGAGAGCGCCACCCGGCTCGGGGTCGAGCCCGGCGCCTACGCGCTCGTCACCCTGCACCGGCCGGCCCTGGTCGACGGGCCGCTGCTGGGCGAGACGGTCGCCCAGCTGGTCGCCCTCGCCGCCGAGATGCCGGTCGTCTTCCCGGTCCACCCCCGGACCCGGAAGATGATGGAGGCCGCGGGGGCCGAGGCGCCGGGACTGCTGCTGAGCGAGCCGCTCGGCTACCTCGACTTCCTCTCGCTGCTGGCCGACGCCGGCGCCGTCCTAACCGACTCCGGCGGCATCCAGGAGGAGACGACCTACCTCGGCGTCCCCTGCTTCACCCTGCGCGACAACACCGAGCGGCCGGTGACGATCAGCGCCGGCACCAACACCCTGCTCGGCCTCGACCCGGCGGCGATCGCCGGCATCCCGGCGGCGCTCGCCGGGTGGGGCCGGGAGCGGTTGGAGCCGCCGCCCCTCTGGGACGGGCGAGCCTCGGAGCGAATCGCCGACGTGATCGTCGACGCTTGAAGCGCTAGGCGTCTGCCTCGGCGGACGGCGCCTCGTCGGCGTCGGCGGCCTTCGCCTCATCCGGCTTCGCCGCCTCTTTGCCGGGGGCCAGCAGCATGCTCATGTTGCGGCCTTCCTGCAGCGGCTCGGACTCGACCACGGCGAGCCCGTCGAGGTCCTCGAAGAGCTTTTTCAGCAGGGCCCGGCCGCGCTCGGGATGAGCCTGCTCGCGGCCGCGGAACATGATCGTCACCTTGACCTTGTCCTGGTGGCGGAGGAAGCGGGCGACGTGGCCCTTCTTCGTCTCGTAGTCGTGGGTGGCGATCTTCGGCCGCAGCTTGATTTCGCGCACGTTGACCTGCTGCTGGTGCTTGCGCGCCTGCTTCTGCTTCTGCTCCTGTTCGTACTTGTACTTCGAGTAGTCGAGCAGGCGGGTGACCGGGGGCTTCGAGTTCGGCGCCACCTCGACCAGGTCGAGGTTGGCGGCCTGGGCACGTTTCAGCGCCTCGCCGATCTCGACGACTCCCAGCTGCTCGCCCTCGGCGCCGATCAGGCGCACCTGGGGGACTCGGATCCGCTCGTTGATCCTGGTCGTGTCGCGCTCTGGAGGGCGCCTGTCGAACCTACGCGGGACAGGCACTAGCGCGGGAGGTGGAACTTCAAGAGGGAGATCGGACGGTCGGCGGGCACGGGACGCTCAGCGGCGCGGGGTGTTGTTCGTGCCTGCGATCAAGTTGGCCGGAGTATAGAGCTCTCGCTGTCGGCGCGAACGCGGGCGGCGAACTCATCCACTCCCATCGCCCCCAGTTCCCCCTCGCGGTGGGAGCGGACCGAGACCTCGCCGCTCTCGATCTCGTTGTCGCCGACGACCAGCATGTAGGGGTAGCGGCCGAGTTCCGCGTCGCGGATCTTCTTGCCGATCGACTCCGAGCGGTCATCCACCTCGGTGCGGACGCCGGCCCCGCGCAGGCTCGCCGCTGTGCCGGCCGCGTACTCGTTGTGGCGGTCGGAGATCGGCAGCACGATCGCCTGCACCGGCGCCAGCCAAACCGGGAAGCGGCCCGCGTAGTGCTCGATCAGGATCCCCGCGAAGCGCTCCATCGAGCCGAGCAGGGCGCGGTGGATCATCACCGGCCGCTGCTGCTCGTCGTTCTGGTCCGTGTAATAGAGGTCGAAGCGCTCGGGCATGAAGAAGTCGACCTGGCAGGTTCCGCACTGCCAGGAACGGCCGAGGGCGTCGGTGACGTGGAAGTCGATCTTCGGCCCGTAGAAGGCGCCGTCGCCGGGGTTGAGCTGGAATTCGCGCCCCTGGCTCTCCAGGGCGGAGCGCAGCGCCGCCTCGGCCTGCTGCCACTGCTCGTCGCTGCCGATCGACTTCTCCGGCCGGGTCGAGAGCTCGACCTTGACGTCCTCGAAGCCGAAGCGCGTGTAGAGCTCGTCGATCGCCTCGCAGATCTCGGTCACCTCCTCGACCACCTGCTCGGGGGTGCAGTAGACGTGGGCGTCGTCCTGGGTGAAGGCGCGCACCCGCAGCAGGCCGTGCAGCACGCCCTCGCGCTCCGCGCGGGAGACCTGGCCGAACTCGGCCAGGCGCAGCGGCAGCTCGCGGTAGGAGTGGCGGTCGGAGCCGAAGACGAGGCAGGCGCCGGGGCAGTTCATCGGCCGGATCGCGTACTCGCGGTCGCCCCACTCGGAGAAGTACATGTTCTCGCGGTAGTTGTCGTAGTGGCCGGAGCGGTGCCAGAGGTCGACGTCCATCACGTGCGGAGTCTTGATCTCCGCGTAGCCGCGCTTGCGCAGCTGCTCCTGCACCTCCGCCTGGATCAGGTGCAGCAGGGTGGTGCCGTGGGGCAGCCAGAACGGCATCCCCGGCGCCTCCTTACGCAGCATGAAGATGCCGAGCTGGGGACCGAGGCGGCGGTGATCGCGTTCCTTCGCCTGCTCGAGGCGCTCCAGGTACTCCTCCAGATCGCGCTTGGAGAAGAAGGCGGTGCCGTAGATGCGGGTCAGCGCCTCGCGGGTCTCGTCGCCGCGCCAGTAGGCGCCGGCGACCGAGTTCAGCTTGATCGCCTTGATGCGGCCGGTCGAGGGGCCGTGGGGCCCGCGACAGAGGTCCTCGAAGGGGCCGTTGCGGTACAGGGAGACGGTCTCGACCCCCTCGTCGCGGACCAGGTCCTCGATCAGCTCGACCTTGTAGCTCTGGTCCTGAGCCTTGAAGATCTCGATCGCCTCGGCGACCGGGACGTCGCGGCGGGCGAACTTCTCGTCGGCGGCGATGTGCTCCCGCATCGCCGCCTCGATCCGCTCGAGGTCGTCCTCGCTGACCTTGGTGCCCGCGGGGAACTCGAAGTCGTAGTAGAAGCCGGACTCGATCGAGGGGCCGATCGTCACCTTGGTCCCCGGGTAGAGATCCATCACCGCCTCGGCCATCACATGGGCGGCGTCGTGGCGGATCAGCTCCAGCGCCTCCGGGTCGCGGTCGGTGAGGATCGCGATCTCCGCGCCGTCGGCCAGCGGCGCGCCGAGGTCGCGCAGCTCGCCGCCGACCTTGATCGCCAGCGCCGCCTTTGCCAGGCCGGGCCCGATCGCCGCGGCGGCATCGGCCCCGGTGGCGCCTGCCGACAGCTCGAGCGGCTTGCCGTCGGGCAACGAGACAGTGATCCTCTCCGTAGCGGCCTCCATGCCCGGCCATCGTACGCAACCAAGTTGCGCGCGGATTTTGCGCAATCGGCCGCGCGGAGGGCTCAGCGGGCGGGACCCTGGCGCGCCTGGCGGACCGCGATCAGCGGACAGGGGCTTTCGCCCCGTGGTGGGCGGCGCGTCTCCCAGAGCGAGTAGGCCGGACCGGCGCGACGCAGGCGCAACCCGGAATACGGGGCCTCTTCGCCGGCGGCGACGACGAAACGCACGCCGGTGGTCGGCGTCTCCCCCGCTTCGCTCGCCGCCTTGATGCAGACGCGACCCCCGCGCAGTTCCCAGGCGAGGAAGGGCGTCCCGTGCTGCTCGGTCAACAGCGCCGGCGAGGCAAGAACCAGGGTCGGTCCCGGCCCGACCTGCTTGCGGATCTCCGCGAGGGCCGGCGTGAAGGAGGTCGGCCCGACCGGGGCGTTGGCCAGCGCGAGCAGCGAGCAGGCGCCGGCGGCGAGCATGAAGAGTGCAGCGGCCCACCGGCGCGCGGGCTGGGCGAGTTCCTGTCGCATAGCGACGGTATGTCGCCCAGCCGGGTCGATCAGCGGCAGCAGAATCGTCAGCGCGCAGATCGGGGCGGCGACCTCGATCGCCTTGGCGGCGGTGTACGGGGTGCCGCCGAGGCGGGCGGCGAGGTAGGCGACGGCGACGGCGAGGAGACCGGCGAGGATCGCCGTCTCCCGCCGCTTCCAGCAGGCGACGGCTCCATAGGCGAGCAGAACCAGGCCGAAGGCGGCACCGAGGTAGTAGCCGATCGCCGGCACCGCGCCATCCCCGGGTGCGAGGCGGAAGTCGCCGGAGGGCCAGATCCCCAGCGCCTCCATGGGCGAGACCTGGCCGAAGAGGTTGCCGAGGCCGGGGCCGTTGGGGTCGAAGGTCTCGAAGCGCTGGAAGTCGAGCATGCGGCCGACCTCCGGGGCGATGAGGACGGCGAAGGCGAGCAGGCCGAGCAGCAGCGACCGCGGCGAGCGCAGCGGCGCGCCGCGCTCCAGCAGCAGCCAGATCGCCAGCACTGGGAACAGCCAGACGAGGCCCGCGAAGCTGTAGGCGTAGACGCTGCCGACCGCGATCAGCGCGGCGGGGACGAATCGCAGCGACAGATCCCGCCGCTCCGCACGGCCGCTCTCGCGCAGGGCGAGGACGAAGGCGAGGACGAAGAGCGCCTGCATCGTCTCCTTGAAGGCACCCTGGGCGAAGTACGAGGCGACCACGTAGGCAAGACCCACGACCAGCGCCGCCACGGTGCGCGGCAGCGGCCGCGCCTCGGCGAAGGCGGCGAGAGGGGTCAGACAGGCCAGCACCGCGACGGCGACCGTCAAACCGCTGAACCCCTGGACGAGGCCGATTCCGAGCCCCTTGTTCAGGGCGACGACGATCGCGTGCGGACCGAGGGGGTAGCCCTGGCCCAGCAACTGCGACCCCTCCCCTTCGGTCAGCCGGGCCGTCGCCAGCAGGTGCTGGGACATGTCGGGGTTGAAGCTGGTGCCGAGGATCCCGAAGTGGCCCTCGACCGCGAACGGCAGCGAGGTCGCGAGCAAGGCGCCGAGCGCCACCGGCAACCCGATGAGCAGCGCCTCCCTCCCGCCTTCGAGGCGGCCCCGCAGGTAGACCGCCGAGGCGCCGACCAGAACCGCGACGACGATCGCCGAGACCGGCCCGTCCCCCGGCAGCCGCACCGTGGCCCAGCAGACCGCGCAGAGCAATGCCAGGCCAACCGCGGGCGCCAGCCACGACCAGCGCCGTGTCCCGCACAGAGCCAGCGCCGCCTGCCCGATCGCCAGCGACGCCCCGCAGACCGCCAGCACCGCTGCATAGGTCCCGATCACGAGGCCGCGAGCCTAGCTCCCAGGCCCCCCTCCAGCCCGTTCCACCCCTACAGCGAGGTTCTTTGAACCGCTCCTAGATTGCGCCGATCCGACAACCGATTCGCCACGAGGAGAGTCGATGAAAACCCTTGGCTATCTGTCCCTGATCTTCACGGCAACGCTGCTGGTCGTCCTCAGCTCCCCCGACTCCGCCCGAGCGGATTACGACTGCGGGGACTTCGCGAGCCAGGCGGAAGCGCAGGACTACCTGCTTCCGGGTGACCCTCACGGGCTGGACGCCGACAGCGACGGGATCGCCTGCGAGAGCAATCCCTGCCCGTGCAGTTCCGGTTCCAGCGGTGGCAGTGGCGGCGGTGAGGAGTCCGAGCCCGCCGCGCCGCCGCCCTATCGACTGAAGAAGAGCGTCGCCCGTCGTGCCGCCAAGCGGGTGGTCAAGCGCTTTGTCGCTCGCAGCAAGACCGTCGAATCGGTCACGTTCGGGCCCTGCCGGAGGCGGAGCGAACGCCGGGTCAACTGCTTTGCGACCGCCCTCGGGGAAACGACAATGCAAGCCCCGACCTGCCATCTGCAAGTGGCGGTGCGGGCGGTCAACCGCCAACCGAAGGCGAGCTTGGCGGCCCGGAGGTGTCGAGCCAGACCCACCGCCAGCCTGACCGCCGTTAGAGCAGAAGGTGCGATCCGCGATCGAGCCCGGGAGCTCACGGATGTCAGGGTCTCGATCGCAGGGCTGGAACGCCGCAATCACCGCGTCGTCGTCGGAATCGTCGAATGGATCGAGCGGCCCAAGCCGGGAACCCGGGAAAGCTGCTTCGCCGAAATCAAGGTGGAGCAGGAGCCGCCGCAGGGGCTGCGCACGTCGATCCTGGAATCTGGCTGCGAACCAGCCAGCTAAAAGTGGGCGTTACTGGGCTCGAACCAGTGACCTCCAGCTTGTCGAGCTGGCGCTCTCCCAACTGAGCTAAACGCCCGGGACCGCTGAATCTAGCAGCGGCCGGCGCTCGGGGCACGGCTCAAGTCCGGGTTCGGCCCAGCCGATGCAGGGGGTGAAACTTTTACTGCTAACGGGGGTTATTGAAACACCGCCTGAGCAGCGAGATCTTCAAAAAGCTCGAGGACCGACGAGCCAGCTTGAATCACATTCTCCTGGTGGTACGTCCTTCGGAAACAAGGGGCCCCTCACGGGGCCCTTTTCCGTTCCCGAGTTAGCCTGAGGCGATGCTGGACGAGGTCGAGCGCAGGTTCTGGCGTGAACTCTGGGAATGCGTCCCGAGCGAGATCGCGGCCGCACACGGGGTCGAGCTGCGCGAGTTCGGCCCGGTGCAGGCGACCGTCGCCACGGGACTGGCCGAGGTGGGAATGATGAACCTGGTCCTCGGCGCCACCGCGGAGGACGCCGTGACCGGCGGCCACCTGGCCGAGGCGGCGGAGTGGGTGCGGTCACTCGGCGTCAGCGCCTATGTGCCGGTGACCCCTGGGGCAGCCGGCGCCGAAGCCGCCGAATCCCAGTTGCGGAGGAGTGGCTTCGCCCCCGGCCGGACCTGGATGAAGTTCACCCGCGATGTGCACCCGCCCCGCTTCGCGGCGCCCCCGGTCGAGGTGGTCGAGCTCGGGGCCGGCTCGGAAGAGCCATTCGGGATGATCGTCGCCACCGGGTTCGGGCTGCCGGCCTGGGCCGCCGCCTTCTTCGCCGGCCTCCCAGGCCGCGAGGGCTGGCGCTGCTACGTCGCCCTTGTCGACGGCGAACCGCAGGCCTCGGCGGGGATGCTGATCCATGAAGGCATCGCCGAGTTCGGCCTCGCCGCCACCCTCGAGCCGGCCCGCGGCCGCGGCTGCCAGCTCGCGCTGCTGCACCGCCGGATCGTCGACGCCGTCGCAGCCGGCTGCCACACCCTCTTCGTCGAGACCGGCGAGCGCATCCCCGGCCAGCCCTCTCCCAGCTACAAGAACATCCTCCGCGCCGGTTTTCAGGAGGCTTACCTGCGGCCGAACTGGGTGTAGGTTGCCGGCTGTGCGGCGAGCACTGACACCGATTTCGCTTCTCTGTGCCGTGCTGGCGATGTTCTCCACGCTCGCTGTCGCAACGGCGACGGCGGCGGGACCGACCACTGCGCCCTGCCCACCGGGCCAGAGCCCGACGACGATCTCGAAGCGGGTCTCGCTCGCCGATGCGGCAAAGCTCGGCGCCGTCAAGCTCACCTCGAAGGGCGGCTACAACGGCGACGCCGTCGCGGTCGACGCGACCTGGAAACCCGCCAGCGTCCCGGTCACGGTTCAGATCGACATCGAGTTCACGGGCTTTCCCGGAGGGCCCAGCGCAGCGCAGGTCGAAGCGGCGATCGAGAGCCGCCTGCCGCCGCGCACGGCGATCGACGGGACCAAGGTCAAGTTCGACGTCGTCGCCCGGGAACGGGGCCCGGGAGCCTCGCCGTCCCCCTGCTTCCACCAGACCCAGCTGACCCCCGACTCGAAGTACCGCGGCGAGGCTGGCGACGGGGGGAGCAACCCGCTGAAGACGCCGCAAAGCGGCGAATGGCCCACCGGCCGCGGCGACGTCGGCGACAGCCAGATCTGGACTCACGAGGCGCTTCACCTGGCCGGTCTCGAGGACCAGTACAGCAACTGGTTCCGGATTGGGAGCAAGGACTACCCGATCCCCGACGGCGTCGACATCGACGACCCGGCGGCGGTGAAGAAGTGGGCGGAGAGCAAGGGGCTCGACTACAGCAAGGGAAGTGCCGGAACCAAACCGAAGCCTGGCCATGAGGACGACATCATGGGCGACGTGTTCGGCGGCAAGGAGAAGCTGATCCAGGCCGACGTCAACAAGTTCGCCGCGATCGGGGCCAAGAGGCTGACGATCGAATCGAAGCCCGGAGACCTGCTGCTCAACAAGGACGGCGGCGCCCAGAACCTCGCCGTCGGCGCCCCCTTCGAGCTGACGGTCGAGCCCGGCAAGCCCGGCCACGCCGACGGGCTCGTCGCCTACTGCGTCGACCTCCATCGCCACCCCCCCAGCGAGGGCCAGGGATTCGACGTTCTCGGGCCCGCCGGCGCGCAGCCGGAGCCGGCGCTGAAATACCTGCAGCGAGTGCTGGAGGTGGCGGCGACGCTGCAGCCGGCGGCGCTGACCGAGACCCCGGGGGCCCAGGACGCGGTCTGGCGGATCACCGACGATTCCAGCGCCGACGACGGCGCCTCGATCCTCGCCCTGGCCGGGGTCCCCGACGAGACCTTCGCCGCGCCCCACTTCAACAACCCCAACGCCGCCTCAGCGAACACGGGCGCGGTCAGCCCGAGCGGCGTGCTCCCGCCTGCGGCTCCCGTTCCCTACCTGCGCGCCCTCCGCCTGCGGCCGGCGAAAGTGCCATCCGGAGAGCGCACCGAGATCACCGCCCGGATCGTCCTGGCCGGCGGTAGAGACGAGGTTCGCTTCGAGCTGCAGCGCCGGCGCGGCGGGCAGTGGCACCGTCTGGAGCGCCTCGGAAGCGCGAAGCTGAAACCGGGCAAAGCATCCGTCGAGCTGTCGGTCCTGATCCACGGCCCCGGCCCCCTGCGCCTGGTCGCGATCGGCGACGCCAGCAACGTCGCCGCGGCGCTCCCCCTGCGCTGAGGGACCCCATCGCTGGGAAGGCGCCTACCAGAATCGAACTGGTGTAAACGGCTTTGCAGGTACCTTTGCGGGCAGCGGATTCGGCTTGCCCATGGGATTTTCGGCCGATGGTGCCACAACCTGTGCCACAGCCCCGCAGACAATCAGGCGGGTACGCGCCCTCCGCGGTTTCGATCAGATCTCAGGTACGACTCTCCAGCCACCTGATGATCTCGTTGGGAGTCGCTTCGCCGGCCGCGATCTTCTCCACCATCGGAACGTCGGTATCGGCGTCCTCCCCGGCAAAGGGTCGGCCGTTGGCTTCCAGAAACAGCCACACGGAGAGAAAGGCGGCTCGCTTGTTGCCATCCGGCAGCGGGTGGTTGCGGGCCAGGTGCTCGACCAGGACCGCCGCTTTTTCTACGAGCGAGGGATATGCGTCCTGACCGCCGAAGCTTGCTTGAGGTGCGGCGAGCGCCGAGTCAGCAAGGGCGATTCTCGGCAGACGCGCGATCTGCTCGGGAGTCGTGCCGAGCAATTCAGCGGCGATCTCGCAGTAATCGCCAAGCTCCAGGTAGATCGTCAAGGGCTACTTTGCGAGACGGCGCAGCGTCTCTCGATTGGCCCGGATCGCCGCCTTGATCCGACCCTTGCGCTCCGTGCTGCTTCCGGGCAGGCCAAAGCGCAGCTTGTCTCGCTCAGTCTTCCGGGCAGCTGGAGCTTGGGGCTTCATCGCCGACACATTGTTGCACCCGGTTCTACGCAATCCTGTCGAGGGAAGGCGCTACCAGAATCGAACTGGTGCAAACGGCATGGAAGTGCGCTTTGCAGGCATCAGACTCGGCTACCGGTGCCCCAACCCGTACCACTGTCCCGCAAGGAATCAGGCGGGGACGCGCTCTCCCGCGGGCACGTAGTGCTCGATCGGAACCTCGCCGCCGAGCGCGAACGGGATGCCCTCCTTGGCGAGCTTCGCGACCTCGGCATAGCTTGCCCCAGCGGCCGACCATCCCTCGATATCGGGCGACTCGGCCCACCAGCCGTCGTCTTCGTGGTGGTAGATGACGCGCACGGTTTCCATCAGATCCTCCAAGTCAGAGTAGCTTCCGCGCCTCGTCTTCGGCAAGGCCCACGTCTCGGACAAGGATCTTGCGGACGAGGCCGGCCGGAATCGTCGCGTTGTCGTGGAAGGCGAAGGTCAGAGGCGGGTAATCGGGCGACTGCATCCGCCTGTGAGAGCCGGACTGCCGCGCAACGCGATATCCCAGCGGCTTCCGTTCAAGGATGGCCAGGAGCTTCCTGGCCTTGATCGAGGGGAACGGGCTCATGTTTGCGGTTCCTCGTCGCGCTGCCCGCGCCTTCCGAGAGGCTGACGGCGATCCGCGATCAGCTCGTCGGCCAGATTCCGGCCCGGCGCCAGGTGAGCGATGCTCCCCTGCGCGTACTCGATCGCGGCAAGTCGCTTCTCAAGCTCCTCATCGGGAATCTCAGCCTGGCCGGACATCGGCTCAATCTAATGGCGGAGCCGTGGCTCCCTCGGACCCGTTTGCGGAGTAAGCGCCGAGAAATGCGTCCAGTCTCTTGGCCGCCTCGGCCTCCGCACCGGGCATGAGGTGGCCGTAGAGATCGAAGGTGACCTTGATCGAGGAGTGGCCCATGAAGGTGGACAGCGCCTTCGCGTTGACCCCGGCGGCGATCATGAACGAGGCGTAGGTGTGTCGCGCTTGGTGAAGGCGCAGCCGATCGGTCAGCTCGGCCCTGGCCCAGGCACGGTCGGCGCGCCGGTAGAGGCTGGCCGCGTGGAACGGTGACCTGTCGGGACCGGCAAACAGCAGATCGCCATCGCCCGTCTCGGCGGCTTGAGATCGCAGGTCGAGCAGCAGCTCGCGCAGGAGGTCGGGGATCGGCGTCCGCCGCTGCGAGGTTCGGGTCTTGGGAGCGATCGAGCCAGCCTTCGGGTCCCAGGACTCGCGCACGAAAATCTTGCCGGCCGAAAGGTCGATGGCGCCCCAGCGCAGCGCTCGCAGCTCGCCGTAACGGAGCCCCGCGTACAGGGCGATGCCCCAGATCGCGCGATCCCAGAGTGGCAGCGCCGCCAGGAGATTCGCACCAACCTCGGGGGCGACTATCTGAACCTCGCCAGCGTCAGGCGCAGGCAGTTCCAGGTCATGGGTTGGATTGACCGGCACCCCTTCCCGAGCGCGAGCGCGACGGTAGATCGCCTGTAGGGGCTTGAGGTTGTTGCGAATCGTGGATGGTGCCTGCCCTTCAGCCTGCCAAGCGTCCACGAGTTCCTGAAGATCCATCGTGGTCACTGCATTGAGACGACGGGAGCCAAACGCCGGCAGCACATGCTCAGTGAGGGCGTGGCGGTAACCCCGCACCGTCGAAGGCTTGTACTGCCGACCGGAGCGATTCCGTATCTCGCCTCGCTCCGCGCCCGTCAGCCACGTCTCTGCCACCTCTTGCAGCCTTCTCGCACTGGGCGCCTTCAGTTTGCCCCGGTCAACCGCGCACCTTGCTTCGGCTCGCCAAGACCTCGCTTCCGACTCGCGGGCAAAGGTCTTATAGACCCGCCGCTCATCGCGGGCCGAGTAGACGGACGCCTCGAAACCGCCGTCACAGCAGCACCTCCCGCCCTCCCGCGCCGGACAACCCTTCGAGTGCCGCTTGCGGATGCCGTCGGCCATCAGTCACCCCCGGCCTGTGGCTTCAGGCGGAAGCTCCCGATGCGGGGACCACCCGGGCTCCAGTCCATCCCGTCGAGCAGTTCAGCCGGTGGGATCGAGAGGGCGCCGGCCAGTTT
>DATHUE010000017.1:0-2623 GCA_035462545.1 Solirubrobacterales bacterium
CCGAGGTCGCGCAGGATCGGCTGCGGGGCGACGCCGGCGGTCCAGACCACGGTCCGGGTCGGCAGCGTCTCGCCGCTCGACAGCGTGGCGCTGTCCGCCTCGACTCCCTCCAGGGTCGTCTGCAGGCGGATGTCGATGCCTCGGCCGCGCAGCTCGCGCAGGGCGTACTCGGCGAGCTGGGAGTCGATCTCCGGCAGCACCCGGTCGGCCGCCTCGACCAGGACCCAGCGCATCCCGTGCAGGCGCGCTCGCGGGTAGCTCTCCATCGCGTCGGCGGCGAAGTCCTGCAGCTCGGCCAGCGCCTCGAGGCCGGCGTAGCCGCCGCCGACGAAGACGTAGGTGAGCAGTTCTTCCCGGCGGGCCGGATCCTCGGTCGCGTTCGCTTCCTCGAGCGTCTCGACGACGTGGTTGCGCAGGTAGATCGCGTCGGCGAGGCTCTTGAAGCCGACCGCGTGCTCGGCCAGGCCCGGGACCGGAAGCACCCGCGAGGTCGAACCCAGCGCCAGCAGCAACTGGTCATATGGCAGCTGCTCCACGTCCCCGCGCTTGGTCCGCAGCTCGACCGTCTTTGCCGCCGGATCGTGGCCGGTGACCGAACCGAGCCGCAGGTAGGTCCGGTCGAGGATCTCCCGCAGCGGCGTCACCACGTGGCGCGGCTCAAGCGTCCCGGCGGCCGCCTCCGGCAGGAACGGCGTGTAGAGCATGAAGTTGTCCTCGCTGACCAGGACCAGCCGCGCCGACTGCTTCGGCATCGTCCGCTCCAGCTCCCGCGCGGCCGCGGCCCCACCGAACCCACCGCCGACGATCACCACGTTCCAGGCCATGGTCCGAGCCTAGCAAGCTTGTAACAATTTGTTACAAAGTGTCACTTGGCTCGAAGTTCTTTCGACCCGCGGGTCGCGCTAAAGTTCGGTCCAGTTGTGGTCTTCACACAGACGGCCCCGGGGGTGCAATCCCCGGGGCCGTTTTGTTTGGGCGGTGGTGTCTAGCGGTCCGCGAGCTTGGCTGCGAGCGCAATCAACGCTCGCATCACGCCCGCATGGGCCAGAAGGACCACCGCTTCCATGGTCTTCACGCCGCGTTAAGCCGCGGCGGATGAAATCTCTCCCCCTACAGCCCGAGCTGGGAGCGGATCAGACGGGTGACCTCGCCGCCGTCGGCGCGGCCCTTGGTCTCCTTCATGACGAAGCCGACGATCGCGCCGACCGCCTTGCCGTTGCCGGCCTTGACCTGCTCGGCCGCCGCCTCGTTGGCCTCGATCGCGGCGGCGACGATCGCCTCCAGCTCGCCGCTGTCGGAAATCTGGGCGAGGCCCTCGCGCTCGACGATCGCCGCCGGCTCGCCACCCTCGGCGACCAGCGCCGCCAGCACCGTCTTGCCGGCACCGTGGGAGATCTTCTTCTCGGCGACCAGCGCCGCTAGGGCCGCGAGCGCGTCCGGGGTGACCTTCGAATCGGCCGCGGCGACCGTCTCCTCGCCCTGGCGCAGCGCCGCCGCCAGCTCGCCGGTCACCCAGTTGGCGACCGCCCGCGCCTCGACACCCTCGGCAGCCCCGGCCGCACGCTCGAAGTACTCGGCGGTGGCGGGGTCGGTGGCAAGCGTCAGCGCCACGTCCTCGGCGAGGCCGAGCTCGCCGACGTAGCGCTCGATCCGCGCCGCCGGCAGCTCCGGCAGCGCCTCGCGGGCCTCGCGCAGCATCTCCTCGGTCGGCGCCAGCGGCACCAGGTCGGGCTCGGGGAAGTAGCGATAGTCGTGCGCCTCCTCCTTCGAGCGCAGTGAGGTGAGGCTGCCGCTGGACGGGTCGAAGTGGAGGGTCTCCTGGGTCACCGTCCCCCCCGCTCCGACAATCCCGCGTTGGCGCTCCAGCTCCGCTTCGACGCCGCGCTGGAGGAAGCGGAAGCTGTTCATGTTCTTCAGCTCGGTCTTGGTGCCGAGCCGTTCGCTGCCCGCTGGGCGCACGGAGACGTTGGCGTCAACCCGCAGGCTGCCCTCCTCCATGTTGACGTCGGAGACTCCGAGCTGGCGCACCGTCTCGCGCAGCAGCCGCGCCCAGGTGGCTGCTTCGGCGGCGCTGCGCAGGTCAGGCTCGGTGACGATCTCGACCAGCGGCGTGCCGCCGCGGTTGAAGTCGACCAGCGAGGCGTCGGAGCCGTGGATCCGGCCGGACTCGCCGACGTGGATCGTCTTCGCCGCGTCCTCCTCGAGGTGGGCGCGGTGGATGCGGACGTCGCCGAGCTTGCCGGCCCCACAAATCGGGATGTCGTACTGGCTGATCTGGTACGCCTTCGGGCTATCCGGATAGAAGTAGTTCTTGCGGTGGAAGATCGAGCGTGGGGCGATCTCGCAGTTCAGCGCCGCACCGATCTGCAGCGCGTAACGGATCGCCTGCTCGTTCGGGACCGGCAGCACTCCGGGGTGGGCGAGGCAGATCGGGCAGGTGTGGACGTTGGGCTCGTCGCCGAAGGAGAGCTCGCAGCCGCAGAACATCTTCGTCCGCGTCGCCAGCTGGACGTGGATCTCCAGCCCGATCACGGCCTCCAGCTCGGTGCCGGCGCCGTCAGCCATCGCCGCCTCCCGGCCGCGCCTCGAAGCCGATCGCGGTCTCCAGGGCAAAGGCCGCCTC
>DATHUE010000018.1:0-8144 GCA_035462545.1 Solirubrobacterales bacterium
CGACGTCGGCAAGATCGCGGTGCCGAAGGAGATCATCAACAAGCCGGGCCCGCTGGACGACGCCGAGTGGGAGGTCATGCGCCAGCACACGATCGAGGGCGAGCGGATGCTGAAGCGCGTCGGCGGCGTCCTCTCGGAGGCCGGCAGGATCGTCCGCGCCTCGCACGAGGACTTCGACGGCAGCGGCTACCCCGACGGACTCGCCGGCGAGGAGATCCCGATCGAGGCCCGGATCGTCACCGCCTGCGACGCCTTCAGCGCGATGACCACCACCCGTTCCTACCGCAAGGCGATGCCGACGGCCGTGGCGCTGACGGAGCTGCGCGCCTGCGCCGGCACCCAGTTCGACCCGCGGGTAGTGGAGGTCCTGACGGAGCTGGTGGAAGCGGAAGCAGCGACCTAGGGCCGCTCCTTCTCTTTCTTGGGAGCCTTGCGGGCTCGGATCGCCAGGATCAGCTCCCAGCCGGCCTTCGTGAGTTCCAACAGCACCTTTATGGCTTCGACCGCGTCCATCGCGACCCTCCGTTCCGTTGTTGACGGAGCCGCGAGAGACACGCCGAGTGACGCCCGGAACCGAGTCGTCCTGCGGCGAGGCCCGGAGGGAGCCCCACGCAACGCGTGGGGCTTGCAGGGCGGCACTCGGTGTGTCAGCCTCCCCCATCCCAGCAACGGAACGGAGGGTCGCCTGGCGCGGGCGAGGCGGTGCTTTGGAACGGCCCGACTGGAGTCGATCCGTGCGATCCGGACCGCGCGGAGCGGTCCTAGGCAGCGCGGAGCCGGATCACCAGCTCCGCGGGCGCTGCCAGTTGACGCTGAGGTGGGCGGGGACGAAGCCGGCGCGGATCAGGTTGCGCGCTGCCGGGCCGGCGAGATCGCTGCCGTAGGTCGGAACGCCGGCGAAGATCACCTCGCAGCCGGACTCGTACGCGGTGAGGATGCGCTCCCGCAGCAGCGCCTGGTTGCAGCCGCGGCGACGGGCGGCGGGGATCGTCGTTTCCAGCCCCAGCGCGGCGACGCCGTCGCGGATCAACATCGAGCCGTAGGCGACGATCTCCTCCTCCAGCTCGGCGGTGAAGCAGTGCCAGCGCTTCTGAGCCGGCAGCTCGCAGAGCAGGGTCGAGGCGACGCTGGGCATGCCGAGAGCCGCCGCCGCCGAGAAGACCATCGTTTCGCCGGCGAGGTCTTCGTCCCCGGGTTCGCCGATCTCCCAGACTTTGACGCCGGGCACACCGGGCAGGTCCGGCGGCGCCATTCCGTTGCGCGCGTAGCGCATCCAGCCGCTGCCCTGCTCGAAGCCGTGCCGGTCGAGCCAGGCTTCGGCGGCCGCGGTCTCCGGCCGCTGCTTGCCGACCATCACGCGGTAGTCGACGCCGAAGGCATCCGCCCACTCGATCGCCTGCTCGAGATGACCGCCCCGAACCGCTCCCGGCTCCGCTGCGCCGAGCACCGTGTTGAGCGCGAAGGACTCGGGCAGGGCTTCGATCACGTTGACCTGGACCGGGCCGAAGCGCCGTTCCGCGATCCCGCACTCGTAGAGCGCATCCTCGCAGGCGCTATCCCACATGTCAGCCCGGAATGCCTGGGCTGCGCGCTCCAACATGGCCGCATCGAACCCCAATTTGCGCTCCCTCTCCCAGAAGGCCGCGAAACAAAACCCAAACTGCACCCTATAGGTACTAACGTTTATTTGTCAAGGAACTTCCATAAATGAGGAAGCGGGTCGACGACGATTGGATGGGCTCGCCGCCGACCTTCGCTTCCTCAAATGCCAGAGGCGCCCGCCAGGGAAAGGAGCGGCGCCCCTGCCTCCTTGCGCTTGTGCTCGAGCGCAAGCTTGGAACGATTCCCTGCGCTTAGATTATGGGTACGGCAGAGTACTTGTCAAGGATCAGAGGCGTACTCGGGGCGGGAGCGACTCCAGGCCCTCAGATCGTGGCGCAGGCTTTGAAGCCATATTTAGCGCTCAGGGTTTTGGCTTCCTCAAACGGGTCCTTGCCTTGGCCGAAGAGGGCTTTGATGTTCTTCTTGGCCTTCTCGACACCCTCTTCGGTGGCGATCAATATCGCCTCCACCTGATCCTCTTCGTCACTGGGCGGACTCAGCTCCCGCAGCTTCTCAACCCGGGTTTCGACGGTGGGCAAATAAATCTGTTCGGCGATTTCGATGCCCTGCTTTTCGGTCGGGAACTCGTTCCTCTTGATCCCCTGCTTCTTGATATAGGCCTGATATTGGGGGGCGATCGAGTCAGACGCCTGCTTGCAGATCACGTCGCCCTGCTTGATGAACTCGGCCTTGGTCAGAGTCTCGTCGTCGTCGCTGCTCCCGCAGCCCGCGATCGGCATCGCAAGCGCCATGACCCCTGCCAGAATCGCCATCGTTCGCCTGCTCACCGGTCTCCTCCTGTGCCAAATCGATTAACTACTCCCGATTAGTTAGATAACTTAGCCGATCGAGGGGCGCGCCGCCAGCACTCGGCAGCTGCGGGTCAAGGTCGAGCGCAGCGCGATCCCGCCGGAGAAGGCGAAGGTCGCCCGGGCGAACGGGAAGACGGCCCCCCGGAAGCCGGCGGGCGCCGGGCAGCTGGCCGAGACGAAGCCGTGCCGCTCGCCGTGACGGGAGAAGTTGCGACCCAGGCTCAGCTGCAGTCCGGTCACATACCCCCACTCCGACGTCGCCTGCGGCAGCGAGGCGCTCAGCAGCGTGCCGAAGGTCCCCCTGGCGATCGTGGAGATCTGAAACGGCAGGGTGTAGGAGACCGGCGCCGGCTCGGTCCCGTAGACGTGAGCGAGGATCGCCGGGCGGCCCTCGTAGACGCCGTTGTAGGCGTAGACCTCGCCCTTGGAGGGGAAGGGCGCCTGGGCAGGCAGCAGGATCCGGGCGGAGAAGCTCCCCCGGCCGACCAGCGAAGCGCGGCAGGCTTCGAGGGCGCCCTGCGTGGTGGCGGGCTGGATCTGCTCGACGCGGCAAGCCGGCAGGAGACCGGGGCTGAAGCGGCCGTTGCGGTTGATCGCGATCGAGATCCGGCGCAGCTGCGGCGGCGGCGTGCTGTTGGCGCTGGAGATCCGGGCGCCTACGTCGACCCCGACCGGGGCAGATCCCGAGCGGGGCAGCGCCTGGGGCGCCAGGCGCCCGAAGAAGGAGACGCGCAGAGGGCCGTCCTCGACCACCTCGGCCGCGGGAAGGCCCGGCAGCAGCCCGGAAAGGGCCAGGCTCAGCGTCGCCGCGAGGGCGGTTGCCGCCCGACGGCGGCGCGGACTCATCTGCCCCCCCTCCGCCGCTTGCCGCTTTGCCTCTTGCCCTTCGCCTTCTTCGGGCATTTGACCACCACTCGCGGCTTCAGCACGCGGCCGAGGTTGGCGTGCCCGAGCAACCGGGCGTTGGCGCGCCCGGGCCGGCGGCAGAGGTTGTCGGCGACCGCCAGGAGGCCGCGCTTGCGACCGCCGAAGAGCGTCATCGAGAAGGCGCCGACCGGGGCGTCGGGCAGCCCTTCGAAGCTGGCCCGCATGCCGCCACGGTGGGAGTCGACCGCCCCCTCGAGCTCGATCTTCACCCCGCGCCCGCGCAGAGCGACGACGAGATCCGGCAGCGGTCGCGAGGAGGAGCGCAGGTAGACGGCGCCCTCGAGCGGCTCGTCAAGCAGCGGCGTCGAGGCGACGGCCCGGCCGATCGCCGCCTGCGGCGGGCAGGCCTCGGCCGCCCACTGGGCGCGGGTGCAGATCGCGCGGATGTTCTCCTGGGCGAGGAAGATCGTCCGCGGCAGCGTCACGGCGACACGGGAGACGTTGGCGTCGCCGGCACGCGGCTGATAGGTCGCGACCAGCGCCGGGTGGGCGCCGCGCCTGTAGCCGCCGCGCAGCACCAGCGAGAACCGCGGCTGGAAGCCGAGCGAGTCGCAGCCGAAGGGCTGGAAGGGGACGCTGGCGGTGCCGCTCGCCGTCCGCGGGTCGGCGAACGGGGCCGCCGAGCCGGTCAGGGTCGAGACCACCGAGGAGCGTTCGCAACTGGTCGGGTTGCGCATGATCCCCGGCCGGTCGAGGTGGACGCGGACGTCGCGCAGGTGCAGGGGGACGCCGAGGCGGATGTGGGGGATCGGGTCGGAGGCGGTGGAGTCGACGCCGATCCGGGCGCTGCGGGGGTCGACGGTGATCGCCGAGCGGACGACGACCGTGCCGAGGTCCCAGGGCCCGACGATCGCGGCGTTGACCGCGACGATCGAGAGAGGGGCGCCGCGGTAGGGACCAGCCAGATAGAGGCCTCCCGGGGAGTAGGCGAGGACCGGCCCGGCACCGTACCCCGAGAGGGTGCGGCCGACCGAGCTCGCCGCCGGGCAGCTCGGCGCGGCCAGCTCCTCCGTCCCGCTGCGCGACTTCGCCGCCTCGATCGCCGCGTCGGGGCAGAAGGGGATCCCGGCGATGCTGCCGAGCAGCCCGGGCGGGAGCTGGGCGGAGTAGGAGGTGATCTCCTGGTCGCCGTCGGAGCGGGTTATGTTGAGGAAGAACTCGGTGGCGGCGCCGGCCTGGGAGTTGCGGGTGCCGGCCAGGGCACCGACCCCGAACGGCGGCGCCCCTACTGGGCAAGGGCCGCCGCGGGCGCCGCGGTCGACGACGAAGCTGCCGATGCTCTGCAGCGGGACCGAGGGGCGGCCCCAGGCGCGCAGGTCCATCGCCATCGAGTAGGTGCCGCAGGCCGGCGGCGAGACCATCGCCGGCCGCTGGCCTTCGCGGAAGCGCAGCGAGAAGTTTTCGTAGAGCAGCTTCGGCAGATCTTCGAAGGTGGCCACCATACGGCCGCTGCGCGGATCCAGCTCCACCCTGCCGGTGGATTTGACGAACAGTCCCCGCTCCGGCAGCGAGGCGACGATGTAGACGGCGAGCAGGGTGCCGAAGCGGTTGCGGTAGGGCTCGGCGACGAACAGCGAGCCGGTCAGCGGTTTCTGCAGGGGGCCGAAGCCGAAGCCGGTGACGTCCTTGGAGAGGCCCAGCATCCCTTCCACCTCGACCGTGCCGATCTTCGAGGCGCCCGGGCAGCCGGCGCCGAACGGCGTGCCGATCCGCTCGCGGGCGAAGTCGGCCTCGGTGCAGACGCCGAGCCCGTTGCCGAGCGAGGGGTTCAGCGTCAGGCCCTCCGGCAGCTCGACCCGGGCGGTGCTGATCGAGGGCCGGGAGATGCCGTTGGGATTGAGGATGCCGCCGCCGTCGTCGACGTCGAGGTCGAAGACGAGGCCGGTTCCGGCGCCGGCGTTCGGGGTGGCGAGGCGAACGCTGGCTTTGGTGGCGCCGTTTTTGCATTCGGTCAGCGACAGCGGCTCGCCCCCGACGCCGAGACTCTGCGCTTCCGCCGTCGCGGCCCCGCCCTGCCACGAGGTGGCAGCGACCGTCCAGCGCATCGGCCCCGCGCAGGAGGTCGGCAGCGTCAGCAGGGCCTTCATCCGCGCTTCGCGGGCTCCCTGACTGGGAAAGCCGGGCACCACGCAGTGGCCGTGGGAGCCGCCGTCGCTCTCGCGCAGGCAGTTGCCGCGGCGGCTGTCGTGGTCCGGGTCCCAGGGGACGCCCCAGAGGGTCAGCTCGAAGGACTGCAGATCGCGCGTCTGGGCGAGGTCGTCGAGGTCGAAGCTGAGGCCGGCGTCGTCTTCGCGCACCCGCGCGACGAGCTCGACCGGCACCCCGAAGGGCGCGAACCCGATCGCCAGCGGCGATCCGTAGGGGGCCTCGAGGTTGAAGACGCCGAAGTGGCGGGTGGTGCCGCCGCCCTCGCCGGTGCGCACCGCGACCGTGCCGACCTGGCTCCCCTCGGGGCAGCTCTCGCCCGACTGACTGGCTTCGAACGGCGAGGAGCGCGGCGTGCGGAAGGCTGCCGGGCTGCAGCCTTCGAAGGTCGCCGGGTTGAGCAGGAACCCGGCCGGGAAGTTCAGCGTCAGGTCGCGCAGGTCCCCGTCGCCGAAGCCGCCGGCGAGGTTGCGGCGCAGGGCCAGATCGAAGGCGAACGGGTGGACGCCGGCACGGTTCTCCGGCGTGCCGTCCTGCTTGACGGCGCCGGCCTCGAACCCGGCGGTGCCGGGCTGGAAGCCGAACGCGGCCTGGGCGGGGGCCGGTGCGGCCAGAGCGACCAGGATCGCCGTGGCGAGGACGAGGCGCCTCATCGCCGGCTTCCGCCGCTGCGGCGCTTGGCGGCGCGGGTTTGCTTCGCCCGCTTCTTTCTCGGCTTCTTCACGCAGCGGCCCTTTTTGCGGACCTTGCCCTTTTTGCACTTCTTGGGCTCCGGGTCTTCGACGTAGCGGGGCGGCCGGTTGGGGGGCCCGCCGGCGCGAGCGGTGCCGGGCGCGGGGTCGTCGCGGGGCAGGACGATGCCCTGGCAGCCGTCCCCCTCGCAGACCACCGGCAGCGAGGGCTCCGGGAAGCCGCCGGCGGCGCGGGCGTCGTAGACGTCGAGCCCGCCGCGGTCGGCGCCGACCAGCGAGGCCGCGGTCAGGAAGAAGGCGTCGCGGCCGTCGGCGGAGGCGTCGAGGAAGGTGTCGGCGCCGGAGCGGCCGAAGGAGACGAGGCCGAGGCAGCCGGCCGGCTGCGCGCAACCGCCGCTTCCCGCCGCCTCCCACTCGTAGACGTCGAGGAGGCCGTCGGTGTCCTGGGGGACCAGCTTGTCGGCGGAGTCGAAGAAGAGGCGGGTGCCGTCGGCGGAGAGGGCGCGGGGCTTGTAGGCGGGCGGTCCCTCGGCGGCGGCACGGGCAGGGGGGATCGAGGCCGGCCCGAGCGGCGGCGTCCCGCTCGGATTGCAGGAGACGCAGAGCAACCGGCCGGCGGGCGCCTCGTAGACGTAGACCTCGGCCTTGCCGGCGTTGGGAAACGGGGTCAGCGCCGCCGAGGAGACGAAGGCGAGGCGGGTGCCGTCGGCGCTGACCCGGGCGGTGCCGGTGGCCGCCGGCAGGTTGGAGGCGTCGGCCGCGGCGGCGACCGGCGTCACTGCCGCGCCCTGCCGCAGGAAGAGCCCGGCGGCGGTCAGGTAGTAGAGGTGCGAGCCGCTGGCCGAGGCGCCCAGTGCCCCGACCGCACCGCCGCCCGCGGTCAGGTCCTGGCTGGTTGCGGCGAGGGCGTCGTAGCGGTACAGATGTCCCGCCGCGAGGTAGAAGGCGACCGACCCGTCGGCGGAGGCGGCCTGGAAGATCCCCCCTCCTCCCGCTCCGCCGTCGATCTGGCTGACGGCGCCCGCCTCCCACAGGTGGAGATCGCCGCCGTGGACGAAGTAGACGCGCGAACCGTCGGCGGAGATCGCCCCGGCTGGCGCCGCCAGCGCCGCCCCGGGCGGCCCGACGCCGGTCAGCGTGCCGCCGCTCCACAGGAAGAGGTCGCCGTCGGCGACGATCGCCGCCCCGCTGAGGTCCTCCGTGGCGCCCGCCAGGGAGAGCTGGAAGTCCTCGGCGGCCGGCAGCGGCGGCGCGTTACCGGTGGTCAACAGCGACTGGTAGACGCCGCCCTGTCGCAGATAGAGCGTGCGGTACCCGGCCGGCGCGGCGGCGTCCAGCGACGGGTTCTCAGCGGCACAGGGCCCGCCGCCGTCCCGGCACCGCCAGCCGCTGGAGAGCAGCGCCCGGGACAGGTCGGCGGAGAAGAGCTGGTAGGCGCCGCCGGCGTAGGTGCCCGAGAGCAGCGGCGGCGAGAC
The DNA here is from genome assembly GCA_035462545.1 of Solirubrobacterales bacterium. GTDB lineage: Bacteria > Actinomycetota > Thermoleophilia > Solirubrobacterales > 70-9 > VAYN01. The sequence goes on from DATHUE010000018.1 coordinate 7,654, forward strand.
GTTCGCGGTCGCCCACGCCGCGGCGCCGCGGGTCGCCACGTACTGGCTGACCGGCGGCGCTCCCGCGCCGCCCCCAAACGAGGCGCCGGACCCGAAAGCGAAGGAGCTGCCATCGGCCGCCGCCTGGAAGGCCGCCGCTCCGGCATCCTGCGGCGTCCCCACCTGACCGGCGTTTTTCTCGACCGGGGAGACCATCTCCCAGGCGCGGGAGTCGAGGCCTCCCTCGGGACCGGTGGCGCTGACGCTCGAAGGCGCCGCGAGCGCGAGGAGGAAGACCAGCGCCCCGCCGATGCGCGGCCTACGCACCCCTACCGCTTCCGCTTGTGCTTCCTGTGCTTCTTGCCCTTCTTCTTCCCGCAGTCGTTCCCGACCACCGGCCTGAAGTTGCGGGTCTTGCCGTTGTGGGCGGTGAAGCGCACCGTGGCCCGCTGGCGCTTGCCCTTGCAGAGGTTGCGCGAGTTGACGATCAGGCTGCGCTTGCCGCCGAACAT
>DATHUE010000019.1:0-4329 GCA_035462545.1 Solirubrobacterales bacterium
CGAAGCCGGCCTCCTGCATGGCGCTGGCGTCGAGCAGGTTGCGGCCGTCGATCAGCAGCGGCCGCGCCATCCGTCCCGCCGCCTCGGCCCAGTCGAGCTCGGCGAACTCGGCCCACTCGGTGACGATCACCGCCGCGTCGGCGCCGTCGAGGGCGGTCAGCGCCGACTCGGCCATCTCGACCGATCCCAGCAGCTCGCTGGCGCGCTCGGCGGCGACCGGGTCGTAGCCGACGACCTCGGCCCCCTCGCCCTGCAGTCGCGCCGCCAGCACCAGGCTCGCCGCCTCGCGCATGTCGTCGGTGTCCGGCTTGAAGGCGAGCCCGAGCAGCGCCACCCGCTTGCCGACCAGCGAGCCGAGGTACTTCTGCAGCTTGCTGACGACCCGCCGCTTCTGCAGCTCGTTGACCTCGATCACCGCCGTCAGCAACTGGAAGTGGTAGCCGCTGTTGCCGGCGAGTTGCTTCAGCGCCTTCAGGTCCTTCGGGAAGCAGGAGCCGCCGTAGCCGATCCCGGCCCGGAGGAAGGAGGAGCCGATCCGCTGGTCGAGCCCCATGCCGCGGGCGACCTCGCCGACGTCGGCGCCGACCTCCTCGCAGACGTTGGCGATCTCGTTGATGAACGAGATCTTGGTCGCGAGGAAGGCGTTGGAGGCGAGCTTGATCATCTCGGCGCTGGCGACGTCGGTGCGGAGGATCTCGCCCCCGAGCGGCTCGTACAGGGCGGCGACGGCCCCTGCGGCCTGCTCGTCGCCGGAGTCGGCGCCGATCACGACCCGGTCGGGATGCAGGAAGTCCTCGACCGCCGATCCCTCCTTGAGGAACTCGGGGCAGGAGACGTAGGCGAGGCCGGGCCGGTCACGCCGGATCGACTCGCCGGTGCCGGCCGGGACGGTGCTCTTCATCACCAGCACGTGCTCGCTGTCGGCCGGCAGCTCGGCGACGACGGCGCGGACGCGCGAGAGGTCGGCGTCGCCGGAATAGGTCGGCGGCGTGTCGACGCAGGTGAACAGCAGCCGCGCCGCGCCCAGCAGCTCGTCCATGTCCGTCGTGAACGTGATCCGCTCGGCGTTGCGACGCAGCAGCTCCCCGAGGCCGGGCTCGTGGATCGTGATCTCACCGCGCGAGAGCGCCGCCACCTTCTCGGGCAGGATGTCGCGGGCGACCACCCGGTGGCCGAGCTCGGCGAAACATGCCGCCGTCACCAGGCCGACCCAGCCGACCCCGATCACCCCTACCGGCTCGCGCTCGCTCATCCCTGCGTCCCTCCCTTTCTCGGCTTCTTCGCGGGGAGCACGGAATCGACGGACCGCGCCATCCCCATCATCTGATCGTTGGTCAAGCTCTTCAACAGGTCGTTCGAGATCCAGTAGCTGTTGTCGCCCTGGTGCCAGGCGATCAGCTCGATCCGGCCGCTGTCGGCATAGATGTCGTACTCGCGGCCGTTGATCTCCCTGCTTTCGCTGGGATTGTCGAGGATCGGCGGGTCGGACCAGCCGCGGATCCCCTGCACGCCGAAGTAGTGGGTGCCGTCGTCGAGTTCGAGCACCAGCACCATCCGGTAGGCCTCATAGCGGGTGGCGTCCTTGCCGGCCCCGTCCTTGATCCGGTAGACGTACGGATCGATCGTCTTCGTCGCCGGATTGCTTTCGACGTAGAAGGCGCCAGAGGGCAGCCGCGTCGGGTAGAAGATCGGCCAGCTGCTGCTGACCCGGCGGGCGGCGATCTCCGCCTCCAGTTCGCCTGCTTCGGCGGCCGGCACCAGCTCGTCGGAGCCGGCCGGGGGGTTCTTGACGATCGGCTTCTGCTCCTGCTTCTTGCGCCTCGGCTTCTTGCGCTTCGCCTTCTTCTTGCCGTCGGCGCTGTCCTGTTCGTTTTCTTCGACGCCTTCCTGGTTGGCCTGGGGACCACCGCTGGCTTCGATTCCGAGGAACTGGTCGACTGCTCCTTCCAGCGCGGCCGGCGTCGTGTAGACGAAGCTGGGACCGAGTTCGGCCGGGAAGTGGACCTCCTTGATCGGCACGTTGCGGACCTCGAGGAACAGTTTCAGCACGTCCAGCATCGTCTTCTCGTCGCTGATGTCGGAGGTGGTGTATTTGGTGAAGATCTCGATCAGGTCTTTGTCGCCGCCGCCGATGAAGACGTCCTTGACCAGGTCGTCGACCGCGATCCGCTGGCGGGCGGCGCTGATGAAGCCCTGCTGGCGCGAGGAGCGGACGATGTCGGTGTCGGTGTGGCGGTAGCGCACGTACTCCAGCGCCCGTTTGCCGCAGAGCAGCTGGTAGCCCGGTTTGACGTTGATCTCGGCGTACTGTTCGGAGGGGGGCACCCCTTCGTTGGAGTGGTAGTAGCGGCGGTCGACGTCGGTGAAGACGCAGCCGATCGCCCAGACCGCCTGGACGAAGCCGAGGAAGTCGACGTTGACGACGTGGTTGATCTTCAGCCCGGTCAGGTCCCTGACCGTCTGCAGGGCGAGTCGGGCGCCGCCGTAGGTATACGCTTCGTTGAACTTGCCGGTCCCGTAACCGGGGATTTCGACCTTGAGGTCGCGCGGGATCGACATCACCGCGAGCGCGTCCTTGTGGGGATCGAGGCGCAGCAGGATCGTCGTGTCCGAGCGGCCCGGATCTTCCTCGAATTCCTCGCCCTCGCGTTTGTCGGAGCCGATGATGAGGATGTTCTGCGGCTCGCCGCCGTCGACCTGGGCGAGGAATTTGTCGACTTTGCCGTTGAAGGTGCCGTTGCGCGAAAGCGCCTCGGCGACGCTGTCGATGTAGACGAGGACGCCGATCGCCGTCGCGGCGGTGCTGACGGCGACGATCAGGACCGAGGCGAGCGTAAAGCGGAGCCAGTAGCGCTTCGGCTTCGGCGGTGGCTCGTGGTCGCCGCTGGGCGGCGGTTTCTTCGGGCTCCAGCCCGAGGGCAGCGGCTCAGTCATCGAGCCGGCCCGGGATCGACCGCAGGAAGGACTCCAGGGCCTGGCGATAGGTCTCCAGCGAGGAGACCGAGACCCACTCCTCGGGCCCGTGGTGACCGGCCCCGACCGGACCGAACTCGACCGCTGGCACTCCCACCCGCAGGAACGAGACCGCGTCGGAGGCGCCGTCGCGACCGACGCTCATCGGCTCGCCGTCGTGATGCGCGGTGGTCGCCTCCCGCAACGCCCGCACGAACGAGGAGTCGCGGTCGACGGTCGCCGGGCGCCGCGTCAAGAGCGCCTGCGCCTGCACCGCGGGCAGGCCGCGCACTTCCTCGAGAATCGCGGCAGGGTCCTGTTCGGGCAGGTAGCGGATGTCGACGTCGATCACGCAATGGTCGGGAACCTTGTTGAGCGCGTCGCCGCCCCAGATCCTTCCCAGGTTGATCGAGGGACGGTCGAACAGCTCCGAGCTCTGCCGGGCAAACGGTAGCGACTCGATGCTGCGAAAAGCGTCGATCGCGGCGAGGATCGCGTTGTCTCCGAGCCACGGCGTCGCCCCGTGGGCAGCGGTACCGCCAACCTGCAGCCGCAGCGCCAGCACCCCCTTCGCCTCGACCCCGATGTGGAGGTCGGTGGGCTCGCCGGTGATCGCAAAGTCGCCGATGAAGCCGCTGTCGACGAGATGGTCGCTGCCGCGCTCGGCCTCCTCCTCGGACTCCTCGTCGCCGACGATCCCGAGCCGGACCCGCACCCCCCCGGCCTCGCGCATCGCCGCCGTCACGACCAGCATCGCCGCCAGCGCCCCCTTCATGTCGTAGGCGCCGCGCCCGTAGAGCCGGTCCCCCTCGACCCGCGGCTCGAACTGGCTGGATGGGGCCGGAACGACGTCGAGGTGCCCGTGCAGGACCACGGTGGGAGCATCAGCAGCCCCCACTTCCGCCTTGATGACCGGCAGCCCGCGGACCTCATCGTGCTCCGCCTCGATCCCCCGCGAGTCGAGCCAGCCCTCGATGAAACCGGCGCACTCCGAGATCCCGTCGGACTCAACGGTGTCGTAGGAGATCAACCGCTCGGTCAGGGCCACAAGCTCGCTCATTTGCTCGAACTCCCCTGCGTCACGGTGGGCCCGGTCATACCCTGGGCGAATTGAGTCGCGCACCCTGCGGGTGCGGCTCCCTGAGTTGGAGCGCCCCTATGGGGCGCAGAAGACAGATTGCATATCGCGCGCTTCGCGGACATTCGCCCAGGGCATGACCGGACCCACCGCCACGAACGAGCACGGTCAGACGCGGTACACGTAGAGCGACCTGCCGGTGCGCCAGCTCGTGAGTGGCAGGGAGCTACCGGGAGGGTCCAGATCAGCGCGGCAAAGACGGATGCTCTCTCGGCACGGCATGAGGGGAGGGGAGCCGG
>DATHUE010000020.1:0-3192 GCA_035462545.1 Solirubrobacterales bacterium
CCCTCCTGCTTGTAGGAGGGGTCGTGCTCCTCGTCGATCACGATCAGGCCGAGCTCGCGGACCGGCGCGAAGACGGCCGAGCGGGGGCCGACGCAGACGCTCGCCTCGCCGCTGCGCAGCCGCCGCCACTCGTCGTAGCGCTCGCCGGCCGAGAGGGCGGAGTGCAGGACCGCGAAGCGGTCGCCGAGCCGGGCGCGGAAGCGGGCGACCGCCTGCGGCGCCAGCCCGATCTCGGGGACGAGGACGATCGCGCCGCGACCGCGGGCCAGGGCCGCCTCGACGGCGGCCAGGTAGACCTCGGTCTTGCCGGAGCCGGTGACCCCGTGCAGGAGCTGCTCGCGCGGCGCCCCGGCCTCGCCGTCGAGCGCGGCGACGAGCGCCTCGACTGCCGCCGTCTGCTCGGGCAACAGCTCGGGCCGAGAAGCAGGAGCGTTGAGCCCGGGGTTACCGGGTGCCCGCCGCAGCTGCGAGCTGCGGGTTGCGATCAGGCCGCGCTGCTCGAGCCGCCGCAGCGTGGCGCGATCCGAACCGACGGCGGCGGTCAGCTGCGGCGCCGAGAGCTCGCCCTCGCGCAGCGCCTCCAGCACCGCGCGCTGCTTCAGCCCCAGCCGCTCGCCGCCGCTCAGCGCCGCCTCGCCGGCGGGAAGCATCTCGGCTCGCAGCTCCAGCTTAGGGCGCACGGTCTTGCCGCTGGCGCCGGTTCCGGGCGGCAAGACCAGCTGCAGGCCCCGCGATGGGGTCGAGCAGTACTCGCGGGCAACCCAGAGCCCGAGCCGGACCAGCTCCGCCGGAGCGCCGGCCTCGAGCACCTCGAGCGGCTCGGCCAGTCGCTCGGACGGCAGCTCGGAAGTCTCAGCCAGGGCGACGACCACGCCGAGGATGCGCCGCGGCCCGAAGGGCACGCGGACGACGCTGCCGACGTCGAGGTCCTCCATCGCCTTCGGCCGGCGGTAGTCGAAGGGACCGCGCAGGGCACGGGCAGTCGTCAGCGGCTCGACCTTGAGGATCGCCATCGGGTCGAAGATATGGCCGCCGCAGGACACCGCTCGCGGGGACTGGCACGGTCGGCGTCCAGCGCTTATGCTGCCCGCCGTGAGTCTCAACCTCAGCCCCGGGGAGAAGGTGATCTTCGAGGGTCATCCCTCCTGGAGGGCGATCCTCGGCTTCTACCTGAAAGGCGTCCTGATCGCCGCCGTCGTCGGCGTCGTCGCGCGCCTGTTCGACGTCAGCAGCGGCGTCGTCTTCCTGATCGTCGCCGCGATCGTCGCCCTGACGATCCTGATCGGCTTCGTCAAGCGGGTGGCGACCACCTACACGATCACCGACCGCCGGCTCAACATCAAGCGCGGCATCATCGCTCGGGAGATCCAGGAGACCCGCCTCGAGCGCGTCCAGAACGTCAACTACAGCCAGTCGGTCTACCAGCGGGTGATGCAGATCGGCGACGTCGACTTCGACACCGCCGCCACCGACGACTACAACTTCGTCTTCGCCGGCGTCGCCGACCCCGGCGAGGTCGTCCACAAGGTCGACCAGGCGACCGGCGTGCACACCGCCGGCAGCCACGGGCTCGGCGAGCCGCAGCCGCCCTCGGGGCCGGCCGCGCCCGGCGCCTGATCCCTTAGGGCGACAAGGCCCGACTGGGCTGGGAGCTCGCGCCGCGCCGGCTAGGCGGCGCTGGCCGCCGAGCCGGCGGCGTCGCTCAGCGCCTCGGCGCGATCCGTCCGCTCCCAGGTGAAGTCGCCATCGCTGCGGCCGAAATGTCCGTAGGCGGCGGTCTTCTGGAAGATCGGCCGGTGCAGGTCGAGGTACCGGCGGAAGGCGCCGGGACGGAGATCGAACTCGGCTTCGACCAGGCGCGAGATCTCGGTGTCGGGCAGCTTGCCCGTCCCGAAGGTCTCGACCATCAGCGAGATCGGGTGCGAGACGCCGATCGCGTAGGCGACCTGGACCTCACAGCGCTGCGCCAGCCCGGCGGCGACCACGTTCTTGGCCACGTAGCGGGACGCGTAGGCGGCCGAGCGGTCGACCTTGGACGGGTCCTTGCCGGAGAAGGCGCCGCCGCCGTGGCGGGCCATGCCGCCGTAGGTGTCGACGATGATCTTGCGACCGGTGAGGCCGGCGTCGCCGACCGGGCCGCCGATCACGAACTTGCCGGTCGGGTTGACGAGGAAGTCCTCGCGCAGCTCGCCCGGCTCGTACATCCCCGGCACCTCGGCCTCGAGCACCGGCAGCACCACGCTCTCCCACAGCTCGGGCTTGATCTGTGACTCGGAGTCGACCCCCTCGTCGTGCTGGGTGGAGATCAAGAGCTTCTCGACCTTGACCGGGCGGCCGTCGGCGTAGCGGACGGTGACCTGGGTCTTGCCGTCGGGGCCGAGGTAGGCGAGCGTCTCGTCCTTGCGGACCGCCGCCAGCCGCTCGGCGAAGCGGTGGGCGAGGTGAACCGGCATCGGCATCAGCGCCTCGGTCTCGTCGGTCGCGTAGCCGAACATCATCCCCTGGTCGCCGGCGCCGGCGACGTCGAGCTCGTCGTCGTCGCTGGGGTCGACCCGGGTCTCGTAGGCGTGGTCGACGCCCTGGGCGATGTCGGGCGACTGCTTGTCGAGCGAGACGATCACCGAGACGTGGTCGCAGTCGTAGCCGTACTTGCCCGAGGTGTAGCCGATCCCCCGCACCGTCTCGCGGACGATCTCGGGGATGTCGAGGTGGACGTCGGTGGTGATCTCGCCGGAGACCACCGCCATCCCGGTGTTGACCAGGGTCTCGCAGGCGACGCGACCCTCGGGGTCCCCGGCCATGATGGCGTCGAGGACGCCGTCGGAGATCGCGTCGGCGACCTTGTCGGGGTGACCCTCGGTGACGGACTCGGACGTGAAGAGGTACTCGCCCTCGGCGAGAGGCTGGTTCGTAGGCATTGCGGAAGCCTAGATGATCGCTCGCTACTTCCTGTCCTTGTGGCGGCGGCCGCTGGCGGGAACGAAATCGATCACCAGCGGCACCCCCTCCAGCTCGTAGGCCTCGCGCAGCCGGTTCTCGAGGAAGTAGGCCCAGTCGCGGCTGATCAGCTTGCGGTCGTTGACCTGGATCGCGATCCGCCACGGCCGCTCGCCGACCTGGGCGGCGTAGTAGAGGCGCAGGCGACGGCCGCGTTTGGCCGGCGGCGGCGTCTTCGCCACCAGGTCGCCGACG
>DATHUE010000021.1:0-18001 GCA_035462545.1 Solirubrobacterales bacterium
GGGCTCACCGGCCAACCTGGCTCGCCAGCACCCCAAGCGCCCGCTGGCGGGCCTCGTCGACGGCCGTCGCCGGGTCGTCGGCGATCCGCACGTCGGGGTGGATGCCGCGACTCTCGGCCAGGTTCGTGCCGTCCGGAGTGAAGTACTCGCCGATCGTCAGCTTCAGGGCGCCGCCGTTGGCCAGTTCGATCTCCTGCTGGAACACGCCCTTGCCGAAGGAACGGGTCCCGACCACCTCGGCACCCGCCTGGTCGGCCAGCGCCGCGGCGAGAATCTCCGCTGCGGAAGCGGTGCTGCGGTCGACCAGCACGACGGTCGGCAGCGGTGGCAGGTTGCCGCCGACGGTGCGGTACTCCGCGTGGCCCTGGGTGCGGGAGTCGGTCGTGACGACGACCTCGCCCTCGGGCAGGAAGACGCTGGCGGCGAGGACCGCCTCCTGCAACAGGCCGCCGCCGTTGCCGCGCAGGTCGAGGACGATCCCTTCCGCCCCTTCCCCGGTCACTTTCCGCACCGCCTGCCCGAGCAGGGCGTGGGCGCCTTCGCTGAAGGCGAGCAGGCGCACGTAGCCGAGCTTGCGCCGGCCGACCTCGACCAGTTTGCGACTGACGATCGGCAACGCCACCTCGGCCCGGGTCAGTCGCAGCTCGCGCACCTCGCCGCTCTTCGGGTCGAGGACCCCGACCGTCACCTCGGTCCCTTCCGGACCTTTGATCTTCGCGGTCGCCGCCTCGCTGCTGACTCCCGCGATCGAGTCGCCTTCGACCGAGACGATCGTCTCGCCGACCTCGATCCCGGCCGCCTCCGCCGGCGAGTCGCGGAAGACCTGGACCGCCCGCAGGCCGCGCTTGACCTCGGTGACGCTCAGCCCGATTCCGGTGAAACGGCCGGAGAGGGCCTGGTTGAAGTGCTCGAGCGCCTCCTCGGAGAAGTATTCGCTGAACCGGTCCTCGTTGCGACGGCGCAGCTCCCTGACCATCCCCTGCAGCGAGGCGTTGCCGAGCTCCTCCTCGCCGACCGGGCGGTAGTAGTTGTCGCGGATCGCTTCGGTCGCTTCCGAGGCGAGGCTGACCGGCTCGGCGACGAACGGGTCGCGGAGCGAGCTGGGCAGCTTGCCGGGGTGGCCGCCGAGCCAGAGACCGGCGCAGAACAGCGCGATCAGCGCCGCGCCGAAGGCGATGGCCCCGCGGGCCTTCACCGACTCCCTAGACCTTGAGGAAGCGGCGCAGCGTGACGCCGGAGCCGATCGCCGAGACCAGCACCGCGGCCCCGAACAGGATCGCCACCATCGCCGGGAAGGAGAGGGCGCTGTTGTTCTGTGCCGCGAGGACGGAGAAGGTGTCGGCGAGCGGGTCGACGATCGTGATCTTGCCCAGCCACAGGATCAGTATGGCCACAGCGCCGCCGGCGAAGCCGACGACCACGCCCTCGATCATGAACGGCCAGCGGATGAACCAGCGGGTGGCGCCGACCAGTCGCATCACCTCGACCTCGCGGCGGCGGGTGTAGATCGAGAGCCTGATCGTGTTGCCGACCAGCATCAGCGAGGCGGCGATCAGCAGGGCGGTGATCACGCTGAGGACGATCTTCAGCGAGCTGGTCACGTCGCCGATCTTCTCGACGTTGGCCTGCGGCTGGAAGGTCGGCTTGTCGCGCTGGATGATCGGCGAGATCGGCTGCGCCTGACCGTTGGCACCGGTCGGCACCACCGACGCTTCGATCGCGTCGATGTTGCCGGCGGCGTCGGCCTGGAGGGCGAAGTTGCGGGGCAGAGGGTTGCTGTTGACCTGGGAGAGAAGCTCGTCGCTCTTCTCCTTGCCGAGCGACTTTTCCAGCTCTTTTAGGGCCCCCTCCTTGGTGATGAAGCGGACCGAGGTGACGTGCGGGATCGCCTCCAGCTGACCGCGCAGCTTGGCGATTTCCGCCATCGTCGCGTCGTCGTAGATCGCCACCCGCACCTCCTGGTTGCTGCTGATCTCGTCGCTCTTGCCCTGGGCGGTCTGGAAGATCGGGATCAGGACGCCGAGCAGGACCACGGTTACGACCGTGGTCACGATCGCGGCCAGGGACGGGGCGCCGTTGCGGCGCAGGGCGCGGAACGCCTCGCGGACGAAGAACGGGAGCTTGGTCACCGGCCCAGCTCCCGGTGGTGGCCGTGGCCGTTGGTCTGGCCCTCGGGACCGACCCCCATCTCGGCCCGCATCCGCAGCCCGAACTCGGTCGTCGACTCCTCGGTGTAGCCGCCGCTGATCTCGTCGCGGACGACGCGGCCCTCGAACAGCTCGATCACCCGGCGCTGCATGCTGTCGACCATCTCGCGGTCGTGGGTGACGACCAGCACCGTCGTCCCGGTCTTGTTGATCCGGTAGAGCAGCTGCATGATCCCGATCGAGGTGACGGGGTCGAGGTTGCCGCTGGGCTCGTCGGCGAGCAGCAGCGGCGGGTGGTTGACGAAGGCGCGGGCGACGGAGACGCGCTGCTGCTCGCCGCCGGAGAGCTGGTCGGGATAGCTGTGCAGCTTGGTCGAGAGGCCGACCAGGCGCAGCGTCGCTGGCACCTGCTCGCGGATTTCGGCGCGGCTGGCTCCGATCACCTGCAGCGCGTAGGCGACGTTGTCGTAGACGGTCCGGTTCGGCAGCAGCTTGAAGTCCTGGAAGACGGTGCCGATGTTGCGCCGCAGCTGCGGGATCTTCTTCTCCGGCAGGGCGCCGATGTCGCGGCCGGCGATCTTGACGCTGCCGCTGGTCGCCGAGAGCTCGCGGATCAGGGTCTTGATCAGGGTCGACTTGCCGCACCCGGTCGGCCCGACGAGGAAGGCGAACTCGCCGCGGCCGATCGCCAGCGAGACCCGGTCGAGGGCGACATGCCCCCCCGGGTAGACCTTGCTGACTTCGTTCAGCTCGATGATCGGCGCGCGGCGGCCGCTGGGCCGCCGCGGCTGCTCGCCGCGGTCGTGTGAGTTCTTCGGTCTGCGCATGCGCTCGGGTGCTTCTGCGGACAGAGGATGACTCCTCCGCCCCCTCGGCCGCGCAAGATCGCGACCAAACGGCGGCGCTAGCCGATCGCGACCATGCGCTCGATCGGGATCCGGGCCCGCTCGGCGACCTCGGCGGCGACGCTGACCTCGAACTTCATCTCCGCCAGCGAGTCGCGCAGCTTCGGCAGGGTGATCATCTTCATGTACTTGCAGAAGGCCATCCGGTTCGCCTCGGTGAGGCTGGCACGGGGTGCGGCCTGCTGCAGCGGGTAGAGCATCCCGTTCTCGGTCGCGACGATGAAGCTGCCGTCGGGGTTGGCTTCGACGTGCTGCAGCATCCCCGAGGTGGAGAGCATGTGCACGCCCTCGGCCTCGAGGTCGCCGGCGGCGACGTACTCCATCGCCTGGGTCGAGCAGCCGCACTCGGGGTGGATCAGGAACTCGGCCTCGGGGTGCTCTTCGCGGGTGCGGGCGATGTCGTCGGGGCGGATCCCGGCGTGGACGTGGCACTCCCCGTCCCAGATGTGGAAGCGGTCGCGCCGCGCCGGGTCCTCGCGCAGCCCGGTCTCGCGCTCGACGAAGGCCCCCAGCCACATGTCGGGGCCGAACAGGATCTCGGTCTCGGGGCCGTGCTCTGCCCAGATGTGTTCCACCACCTGGACCGCGTTGGAGGAGGTGCAGCAGTAGTCGGTCTCCGCCTTCACCTCGGCCGAGGTGTTGACGTACATCACCACCAGCGCCCCCGGATGCTCGGCCTTCCAGGCGCGCAGCTGATCGGCGTCGATCGAGTCGGCCAGCGAGCAGCCGGCGTCGAGGTCGGGGATCAGCACCGTCTTCTCGGGCGAGAGGATCGAGGCGGTCTCGGCCATGAAGTGGACGCCGCAGAAGACGATCGCGTCGGCGCCGGTCTCCGCCGCCCGGCGCGAGAGGCCGAGCGAGTCGCCCATGTGGTCGGCGACGTCCTGGATCTCCGGCAGCTGGTAGTTGTGGGCGAGGATCACCGCGTTGCGCTGGGCCGCGAGCGCGCGGACCTCCTCGCTGAGCGCAGCGATCTCGTCCGGAGCCAGCTCCGGGGTCATCGTGGGTTGGATCGTCGGGAGCTCCTGCACGGGGCCCTCTCTTTCCTGATGTTCGCTGGCGGGGCGCAGCCCGGGACCAGTCGAATGAACGTAGGACAAAGTCTAGCCTGTGGGATATGCCGGAGCTGCCGGAGGTCGAGATCGTCGCCCGCCGTCTCGATGCCGCCCTGAAGGGAGTCGAGGTGGAGTCGGCGCTGGCGCCGGGGATGAACGTGATGAAGACCTTCGAGCCGCCGCTGCAGGCGCTGGCCGGGCGCGAGGTCAGCGGCGTGCGCCGGGTCGGCAAGATGCCGGTCGTCGAGTTCGGCGATCTCGGGCTCTTGATCCACCTGATGTCGGCGGGTCGCTTGCGGGTCTTCGAGAAGCGCGCCTCGCCCAAGGACCGCGCCTCGCGGGTCCTGATCCGGCTCGAGGACGGGCGTGAGCTGCGGCTGCGCGAGTTCGGCACCAAGCAGCGAGCCTGGGCGAAGCTGCTGCCGGTGGAGGCGGTGGCGGAGGACGAGATGGTCGCCTCGCTCGGCCCCGAAGCCTGGCCCCCTCCCCCGCTCGATGTCTTCGCCGCGGCGGTCGACAAGCCGCGCCACCTGCACCCGCTGCTGCGCCACCAGAAAGACATCGCCGGGATCGGCCGCTCCTGGGTCGACGAGATCCTCTGGGAGGCGCGCCTCTCCCCCTTCAAGAAGGGGTCGGAGCTGAGCGAGGAGGAGGTGGGGCGCCTGCACGCGGCGCTGCACGTGCTCGGCGACGCGATCGACCACTACGAGGAGGCGATCGGGCCCGAGGTGCCCGACAAGGTGCCGATGCCGCTCAGGGTCCACAAGCGCGAGGGTGAGCCCTGCCCGCGCTGCGGGACGACGATCGAGGCGGTCTTCTTCTCGGAGCATCAGACGAACTACTGCCCGGCGGAGCAGACGGGTGGCAGGGTGCTGAAAGACCGCCGCTTGTCCAAATTGTTGAAGTAGGCGACGGGGGAGGGTCCGTCGGAGCAACAGCGGGGAGGCTCCGCCAGACCCTCCCCCGTCGCCCACCTGAACGGTTCAGGCAGGCTCTAACAGCAAACTGAAGTCCAGGGTCGGAGCTGAGTGAGTCAAAGCTCCGACGGAGATCAGATCCACGCCGGTTTCAGCGATTCCTCGGATGGTCTCCAAGTTGACGCCGCCCGAGGCCTCTAGCGAGGGGCCGGTGCCAGCGCCGGCATTGTCATCGCGCAGCTTCACGGCGGCTCGCATTTCGTCCTCGTCCATGTTGTCGAGCAGGAGGATGTCGGCGCCGGTGCCGAGGGCGTAGGCGACCTCGTCGAGGTTGCGGCACTCGACCTCGACCGCCAGCTCCGGCCGCGCCTTGCGGGCGGCGTAGATCGCCTTGGCGACACCGCCGGCGAGAGCGATGTGGTTCTCCTTGATCAGGATCGCGTCGTAGAGGCCGATCCGGTGATTGCGGCCGCCGCCTGCTGCCACCGCCGCCTTCTCCAGCCCACGTAAGCCCGGCGTCGTCTTGCGGGTGTCGAGGACGTGGGCGCCGGTGCCGGCGATCGCCTCGACGTAGCGGGCGGTCAGCGTCGCCACCCCGGAGAGGTGACCGAGGAAATTCAGCGCGGTGCGCTCGGCGGCGAGGATCGCCGCGGCGGGACCGGTCGCCAGCAGCACCTCGGCCGGCACTTCCTCGCGCCACTGCCCCTCGACCACGAGCCGGTCGACGTGCTCGGCCCCGCACTGGCGCATCGCCTCCTCGACCGCTTCGAAACCGAAGGCGACACCGGGCTGCTTCTGCACGATCCGCGCCCGCGCCCGGGCGCCCTCCGGCACCGTCGTCTCCGTCGTCACGTCGCCGGGGCCGACGTCCTCGGTCAGTGCCCGCGCGACCAGGTCCTTCAGCTCCTCAGGCATCGCCGAGACACTAGATCAATCTCACGTCGGCGCCCGCCGCCGCGTTTAATCCCCAGAGTGACCGCGCTGCCGCCGTTTCAGACGCTGCTGGACGAGCACGCCGCGACCGTGATGGCGGTGCTGCGCGGGGCGGTCGGCCGCGCCGACGCCGAGGACTGCTCCCAGGAGACCTTCCTCGCCGCCCTGCGCGCCTACCCGAAGCTCGAGGACGACCGCAACCTGCGCGGCTGGCTGCTGACGATCGCCCAGCGCAAGGCGGTCGACCACCATCGCGCCAACGGCCGCCAGCCGCTGCCGCTGGCCGAGCCGCCGGAGGTCGCGGTCCTCGACCCGGAGCCGAGCGACGGCATCTGGACAGCGGTGGGAGCGCTGCCGCCGAAGCAGCGGGCGGCGGTGGCGCTGCGCTACGCCTGCGATCTGCCCCACGGTGAGATCGCCGACGCGCTCGGCTGCTCGCCGGAGGCGGCGCGGCGCAGCCTGCACGAGGGACTGAAGCGACTGAGGAAGGAGTTGGCATGACCCCCACTTCGAACGCATCTGCGACCGCCGGCGCGATCGAGCGCTTCACCGCCCGCGCCGCCGCCGAGGGCCTGTTGGACGTGGCTTACGCCCGGGCCGAGTCGCCGTTCGGGGAGCTGCTGCTGGCGCAGACGCCGAAGGGCCTGGTCCGGGTCGGACTGCCGAACCAGGACGCCGAGGCGCTGCTGGGAGAGCTGGCGGCGAAGGTCTCTCCGCGGGTGGTCGAGGCGCCGGCCGAGCTCGACTTGGTCCGCCGCGAGCTCGACCTCTATTTCACCGGCAGGCTGAAGCATTTCGACCTGCCGCTCGACTGGCGGCTGAGCCAGGGATTTCGCCGCCGCGTCCTGCGGGCGATCGACCGCATCCCCTACGGGGAGACCCGCAGCTACACCGAGATGGCGACCAGGGCCGGCAACGTGCGCGCCGTCCGCGCCGCCGGCAGCGCCTGCGGCAGCAACCCGATCCCGCTCGTCGTCCCCTGCCACCGCGTCCTGCGCACGAGCGGGGCGCTCGGCGGCTACGGCGGCGGGCTGCCGATGAAGCAGGCGCTGCTGGAGCTGGAGCGCGGCGCGGGCGGGTAGGCGCCCCACGACCAGCTTTGCGTCCACCGGCTAAAGGGCGCCGCGGGGAAAACCGATCCCTCCAGCATGCGAAGAGTCCTCCCCGTCTTCCCCGCCCTGCTGATCATGTTGGTCGCGAGCCTCGGCCTGGGAGTCGTCGCCCACGCGTCCCCCGCCCGTCCCGCCGCGCTTGCCGGCCTGTTCTCACCGCCGGAAGAGCAGCTGGGCGACGACGAGGAAGAGCTCGAAGAAATCGAATGGGAAGACGAAGAAGAAGGCGAAGGCGAAGAAGACGAGTGGGAAGAATGGGAAGAAGGCGAGGAACCGCCGGTCGAGTGCCTGCTGCGCTCGGCCAGCGGCCGGGCGGTGGTGCCGGACGAGCAGGACAAGTTGCTGCTGACGATCCGCTACTCGGCCTTCGCGCGGACCGAGGCCGCGGTCGACTACCGGCTGCGGGGCGCCAAAGGCTCGCTGCACCTGCCCCAGTCCCGCCAGCGGCTCGGGGAACGCGGCGTCATCCGGATCGCCGAGCCGCTCAGCCAAAACGAGGCGGCACGCGCCCGCGCCGCCAGGGACTTCACGGTTCAGATCCGGATCGCCGGCACGCCGAAGGAGTGCCTCCCTCTCTCCATCCGGCGCCTGACGATCAAACGGTCCGTCCACGACCAACTGGTCTGGCGCCAGGCCGGCTCGGTCTTCGGCGGCGAGTAACCCGCCCGCCGAGCTGGCTCAGCCCGGGATCGTCTCGCCCAGCCAGTCGCGCGCATCCTCGAGATGCGCCGGATCGACCTGGTGGGCGACGTCGGACTCGTGGTAGTCGACCGCGAGCCCGTCGGCCTCGAGCAGCTCGCGGGCGCGGCGGGCGAAGCCGACCTCGATGATCGGGTCGCGGCGGCCGTGGGCGACGAAAGCGCGCGTCGCCCGGCGGTCCGCAAGCGAGGGCTCCCAGTCCTCCACAGTAGGCACGAAACCGCTGAAGGCGAGGACGCCCGCCACCGGGGGCCGGTCGGCACCGAGCCCCATCGCGTAGCTCATCACCGAGCCCATCGAGAAACCGCCGAGCACGGTGCGCTCCGGACCCACTCCGCTCTCTTCCCAGAGCTCGTCGTGCAGCTCGGCGAGAGCCGCCCGAGCAGCGTGGAAGCTGTCGTGGTCCGGGTAGCCGACCCTGGGCACCAGGTACCAGTGGTAGCCGGGCAGACCCGGAGGCTGCAACGGCCCCCGCGGCGTCACCACCCGCAACCGCCGCGCGGGGTCCAGCGCGTCGGCGAGCCCAAGCAGGTCACCCTCGTCGGCACCACGCCCGTGGTGGAGGACCAACAGGCCCTGGGGATTGCCCGTTGCCGCTCTTTCCTGCGTGACGAGGGCTGCCATCGCTAGTTGGCAGAGGCCGCCGCGGTCTTGTTCAGGTAGTCGCGGATGAAGTCGTCGAGGTCGCCGTCGAGGACGCGCTGGACGTCGCCCACCTCGTGCTCGGTGCGGTGGTCCTTGACCATCGTGTACGGGTGCAGGACGTAGCTGCGGATCTGCGATCCCCAGGCGACGTCTTTGACCTCGCCCCGCGCCTTCGCCAGCTCCTCCGCGCGTTTGCGCTCCTCCAGCTCGATCAGCTTCGAGCGCAGGAACTGCATCGCCACCGCCTTGTTCTGGGTCTGGGAGCGCTCGTTCTGGCACTGAACGACGACGCCGGTCGGGAGGTGGGTGATCCGCACCGCCGAGTCGGTCTTGTTGACGTGCTGCCCGCCGGCGCCGGAGGCGCGGTAGGTGTCGATCCGCAGGTCGGCCTCGTCGACCTCGACCTCGACCCCCGCGTCGACCAGCGGCCCGACGTCGACCTGGGCGAAGCTGGTGTGGCGGCGGGCGGAGGAGTCGAAGGGAGAGATCCGGACCAGGCGATGGACGCCACGCTCGGCGGCAAGCAGGCCGTAGGCGTTCTCGCCCCGGGCGATGAAGGTCGCCGACTTCAGCCCCGCCTCCTCCCCCGGCGAGGCCTCCTTCATCTCGACCTCGAAGCCACGCCGTTCGGCCCAGCGCAGGTACATCCGCAGCAGGATCTCGGCCCAGTCCTGGGAGTCGGTCCCGCCCGCGCCGGCGTGGACGGTGACGACCGCGTCGCCAGCGTCGTACTCGCCGCTGAACAGCCGCGCCTCCTCCAGCTCGGCGAGGCGGCGCTCGGCGGCGGCTAGCTGCGTCCCCAGCTCCGCCGCCATCTCCTCGTCTTCGCCGGCCAGCTCGGCCAGCTCGTCGAGGTCGGCTACCTCGGACTCGAGCCCGCGGAAGGTCTTCAGCCGTTTCTGGGCGCGGGCGTGCGCGGCCGAGGTGCGGGCGGCGGCTTCCTGGTCGTCCCAGAATCCGGGGCGGCCCATCTCCTCCTCCAACCGCGCTGCTTCGGCCTCGAGCGCAGCGGGGTCAAAGGTAGTCCGAAAGCAGGGACAGCTGCTCTCGGACGGCGGCCAGCCGCGGGGCGACGGATTCGGTCTGCGCTGCGTCGGCCATGCAGGGCAGATTACTGGGAGCGATCCTCCTGGGCGGGGGCCCTCGCCGCGAGGATCCAGGTCGAGGCCGGCGCCACCACGCCGGCGGGACCGTCGAACTCGGCCAGCGCCTCGCGCAGCTCGCTCGCGATCTGTGGCCGGATCTCGTCCACCCTGTCCCCCCACAGCCGCAGGACCTCGCCGCCGGGCCCCAGAGCCATGTTGAACTCGACCGCGTGGTCGAGGTCGTCGCCGATCTTGATCGGCAGGTCGCAGCGCTGCAGCGAGATCTGTTCGAAGCCGGCGATCTGCAGCTGTTCGCTGACCGTGTCGGCATTGGCCATCGAGAACGGCCCCGGGCCGCAGGTCGGCTCGTCGCTCTCCTCGGGATGCTCGAGGTACTTCTCGACCACCCGCTCGGCACGGTGGACCCACTCGTTGTCCAGCTTGCGCCGCCAGACCACGGCGCAGAAGCGGCCGCCGGGGACGAGCGCGGCACGGACGTTGCGCAACGCCTGCACCGGGTTGGCGAAGAACATCACGCCCATCCGCGAGAAGGCGTAGTCGAACCGGCCCTCGAGCTCGGCCACCTGGACGTCGGCCGTGAGGAAGCTGACGTTCTCGACGCCCTCGGCCTCCGCCCGCGCGATCTCGATGAAGGGCTCGGAGACGTCGACGCCGACCGCTTCGCCCTCTGGCCCGACCAGCTCGGCGAGCCGCCGGGTCGTGTCGCCGAACCCGCAGCCGAGGTCGAGCACCCGCTCCCCGGGCCGCGGCGGGTGGGCCTCCATCGCCGCGTCTCCGTGGGCGCCGAGACCGTCGCCGACGAGGTCGCGGAACTCGACGAAGCAGTCGAACAGCGGCCCGCTCCAGGCGTCGGCCGCCTCCCGGTTGGCAGCGGCGGCGGAGTCCATGGTTTCGATCTTACGCCCGGCGCGGAAGAGGTCAACCGCGAAAGCCGAGGGCGCGCAGCGCCTCGCCGCGGTCCTCGTAGGGCCGCCAGGACAGCACCCGGCGCTCGCGCAGCTCGAACGCCCAGGCCATCTCGTCCTCGCCGGCCAGCGACTCGTCCTCTTCCCAGTGCCACCTGCGGACGATCAGCGCCACCGCCCGGCCGCCGCCGCCCTCCAGCCCTTCCTCGTAGAGCTCGTCGAGCACGATCGTCTGCTGCACCCCGCCCGGCGCCCGCGTCGCCCAGACCCGCGCCGCCTCGAGTCCCTTGCGCAAACCGCGACTGGCGTGCAGCTCGACCTCCGGGTCGAGCACCGCCACGAACGCGTCGAGATCCCGCTCGTTGAACGCCCGGATGAACTCGCGAACGGGGTCGAGGGTCAAATGAGTGAAGGCCGGGGGCGGGAGGCCTTCTCCGGACACTCAACATCGAGCCATAGGCGAGATGTGTCCGGGGAGGGCCTCCCGCCCCCGGCCCCCGCCTTATGCCCCATGGCACTTCTTGAACTTCTTGCCCGACCCGCACCAGCAGGGGTCGTTGCGGCCGATTTTGTCGTGCTCGTCCTTGATCACGGTCTCGACCACCTCGCCGTTGCCGCTCGGCGCCGGCGCCGCAACCTCACCCTCGCCGCCGCCCGAGGCCATCTGCTGCAGCGCCGAGGGCTGCCCCTCGGCCGTGCCGCCGGAGTAGTCGAGAGCGGTGAGGTCGGCACCGGTGCCGGTGCCGAAGACGCTCTGCTGCTCGGGAGGCTGCTCGACCTGGACTTCGGCGTGGAAGACGAGTTTGGAGAACTCGTCCCAGATCGAGTGCATCAGCTCCTCGAACATCGCGAAGCCTTCGTTTTTGTAGGCGACCAGCGGGTCGATCTGGGCGAAGCCGCGCAGGTGGATGCCTTCGCGCAGGTAGTCCATGTCGTAGAGGTGCTCGCGCCAGCGGTTGTCGATCACCTGCAGCAGGATCGAGCGCTCGAGGAAGCGCATCAGCTCGGCGCCGAGCTGGGCCTCGCGCTCGTCGTAGGCGCGCATCGCGTCGTCGTCGAGCGCGTCTTTGAGCTTTTCGCGGTCGACCGTCTCCGGCGCCAGCGAGCCGACCTCGACCGCGACGGGCCAGATCTGACGCAGCTGCGTCTCCAGCTCACCGAGGTCCCAGTCGTCGAGGACGTCACCGGGGGTGTACTCGTCGACGAGACGGTCGACGACGCCCTCGAGCTCGTCGCGGGCGGTTTCGGAAATGTCGCGACCCTCGAGAATCTCGCGCCGGTATTTGTAGATCACCCGGCGCTGCTCGTTCATCACGTCGTCGTACTCGAGCACCCGTTTGCGGATCAGGAAGTTCTGCTCCTCGACCTTCTTCTGGGCGTTCTCGACGGTTTTCGTCAGCATCTTCGCCTCGAGCGGCATCTCGCCGCCCTCCTCGTCGACCGGCCCGAGTTTGTCGAGGATTTTGTAGATGCGTTCGCCGGCGAAGAGGCGGATCACGTCGTCTTCGGCGGAGAGGTAGAACCGTGACTCGCCGGGGTCGCCCTGGCGGCCGGAGCGGCCGCGCAGCTGGTTGTCGATCCGCCGGGACTCATGGCGCTCGGTGCCGCAGATGAACAGGCCGCCGAGCTCTCGGACCTCCTCGGCCTCGGCTTTGCAATGCGGCTCCAGCTCGGCCGCCTTCGCCGCCAGCGCGTCCTCATAGCCCTCGTCCTCGGGGGTGATTCCCTGCTTTTTCAGCTCGGTGATCGCCAGATGCTCGGGGTCCCCGCCGAGCTTGATGTCGACCCCGCGGCCGGCCATGTTGGTGGCGATCATCACCGCGCCCCGGCGCCCGGCCTGGGCGATCAGCTCACCCTCTCGTTCGGCGTGCTCGGGCTTGGCGTTGAGGACAGCGTGCTGGATTCCGTCGCGCTTCAGCGCCCCGGAGATCATCTCCGAGGTCTCGACGGAGACGGTGCCGACGAGGATCGGCTGTCCGGCTTCGTGGCGTCTGACGATCTCGCCCAGCACCGCCTTCCACTTGCCGTCTTTGGTTTTGAAGATCTGGTCGTTGTGGTCGGCGCGGACCATCGGCCGGTTGGTCGGCACCTCGACCACCGGGACTTTGTAGATCTTCATGAACTCGGTCGCCTCGGTCAGGGCGGTGCCGGTCATTCCCGAAAGCTTGTCGTAGAGGCGGAAGTAGTTCTGCAGGGTGATCGTCGCCAGGGTCTGGTTCTCTTCGCCGATCGCCACCCCCTCCTTCGCCTCGACCGCCTGGTGCAGGCCTTCCGACCAGCGGCGTCCCTCGAGGATGCGGCCGGTGAACTCGTCGATGATCATCACCTGGCCGTCGACGACGGCGTAGTCCTTGTCGACCTTGTAGAGCGACTCCGCCTTCAGTGCCTGGACGAGGTGGTTGACGAGGCTGCCGTGCTCGGCCAGGTAGAGGTTGTCGACGCCGAGGAATTCCTCGGCGTTCTTGACCCCGCGCTCGGTCGGCGCCACGGTCTTGTGTTTCTCGTCGTACTCGTAGTCGTAATCGACTTCCGAGGTGTCCTTCGACTCGCCCAGCGATTTCAGCTTCTGTTTGGCCGGCATACCCTTCAGGCGCTTGGCCAGGCGGGCGAAGTCGTGGTAGATCTTCGCCGCTTCCTCCGGGGCGCCGGAGATGATCAGCGGCGTCCGCGCCTCGTCGATGAGGATGTTGTCGACCTCGTCGACGATCGCGAAGTGGTGGCCGCGCTGGACGTAATGCTCGAGCTGCGCGGACATGTTGTCGCGCAGGTAGTCGAAGCCGAACTCGGAGTTGGTCCCATAGGTGACGTCGCAGGAGTACTTCTGCTGGCGCACCTCGTGGCCGTCGCCCTCCTGCAGGGCCGAGACGCTGACCCCGAGCGCCTCGTAGATCGGCCGCATCCAGTCGGAGTCGCGGCGGGCGAGGTAGTCGTTGACGGTGACGACGTGAACGCTGTCGCCGGCGAGGGTGTTGAGGAAGACGGCCAGGGTCGCGGTCAGGGTCTTGCCCTCGCCGGTCTTCATCTCCGCGATCGCGCCGTCGTGGAGGACCATGCCGCCGATCAGCTGCACGTCGTAGTGGCGCTGACCGGTGCTGCGGCGCGAGGCCTCGCGGGTCAGCGCGAAGGCATCCGGCAGCAGCTCCTCGAGCGACTTGCCGTTGCGCGCCAGCTCGCGCAGAGCGTCGGCCTCCTCGCGGATCTCCTCGTCGGAGAGCGCTTCCATCTCCGGCTCCCGGCGGTTGATCGCGTCGACGCGCTTCTCGTAGGCCTTGAACTTGCGTCCCTCCCCGACACGCAGGGCCTTGGTCACTAGGTCCATCGCAGGCATTGCCCAAGGGTAGCGGCGGGGCGAAGCGCGGGCTCTGACGAAGGTCTTGCCAGCGACGCGTCGTAGGCGTACGATCAGATACAGACACCCCCAGAGGAGGCACTCCATGCGAATTGAGATTCGTGGCCGCAACGTCGAGATGGACGACGAGCTGGAGAGGCTGGTGCGGAAACGCTTCCAGCGACTCGGGCGGCAGGTGTCAGGGCTGGCGACGTTGGAGGTCGTGCTCTCCGAGGAGCGCAACCCCTCGATCGTCGACAGGCAGGTGGCAGAGGCGACCCTCTATCTCAAGGGCACCACTCTGCACGCCCGCGAGGCGACCCCGGAGATGGTCCACAGCGTGCACGAGCTGGCCGAGGATCTGCGCCGGCAGGTGAAGAAGCACCGCGAGATGCTGCGCAAGCGCAGCCGGACGCGGCGGCTGGTGGGACAGATGCGAGGCAAGCCGATAGCGACGTAAGCCGCAGCAGCGGCTACAGCCGTCGCGTGAAAGTGACGGCAACTACCCGTCTGGCGCCCGAGCCCCTGAGGGCTCGGGCGCAGGCGGTGAGCGTGGCACCGGTGGTGAGCACATCGTCGACGAGCAGGACGCTGCGCGGCACCTCGCCGCAAACGGCGATTCGCGGTGGATGGCCGACCCGCTCCGCCCGGCGACGACCGATCTGACGACCGCCGCCGCGACGCTGCAGGCAGGGGCGCAGCGGCGCTCCGAGGCGCTCGGCGAGGGCCGCCGCGGCCTCGCCGGCCGGATCGAAGCCGCGCCGGCGCAGACGGCCGGGAGAGCTCGGCACCGGCACGACGTCGCCGCTCAGCAGGTGGCTTGGGGCGAGCCACTGGATTCGCTCGGCGATCAGGTCGGCGACCGGCAGCAGGCGGCGGAACTTGAGCGCCGCGACGAGGTCGCGGGCGACGCCCTCGTGCGGGGCCGAGGACCAAGCTCGGTCGAGCCCGTCGGGGCCCGGTCCCAGCAGCGGCTCCGCCGCCGCCAGCCGCCGTCCGCAGCGGTTGCAGAGGGTCGCCTGGGGACGGCAGGAGCGGCCGCAGGCCGCGCAGAGCGGCGGCACCAGACCGGCGGCGAGTACGCGCGTGGGTCCCATGCCCGGAGCCTGGCGGGCGCGGGCGCACGTGTGGCGCGCAGTTCGTCAGAGCTCTGTCACGGCTTCGAGCCGAAACCGCAAATCTTCGGCCGGAGGACCGCTTAGGCGCGCTTGGCGGCGATCGCGCCGACCAGCGTCGTCCGCGGGCCGATCTCGGCGCCGGGCAGGACGATCACCTCGCGCAGGCGCGAGCCGGCGCCGATTTTCGCTCGGTCGCCGACGATCGCCGGCCCGTCGATGCGGACGTCGTCGCCGAGCTCGCAGCCCTCGCCGAGCAGCACCGGGCCTCTCAGCGCCCCCTCGTCCTCCTCCGGCGTCCCGGTGCGAACGCCGTCGGCGAGCTCGCCCTCGAGCTCGAGCCGGACCTTGCCGTGGAGGGCGTCGAGGTTTCCCTCGCGCAGCTCCTCGAGGCTGCCGATGTCGTTCCAGTAGGCGTCGACCTCATGCGAGTAGAAGGGCACGTCGGACTCGAGCAGGGCCGGGAAGACGTCCATCGCCCAGTCGGCGAACCCCTCCGGGTCGCCCTCACCGGCCGCCTTGCTCGTCCCGGGCGCCGGAAAGAAGTCGAAGATCTCCGAGCGGAACATGTAGATGCCGCAATTGGCCAGGTCCGAGAGCGCTTCAGCCGGGTCGGGCTTCTCCTGGAAGCCCTGGATGCGGCCGTCGGCGCCGGTGATCGCGACCCCGAACTGACTGGTGTCCTCGACCCGCTTCGTCGCCAGCGTGGCGACCCCGTCGTGCGACTCGTGAAACTCGCGCATCGCCTTCAAGTCGATGTCGGTCAGGGCGTCGCCGGAGATCACGAGGAAGGAGCCGCCGAGGAACTCGGCGGCTTTGCGAACGCCGCCGGAAGTCCCGAGCAGCTGCTCCTCGGGGCTGTAGGAGAGCGAGACCCCGCAGCCCGAGCCGTCGCCGAAGTGCGCGGTGATCGTCTCCGGAAACCAGTGCAGGTTGGCGATCGTCTCGGTGAAGCCGTGGCGGGCGAGGAGCCGCAGGATGTGCTCCATCACCGGTCGGTTGACGACCGGCACCATCGGCTTCGGCATTCCGTAGGTGATCGGCCGCAGGCGGGTGCCGAGCCCGGCGGCGAGGACCATCGCTCTCATCCCATCGCCTCCTTGAAGCGCTCGATCGGCTCGACCGGCTCGGGGTCGACGCCGTGTGCCTCAGCCAGGCTGAGCGAGACGAGGTCGCCCAGCATCGTCGCCCAGAGCAGGCGGGCGGCGCGGGTCTCACCCTCCGCCTCGACCCGGACCACAGCCGCCGCGCTCTTCCCCAGGACCTCGGCGGTGAGCTCGCAGCGGCGGCGCTCGCGCGGGTGCAGGTCGGGGTCCTCGAGGAAGACCGCCGCCAACTGGGCGCCGGGATCGACCCGGCTCCAGCCGGCGATCTCGTTGTGGTCGGCCTCGGGCAGCTCCGAACAGAAGGCGAGCTGCTTGACGTTCTCGTTGACCTGGGTCTTCCAGCGGCGGGCGACGGGGATCGTCGGCCCGGCGCCGTAGATGACCGGCACCGCCTCGCCGATCTCGGCGGCGATCTCAGCGGCCCGCGCCCGCAGCGCCTCCGCCTGGTCGGCGAGGAAGGCGGCGGCAGTGTCGATCTCGATGTGGATCCGGGGGGCGATCCCGGCCAGGGCCGCCACCTCGGCGGCGGCGACGAACATGTAGGCGACGGCAACCCGAGGCTGGAAGATCCCGGGGAGTCCGACGACCGGCACGCCGGCCTCGCGGGCGCGGTCGACCAGCGGGCCGCCGGTGCTGACGACGAGGCGGCGGGCGCCGAGTGCTTCAGCTGCGTCGAAGCAGGCAAGCGTCTCCTCGGTCGCGCCCGAGTAGCTGGAGCAGAGCACGGTCCACTCCGGCGTCGTCCAGGCGGGAACGCCGTAGCCGCGGACGGTCAGGAGCGGCTTCGTCAGCCGGTCGCCGAGCGCCGCCGCGGCGAGGTCGCCGCCGATCGCCGAGCCGCCCATGCCGCAGACCATCACTCCGGCCGCTTCGCCCGGCTCCAGGCGCGCCGATTCGATCCGCCAGAGGGCGTCGCGGAGCTGGTCGGGAAGAGAGAGGACGTCGTCGATCATCAATGGACTCTCAGCCGGAGACTCTTTCATCCCGGCCGACGATCGTGTCGGCCAGGACCACCCCGGCTGCCACGGCCGCACCCGGCCCCAGCACCGAGCCGCCGATCTTCGCCCCGGCGCCGACCTCGGATCCCTCGAGCAGCACCGTCTCGCTGACCTCGGCTCCGGCGCCGATCCGGACGCCCGGCCCGACCACCGCCCGCGGGCCGACGCTGGCACCGGCGGCGATCTCCGCCCCGGCGCCGACCAACAGGCCGGGCGCGGTCGGCCGCACCGCCGTCTCGACCCGGCTCTCGAGGATGTCCCAGCTCGCCTGCAGGTAGCGCTCGCGGGTGCCGATGTCCATCCAGTAGCCGTCGAGCAGCTCGGCGGATAGGCCCTCGCCGACCAAGCGGGGGAAGACCTCCCGCTCGATCGATACCTCGCGTCCCGCCGGAATCAGATCGAGCACCGAGCGCTCGAGCACGTAGGCGCCGGCGTTCACCTCGCCCGGCTCCGGCTCGCCGGTCTTCTCGAGGAACTCCAGCACCTCGCCCGCGGGGCCGCGGCGGACCAGCCCGTAGGCGGAGGAATCGTCCGCCGGGTGCAGGGCGATGGTCGCCCGCGCCCCACGCTCGGCATGAGCCCGCTGCAGCGCGGTCAGGTCGAGGTCGGCGAGGACGTCCCCGTTGAGGGCGAGGAACCGCTCCCCGAGCGAATCGCCGAGCTGCTCGGCGGCGAAGCGGATCGCCCCGGCGGTGCCGCGGCGCTCGGGCTCGACCACGTACCGCAGCGGCAGACCGGCGTGCTCGTCGCCCAGGGCTCGGCGCAGGACATCGGGCTTGAAGCCGCAGGCAAGGACGACCTCCTCCACCCCGTGCCTGCCCAGCCACTCGACGAAAAAGGCGAGAAAGGGCCGGTCTACCAGGGTCACCGCCGGCTTCGGGACGTCGGCGGTGAGGGGCCGCAGCCGCGTCCCTTCGCCGCCGACCAGGACTACCGCCTGCATCTAGACAGCGGCCGCGGGCACTTCGGCCGCTTTGCCGATCCCCTCGTAGTCGAAGCCGGCCTCCTGCATGGCGCTGGCGGCGAGCAT
>DATHUE010000022.1:0-15938 GCA_035462545.1 Solirubrobacterales bacterium
CGGGCAGCTCAACGCCGATTCCCCAGAGAGCGGCGGCGCTGCGATGGCTGAGCACAGCGCCGTTGCCGAGATACGGCTCGGTGCGTAGGCTCACGTCCTGCCCGCCGGCGGCGGCGGCCAGGACGGCGGCTGCCCAGCGCCGCCTCCGATCCAGATGGGGCCAGCCGACCGCGTAGATTCCGCGCGCGACGGGATGGAGCCGTCCGTAGGCAATCCGGTGGTCGATTGCCCTGGCGCTAAATCCCACCGCCAAGAGTTGCGAGCGCGCCTAGTTCTCCCCCCTTGGGCCCCTGAACGGTCCGTTTCACGCGGACAATGCGGCAGGAACGGGCTGGGGGTGGTTGAAGCGGCACCCAATGATCGAGGTGTCGCGGACGCTGATGAAGTCCGAGCCGGAGCTGGCGGAGCTGATCGAGGCCGTCGAAGGAGTCGAGGTGACGATGGCCGAGAAGGGCTTCGGCACCCGGGTCGCGGTTCGGGCGCGCGAGGATTCGGGGTTCGGGGAGGCCGATCTGGAGGCGCTGCTCGATCGCCTGGCGGAGCCGCAGCGCCGTCCTTTCGTCTGAGCCGGCACGCTCCGGAGCGGCGAAATAGACTCTCGCGTCCCGATGCGCGAGAAGAACCCCGTCACCCACGACGAGAAGCTCGCTTACCTGCGCGAGCTCCGCGATGCCGCCGTCCATTCCGCCTCCGAGGAGGCGGTCGAGAAGCAGCATGCGAAGGGCAAGCTGACGGCCCGCGAGCGGATCGAGAAGCTGCTCGACCCCGGCTCGTTCGAGGAGCTCGACACCTTCGTCCGCCACCGGACCTACGACTTCGAGATGCAGAAGAAACGGCCCTGGGGCGACGCCGTCGTCACCGGCCACGGGACGATCGACGGTCGCACCGTGTTCGTCTTCTCCCAGGACTTCACCGTCTTCGGCGGCAGCCTCGGCGAGGTGATGGCGGAGAAGATGTGCAAGGTGATGGACCTCGCCGCCCAGGTCGGGGCGCCGGTGATCGGCATCAACGACTCCGGCGGCGCCCGGATCCAGGAGGGCGTCGTCTCGCTCGGCGCCTACGGCGACGTCTTCGTCCGCAACGTCCAGTGCTCCGGCGTGATCCCCCAGATCAGCCTGATCATGGGTCCCTGCGCCGGCGGCGCCGTCTACTCGCCGGCGATGACCGACTTCATCTTCATGGTCAAAGAGACCAGCCACATGTTCATCACCGGCCCGGAAGTGATCAAGACCGTGACCGGCGAGGAAGTCGAGTTCGAGGAGTTGGGCGGGGCGATGAGCCACAACTCGAAGTCCGGCGTCGCCCACTTCGCCGCCGAGGACGAGGAGAGCTGCCTCGAGGACGTCCGCTACCTGATGGGCTTCCTGCCCTCGAACAACCTCGAGATGCCGCCGCGCTTCGAGCCCACGGACGACCCCGAGCGCGAAGACGAGGAGCTGGAAGCGCTGGTCCCCGACGACCCCTCGAAGCCCTACGACATGCGCGACGTGATCGCTCGCGTCGTCGACGACGAGGAGTTCTTCGAGGTCCACGAGCACTTCGCCAAGAACATCGTCTGCGGCTTCTCGCGGCTCGACGGCTATCCGGTCGGGATCGTCGGCAACCAGCCGGCCTTCCTCGCCGGCGTGCTCGACATCGAGGCCTCCGAGAAGGCGGCCCGCTTCGTCCGCACTTGCGACGCCTACAACGTCCCGATCCTCACCTTCACCGACGTCCCCGGCTTCCTGCCCGGCACCGACCAGGAGTGGAACGGGATCATCCGCCACGGCGCCAAGCTGCTCTACGCCTTCACCGAGGCGACCGTGCCGAAGCTCACCGTCGTCACCCGCAAGGCCTACGGCGGCGCCTACGACGTGATGAACTCGAAGCACATGCTGGCCGACTACAACGTCGCCTGGCCGACCGCCGAGGTGGCGGTGATGGGCCCCGAGGGCGCGGTCAACATCATCTACCGCAAGGACATCTCCAACTCGCCGACCCCCGACGAGCGGCGCCAGAAGCTGATCGACGACTACAAAGCCCACTTCGCCAACCCCTACTCGGCGGCGGAGCGCGGCTACATCGACGACGTGATCGAGCCGCGCCAGACCCGGCCGAAGCTGATCAAGGCGCTGCGGATGCTCCAGTCCAAGCGCGTGCCGCAGCCGAAGCGTAAGCACGGCAACATCCCGCTTTAGGGCGGCAGCAACCTCGCCGTTTGAATTCCTCCCCGATTTCGTGGGAGAGAATTTGCGATCTGCGCACAACACGTTTCACTTTTCTTCGTAGAGTGAAACCATGGCTGCGATGAGGCAGAGCTGGACCGACGACAGGCTCGACGACCTGCGGATGGAGATGCGGGCCGGCTTCGCCCGCACCGAACAGCTGATCGAACAGCATGCCAAGCAGGTTGAGCACCGATTCGAACTGCTGGAAAAATCAATCGATCAGCGTTTCGAGCAGGTGGACCAGCGCTTCGACGAAGTGGATCGTCGCTTCGACGAAGTCGACCGCCGCTTCGAGCAGGTGGACCGCCGCTTCGAACAGATCGACAAACGCTTCGAGCAGGTCGACAAACGCTTTGAGCAGGTCGACAAACGCTTTGAGCAGATCGACCTGCGCTTCATGCACGTCGACCAGTGCTTTGAGCGCCTCGGCAACCGCATCGACACTTTCACCTACTGGCTGCTAGGCATGGCCACGACGATCATCCTGGCGCTGACCGCCCTGATCGCCACCCCACTCTGATCTGGGGAACTACGTGTCGCGAGAGGGGCGGGTGGTCCTTCCCCAGACACTCAACAGCGAGCCATAAGGCGGCTGGGTCTGGGGGAGGGGCCACCCGCCCCTCTGGACGCTGCTTAGTACCCGACGGGGTGACGCGCGACGAAGCCGGAGGGATCGCCGGGATCTTCGCGCCAGCGCGGCCCGGTTTCGCCGTCGCTGCCGCCCGAGGTGTCCCAGCGAACGCCGGCGATCACGGCGTAGGCGTGGCCCGGGTTCGAGTAGACGGTGATCCAGCGGCCGAGGCCGGCTTCGCCCCACTTGGCCATCGGGCCCGAGGGCAGCGGGCTTTCGAGGAAGCCGCCGCCGCGCAGCGCGAAGCTGACGGCGCCGGAGCAGTCGTAGCCGCGGTCCCACCAGCGGGCGTGGCCGCCGCCGTAGATATAGGGCTTGGTGCGGATTTTGTTGGCCGCGGCGATCACGGCCTTGACCTTGGGCGGAGCGCTCTTCGGGGGAATCAGTTCCCCGTTGGGCAGCAGCTTCGCCTTCTGGGTCGGGGTGCAGACGTCGACCTTGGCAGAGGTGAGGCCGCCGGTGGTGCAGGCGGCCGAGGCCGTGCCCGGTGCGGCCAGGGCGATCACCGTAAGCGATCCCGCCAGCGCCAACCCCGCCTTGAGCTTGAACTTTTGATGCAGCAGCAAACCGATCTCCTTTGTCGGCCTACGGGGTTAGCTGTCGGGCTAGCGCGAAAGGAGCCTGCGCTCTCGCCTGAACTAGGCGGGTTCGCCCCGAAAACGTGGTTCCCCCGTTCCCATCACGCCCTTGGACGTGAGGGACTCGGCGTTTCGGTGGTTCGGACCGGCGGCAGTCTAGACCATCCGCCGGGCGCTTGCTCACAAAACGCAAACATTTAGTGGCCATTCGCATTTGCATCCCAGATTCCTGTCGTCTGCACGGCTGCTAGCTTGGGCTTTGGGATGGAACTTGCCGGCCGCAAAGCACTTCTCACCGGGGCTACCGGCGGCCTTGGCAGGGCGATCGCAAGGGCGTTGGCGGCGCGCGGAGCGGTGCTCTCACTCAGCGCTCGCAAGCCGGAGGCCCTTGCCGAGCTGGCGGCGGAGCTGCCGGGCAGCGGCCACCGAACCCTCCCCGCCGACCTCGCCGAGCCCGGCGCCGCCGAGCGGCTCGCCGCCGAGGCGGCCGGCACCGAGCTCCTGATCGCCAATGCAGGCCTGCCGGCCGCGGGGCGGATGGAGGACTTCAGCCCCGAGCAGGTGAAGCGGGCGCTGCGGGTCAACCTCGAGGTGCCGATGCTGCTCGCCCAGGCGCTCTATCCGGCGATGCTGGAGAAGGGCTCGGGCCACCTCGTCTTCGTCGCCTCGCTGGCCGGCAAGGCGCCGGCACCGCGCACGACGATCTACAACGCGACCAAGTTCGGCCTGCGCGGCTTCGCCCTCGGCCTGCGCGCCGACCTCGCTCCCCAGGGGGTCGGCGTCTCCCTGATCTCGCCCGGGTTCATCCGCGAGGCGGGGATGTTCGCCGAGTCGGGCGCCAAGTCGCCGCCCGGCCTCGGCACCTCGACCCCGGAGGAGGTCGCCGCGGCGACCGTCCGGGCGATCGAGGCCGACCGGGTCGAGATCGCGGTGGCCCCGGCCCGGCAGCGCTTTCTCGCGCACTTCGGGCTCGCCAGCCCCAGCCTCGCGGTCCGCACCGCCAGCGGCTCGGCCGGCCAGCGCTCGGCGGTGGAAATCGCCGACGGGCACCCCAAGGACAAGAGGTAGTGACGACGATCGTGAAAGGCGACAGATGAGCAGCGATTCATTCGGCGCCCGTTCGACCCTCGAGGTGAGCGGGCGCGATTACGAGGTCTTCCGGCTCGACGCTCTGCAGGAGCGCTTCGACGTCGCCCGCCTCCCCTACTCGGTCAAGGTCCTGCTCGAGAACGTGCTGCGACTCGAGGACGGGGTCTCGGTCCGCGCCGCCGACGTCGAGGCGATCGCCGGCTGGGACGCGGCTGCCGAGCCCAGCGTCGAGATCCCCTTCCAGCCGGCCCGGGTCCTGATGCAGGACTTCACCGGGGTCCCGGCCGTCGTCGACCTGGCGGCGATGCGCGACGCGATGGACGAGATCGGCGGCGACCCGGCGGCGATCAACCCGCTGGTCGACGTCGACCTGGTGATCGACCACTCGGTCCAGGTCGACGCCTTCGGCAACGAGCGCGCCTTCGCCGTCAACGCCGAGCGCGAGTTCGAGCGCAACCGCGAGCGCTACTCGTTCCTCAAGTGGGGCCAGCGCTCCTTCGACAACTTCCACGTCGTGCCGCCGGCGACGGGCATCTGCCACCAGGTCAACCTCGAGCACCTGGCCCAGGTCGTCTACAGCCGCGAGGCCGACGGATCCGTGCGCGCCTACCCCGACACGCTGGTCGGGACCGACTCGCACACGACGATGGTCAACGGCCTCGGCGTGCTCGGCTGGGGCGTCGGCGGGATCGAGGCCGAGGCGGCGATGCTGGGCCAGCCGATCTCGATGCTGCTGCCGCAGGTGATCGGCTTCAAGCTGCACGGTGAGCTGCCGGAGGGGGCGACCGCGACCGACCTCGTCCTCACGGTGACCGAGATGCTGCGGCGCCGCGGGGTCGTCTCCAAGTTCGTTGAGTTCTTCGGCCCCGGCCTCTCGACGCTGGGCCTCGCCGACCGGGCGACGATCGGCAACATGTCGCCCGAGTTCGGCTCGACCTGCGCGATCTTCCCGGTCGACGCCGAGACCCTGCGCTACCTCGACCTCACCGGGCGCCCGACCGAGACGATCGAGCTGGTCGACGCCTACGCCCGCGCGCAGGGGATGTTCCACGACGAGAACACCTCCGACCCGACCTTCACCGACGTGCTCGAGCTCGACCTCGGCGAGGTCGTCCCCAGCATCGCCGGGCCGAAACGCCCCCAGGACCGGGTGCCGCTCTCGCAGGCCAAGGAGTCCTTCCTGACGGTGATGGGGGAATTCGCCCCCGAGGCCGCCGAGCGGATGGGCAACGGCCGCGACCATGCGATCGAAGAGTCCTTCCCGGCCTCCGACCCGCCGGCCGAGGACCACGACGACGAGCGCGGCAAGCCGCGGCCGGCGGTGGGAGACGCTCCGGCGGCCACTGTCGCCCACGGCAGCGGCGACGAGATCGCGGTGAGGCTGGAGGACGGCAGCGAGTTCGAGCTCGACCACGGCCGCGTCGTGATCGCGGCGATCACCAGCTGCACCAACACCTCCAACCCGAGCGTGATGATCGGCGCCGGCCTGCTCGCCCGCAACGCGGTCAAGCGCGGGCTTTCACGCAAGCCCTGGGTCAAGACCTCGCTGGCGCCGGGCTCCACGGTGGTCACCGACTACCTCGAGAAGGCTGGCCTGACCGAGTACCTCGATGCCCTGCAGTTCAATCTGGTCGGCTACGGCTGCACCACCTGCATCGGCAACTCCGGACCGCTGGCGCCGGAGATCTCGGCGGCGATCGCCGAGAAGGACCTCGCCGTCTGCGCGGTTCTCTCCGGCAACCGCAACTTCGAGGGCCGGATCAACCAGGACATCAAGGCCAACTACCTGGCCAGCCCGCCGCTGGTCGTCGCCTACGCGCTCGCCGGCCGCATGGACCTCGACCTCGCCACCGAGCCGCTCGGCGAGGGATCCGACGGGGAGCCGGTCTACCTGCGCGACGTATGGCCCGACAACTCCGAGGTCAAAGAGCTGGTCGGCAGCTCGATCGCCTCGGAGATGTTCACCCGCAACTACGCCGAGGTCTTCGCCGGCGACGAGAACTGGAACGCGGTCGAGGTTCCCGACGGGGACCGCTACACCTGGCCCGACTCGACCTACGTCCGGCGCCCCTCCTTCTTCGAGGGGATGCCGGCGGAGCCGCCCGGGGTCGAGCCGATCGCCGGCGCCCGTGCCCTCGCCCTGCTCGGCGACTCGATCACCACCGACCACATCTCGCCGGCGGGAGCGATCAAACGCGACAGCCCCGCCGGCCGCTGGCTGACCGAGGAGGGCGTCGAGGTCCGCGACTTCAACTCCTACGGCTCGCGCCGCGGCAACCACGAGGTGATGATCCGCGGCACCTTCGCCAACATTCGCCTCCGCAACCAGCTGGTCGAGCGGGCCGGCGGCTTCACCCGCCACTTCCCCGACGGCGAGGAGACTACGATCTACGAGGCGGCGATGGCCTACGCCGCCGAAGGGGTGCCGCTGGTGGTGCTGGCCGGCAAGGAGTACGGCTCGGGCTCCTCCCGGGACTGGGCGGCGAAGGGGACGAAGCTGCTCGGGGTGCGGGCGGTGATCGCCGAGAGCTACGAGCGGATCCACCGCTCCAACCTGATCGGGATGGGCGTGCTGCCGCTGCAGTACGCCGACGGCGAGAGCGCCGCCTCGCTGGGGCTGACCGGGGCCGAGACCTTCAGCGTCAGCGATCTCGCCGGCGGCGAGGCGAAGAGCGTGACCGTGACGGCCACCGGCGACGGCGGCGAGGCGACTGAGTTCGAGGCGACCGTGCGGCTCGATACCCCCAACGAGGTCGCCTACTTCCGCAACGGCGGCATCCTGCAGGCGGTTCTCCGCAACCTCAAGGGTTGAGCTCGGCCCGTGTGCCTACCGAGCAGGTAGGCACAGTGTGGGCCGCGGGAGGCAGGGGGGTCCGCGCGACCCACACTGCACCTGCGCGTCGGTAGCCAGGGAGGGATGCCGACGCAGCCGTTCCCCTAGACGGGACTGCCCAGAGGAACAGTCACCATCTAGCTATACCGGGTGAATTGCGTTAGGTCAAGAGCCATAGACCGCTGTAGGGGTCATTCGGCTGCGCTTTGGGGGCGGCGATCCGGTTTGGGGGCGACGCCCCAGCCCTTGCGCTCGATCAGCTCGATCCCGATCACGCTGCCGACCGGGCCGACCGGGGTCAGGGTCGCGGCCAGCAGCGTGTAGGGGGACTCGCGCCGCACGCAGGCGACCCAGATCAGGACGCAGAGGGCGATGAAGCCGAGCCCGTGCGCCCAGCCGAAGACCATCGTCTCGGTCTCGAACCCGGGCATCAGCCAGAAGAACAGCAACCCCGCGAACACAAACAGCTCGATCCAGGAGACCCACTTCACCCACTTGAACAGCGGACCTGGAACGGGCTTTCTCATCGGCGGTTGCGGTTCGGGTGGAGAGAGGATTGGGGGAGGGCGACCGGGTGAGGCGGGCTCCCCCAATCCTCTCTCCAGGCCCCGCCCCTCAAGCCCCAGGAGTAAGCGCGGTGAGGACGATCCGCTCCTGCTCGCGCGAGTGGGCGCCCGAGTAGCCCTCGCCGGTGCTGGCCCGACCCTGGCGGCCGATGTAGGTCAGCCCGACGCCCTCCGGCAGCACCGTCGGCATCCGCCGCGACATCACCTTCCAGGCGCCCATGTTGCGCGGCTCCTCCTGGACCCCGGCGATCTCCTTGAGGGTCGGGGAGGAGGCGATCAGCGACTCCAGCTGTTCCTGGGCGAACGGGTAGAGCATCTCGACCCGGGCGATGGCGACGTTCTCGGCGCCGGCGCGGCGCTCGTTGTCGTCGATGTCGAAGTAGATCTTGCCGGTGCAGAGGACCAGCCGCTCGACCTTCTCGCGCCGGTTCTCGGCGGTCGGGTCGTCGAGGATGTAGCGGAAGTGGCCCTCGGCCAGCTCCTCGAGGCCGACCGTCGCGCCCTCCAGTCGCAGCTGCCCCTTCGGGGTGAAGACGACCAGCGGCCGCGGCTTGCGGATCAGCGCCTGGCGGCGCAGCAGATGGAAGTACTGGCCCGCGGTGGTCGGGTAGGCGATGCGGATGTTGCCCTCGGCGCCGAGGGCGAGGAAGCGCTCGATCCGGGCGCTCGAGTGCTCCGGCCCCGACCCCTCGTAGCCGTGCGGCAGCAGCAGGGTGAGGCGGCTGGTCTGGCCCCACTTCGACTCGCCGGAGACGATGAAGCTGTCGATGATCACCTGGCCGGCGTTGGCGAAGTCGCCGAACTGCGCCTCCCAGAGGACCAGCGAGTTCGGGGTCGCGGCCGAGTAGCCGTACTCGAAGCCGAGGCAGGCCGTCTCCGAGAGCGGGCTGTTGTAGAGCTCGAAGGGGGCCGAGGCGTCCTCGAGGTTCTGCATCGGGCAGTAGCGCAGGCCGGTGTTCTCGTCGTGGAGGACGAGGTGGCGGTGGGAGAAGGTGCCGCGCTCGGAGTCCTGGCCGGTGAGGCGGATGTGGACGCCCTCGGTCAGCAGCGAGGAGAAGGCGAGCGCCTCCGCGTGGCCGTAGTCGATTCCGCCCTCCTCGATCGCGTCGCGCCGCCGGTCGAGCGGGCGCCGCAGCTTGCGATGGACGTTGAACCCGTCCGGCGTCTTCAGCAGCGCCTCGTTGAGGTGGATCAGCTTCTCGCCGGCGACCTTGGTGTCGACCGGGGGGCTGGCGGTGCGGTCGAGCAGTTCGCCGGTGCTGCTGGTGGTGACGGTCGGGTCCTCGTACTCGCCCGACTCCATCTTCTCCCGCAGCCGCTTGTGCGCCGCGGTCATCTCCTCCTTGCGCGCCTCGGATGCCCGGACGACGTCCTCGGCGCTGACCACGCCCTCGCCGATCAGCTGCTCGGCGTAGATCTCGGAGACCGGCTGGTGCGACTTGATCTTCGCCGCCATCACCGGCTGCGTGTAGGCGGGCTCGTCGGTCTCGTTGTGGCCGAAGCGGCGGTACCCGATCAGGTCGATGACGACGTCGCGGCACCAGCGCTCGCGGTAGGCCATCGCCAGCCGGATCGCGCCGATGCAGGCCTCGACGTCGTCGGCGTTGACGTGGATGATCGGCACGTTGAAGCCCTTGGCCATGTCGGCGGCGTAGGGCGTCGAGCGGGCGTCGACCGGGTCGGTGGTGAAGCCGACCTGGTTGTTCTGGACGAGGTGGACGGTGCCGCCGGTGCTGTAGCCCTTCAGCGACTGCAGGTTGAGCGTCTCGGCGACGACGCCCTGGGCGGGGAAGGCGGCGTCGCCGTGCAGCAGCACCGGCACCGCCCGTTTCGGGTCGTGGCTGAGCTCGGATCCCTCGAAGTCGGACTGCAGGAAGCGGGCGCCGCCGGTGACGACCGGGTCGACGAACTCGAGGTGGCTGGGGTTCGGATAGAGCCGGACCGAGACCTTCTCGCCGCGGTGGTTCTCGTAGACGCCGCGATGGCCGTAGTGGTACTTGACGTCGCCGGTGCCGCCGTGGGGGATCGCCGCCACCGCCTTCACCGCCTCGATCCGCTTCGAGCCCTCGAACTCGGCGAGGATCGATTCGACCGGGCGGCCGAGGTTGTGGGCGAGGACGCTGAGGCGGCCGCGATGGGCCATCCCGAAGACGACCTCCTCGGCCCCGGCGCGACCGGAGAGGGTGACCAGCTCGTCGAGCATCGGCACCACCGCGTCGAGCCCCTCGATCGAGAACATCTTCTGGCCGAGGAACGCTTTCTCGAGGAAGCGCTCGAACTGGAAGACCTCGATCAGCCGCTGCAGCAAGCGCTGTTTCTCCTCGTCGGCAAGCGGCTGGCGGTGGGCGCCGGTCTCGATCATCTCCCGCATCCAGACGCGCTGCTGGTGCGAGGAGAGGTGCTCGAACTGGTAGCCGACGGTGCCGCAGTAGGCCTCGCGCATCTGCGGCAGCGTCTCCAGCAGGGTTTCGCCGGGGAAGCCGATCCGCAGGATCGAGGCCGGGATCCGGGACATCAGCTCCGGCGTCAGGTTGAGGTTCTCCGGCTGCAGCGCCGGGTCGCCCTTCGGCTCGGAGCCGAGCGGGTCGAGGTTGGCGGCGAGGTGGCCGTGGGTGCGGTAGCCCTTCAGCAGCGAGGTCGCCGCCTGCACCGCCTGCATCAGCTCCTCGTCGACCTGGCCCGGGGTCGGGGTGGCGGTTTCGCCGCTGCCGGTGGTGGCGCCGGCGGCGCCGAGCGGCGGCGCCGAGGCGGAGGCGGGGTGGGCGGAGGAGACCGCGCCGGCGTCGACGCCGAGGTCGCGGGCGACCCCCTCGTAGAACTCGTCCTCGCCCTGCAGCAGCTGCTCGATCCGGCGCAGGAAGGCACCCGACTCGGCCCCCTGGATCACCCGGTGGTCGTAGGTCGAGGTCATCGTCATCACCTTCGAGACGCCGAGCTGGCGGATCCGCTCGTCGGTCGCGTGCGACCACTCCGGCGGGTAGGCGATCGAGCCGGTGGCGATGATCGCGCTCTGGCCGCTGAGCAGCCGCGGCACCGAGGCGACGGTGCCGATCCCGCCCGGGTTGGTGAGCGAGATGTTGGTGCCCTGGAAGTCGTCGGGGCTGAGCTTGTTCTCGCGGGTCTTCGCGATCAGCTCCTCGTAGGAAGAGTGGAAGCCGGCGAACTCCATTGCGTCGGCGCCCTTGATCGCCGGCACCATCAGGCTGTGGGAGCCGTCCTTGCGCTCGACGTCGACGGCGATGCCGAGGTTGACCGGCCCGTTCTCGATCGCGAACGGCTTGCCGTCGCGTTCCCCGAAGCTGCGCACCATCACCGGGAAGTCCTTGGTCGCCTCGACGATCGCCCAGGCGACCAGGTGGGTGAAGGAGACCTTCAGCCCCTTCTCCTTCAGCATCGAGTTCAGCGCCTTGCGTTTCGCGTCCAGCGTGTCGACCGCGATCGTCCGGAACGAGGTCGCCGTCGGCACCGCCCGGCTCTCGTTCATCGCATTGGCCAACATCGCCGCGGGACCCCGAAGTTGTTTCTCCTGCCCGGCCGCCGCAGGAGGTGCGTCACCGTTTCCGGCGGCCAGCACGTCAGCTTTGGTCACCTTGGCCCCAGGCCCAGTGCCACTCACCGAAGCAAGGTCGACCCCGTTCGCCTCGGCAACCCGCCGCGCGACCGGCGTCGCGCGAACATCTGAGGAAGAGCCTCCGTTGCCCGAGCCGGAACTTGCGCCGGTTCCTTGGGCGGTTCCAGCGGTCTCACCTGCGGGTGGCGCCGAGGATGAGCTCCCTCGCGGGTCAGCGAGGGAGTCGTCCTCGGTGACAGGACCCGCAGTGGATCCGTTGGAGCCCTCGGAGGAACCCTCGCCGCTTTCCATCTCGGCCAGTGGCGCCCCAACCGGGACTTCGTCGTCAACAGCCACGAGAAGTTTCGTGATCACCCCGTCAGCCGGCGCCGGCACCTCGGCGTCGACCTTGTCGGTCGAGACCTCGACGACGGTGTCGCCCTCGCTGACGGTGTCGCCCTCGGCAACGTGCCACTCGAGCACGATGCCCTCGGTCACCGACTCGCCCATCTCGGGCATCGTGATCTGCACGGTGGCCGTCTCTGCCATTTCTCGTTTGAGTCTATGGAACCGGGCAAACCTTCAGCGTCGGGACGGTAGGCTGGCAGGATGAACTACTTCCTCACCGGAGCGACCGGCTTCATCGGTCGCAATTTGGTCGAGAAACTTCTTCAGCGCGAGGGCACGATCTACGCGCTGGTCAGGGCCGGCTCACGGGGGCGGCTGGAGGAGCTGCGGACCGGTCTCGGCGCTGACGGGGCCCGCATCGTCCCGGTCGCCGGCGACCTCTCCCAGCCGGGCCTCGGCATCTCCGAGGAGGACATGGTGGCGATGCGCGGGGAGATCGACCACTTCTTTCACCTGGCGGCGATCTACGACATCACCGCCGACGCCGAGTCGCAGGAGATCGCCAACGTCGAGGGCACCCGCCACGCGCTCGAGCTGGCGACCGCGATCGAGGCGGGCCGCTTCCACCTGGTGAGCTCGATCGCCGTCGCCGGTCTCTATAAGGGCGTCTGGACCGAGGAGATGTTCGACGAGGCCGAAAAGCTCGACGTCAACCCCTATTTCCGCACCAAGCACGAGTCCGAGCGGCTGGTTCGCGAGGAGTACTCGCGGCCGTGGCGCGTTTACCGGCCGGGGATCGTCGTCGGCGACTCGCGCACGGGGGAGATCGACAAGATCGACGGTCCCTACTACGTCTTCAAGACCTTGCAGCGGGCCCGGAAGGTGCTGCCCGCCTGGCTGCCGGCAATCGGCGTCGAAGGCGGCAAGATCAACATCGTCCCGGTCGACTACGTGGCCGCGGCGATGGACCACATCGCCCACAAGCCGAAGCTCGACGGCAAGGTCTTCTCGCTCACCGATCCCGACCCGAAGACGGCGGGGGAGATGCTCAACCTGTTCGCCAAGGCGGCCGACGCGCCCCAGGCGGCGCTGCGCCTCGACACCGCCGTGACCGAGCCGGCGACCGAGCTGGCGCGGACGGCGCTGAAGCTGGTGCCCGGTTCCAAGCGGGTGGCGAAGGCGGCGCTGGAAGAGATCGGCCTGCCGGCGACGGCTGTCGGCTACATCGACTTCCCCACCACCTTCGACTCGACCAACACGCTGAAGGCGCTGAAGGGCTCGGGAATCGAGGTGCCGCCGCTCGAGACCTACGCCGACCGGCTCTGGGACTACTGGGAGCGCAACCTCGACCCCGACCTGTTCAAGGACCGCACCCTCTCAGCCGCGGTGCGGGGCAAGATCGTGATGATCACCGGGGCGTCATCGGGGATCGGCAAAGCGACCGCGGTCAAGGTCGCCGACGCCGGCGCCACGGTGCTGCTGGTCGCCCGCACGGTCGAGAAGCTGGAGGAGACCAAAGAGGAGATCGTCTCCGCCGGCGGCACCGCCCACATCCACCGCTGCGACCTCGCCGACATCGAGGACATCGAGCGGATGGCGGAGGAGGTGCTGACCTACCACGGCCACGTCGACATCCTCGTCAACAACGCCGGCCGCTCGATCCGCCGCTCGGTCGCGCTCTCCTACGACCGCTTCCACGACTACGAGCGCACGGTCCAGCTCAACTACCTCGGCGCCGTGCGGCTGGTCCTGGCGCTGATGCCGGCGATGCGCGCCCGCAAGAGCGGTCACATCATCAACATCAGCTCGATCGGGACCCAGACCAACCCGCCGCGCTTCTCGGCCTACGTCGCCTCGAAGGCGGCGCTCGACGCCTTCAGCCGGGTGATCGCTTCCGAGGTGGTCGACGACGGCATCCACCTGACCACGATCCACATGCCGCTGGTGCGGACGCCGATGATCGCCCCGACCCGGATGTACGACATGTTCCCGGCGATCACCCCCGAGGAGGCGGCGGAGATGATCGCCAAGGCGATGGCGCGGCGGCCGAAGAAGGTGGCGACCAAACTCGGCACCTTCGGCGAGCTGCTCTACGCGGTGGCGCCGAAGGCCAGCGACAAAATCCTCAACACCGCCTACAAACTCTTCCCCGAGTCGCAGGCCGCCAAGGGCAAGAAGGAGGAGGCTCCGGACAAGCCGCCCACGACCGAGGCGGTCGCGTTTGCCCATCTGATGAAAGGCGTGCACTGGTAGGTCAGTGCCCCGCTCCCTCGGACTCCTCGGCCTCGAAAGGTTGGCCGGTGTGTTCGCAGATCACTTTCATGGCGTTTGCGATATTGACCACATCAGAGTGGGGTAAATGTCGCGAGCTCCCAGCGGGTCGGGCCTGAGCCAGGCGAGGAGTTCGCCAGTACACCCTAGATACGCGGACGTCGTTGGTCGGCGAGCTGCTCGGGCGTGATGGCGCGGTACTGGCTGGAGCGAATCAGCTTCGCGCCGCGCCTCAGTTTCTCGTTGCGGCTGACGGTGCGTAGTGCCTCGTTCACGGTCTCCTTGTAGCCAGTGGTGCCGAGCGCTTTGCGCGCTTCCTCGAAGGCGGAGATCTCGATCTCGACCGTGGTGCGGTGGGTGGATGGAAGCGGGCGGGCCACAATCTCAAAATAGCTAGATAGTCATTTGTATAGCTAGTTGAGCCAATCGCATACGCATAGCCCGGGAGCCGATAGCTTGAGGCGATGGGAGAGCGGCGGCTGAAACATTGGGGGTGGGGGTACGAGGATCAGGCGCCGTCTGAGAAGGAGCTGCAGGAGG
The DNA here is from genome assembly GCA_035462545.1 of Solirubrobacterales bacterium. Lineage (GTDB taxonomy): Bacteria > Actinomycetota > Thermoleophilia > Solirubrobacterales > 70-9 > VAYN01. Next base: position 14,614 of record DATHUE010000022.1, read on the forward strand.
CTGCCGCTGGGATCCGGGAGCGGTTCGGGTTCGGCGGCGAGCCGGAAGCGCCGGTGCCGCTCGAGGCGGTCGAGCTGCGCAAGCCGCGGCTGAAGGTGCCGAGCGGGTTCGGGGACCTGTTCACGGACGACAGGTACGAGCGGGCATCTAGGGCGCTGGGCAAGGCCTACCGGGACGTGGTGCGCGGGTTCCGGGGCGAGTTCGAGAACCCGTCGGACCTGGTCGCCCGGCCGCGCGACGAGTCGGAGATCGAGACAGTCCTGAGCTGGGCCGAGACCAGCGGGGCGGCGGTGATCCCGTTCGGCGGCGGCACCAGCGTCTGCGGCGGGATCGAGCCGCGGCTCGGCGAGCGGCCGGTGGTGACCATGGACCTGCGGCGGCTCGACCGCGTGCTCGAGGTCGAGCCCGAATCGCTGGCGGCGCGGATCCAGGCCGGCGCCACCGGGCCGGTGCTGGAGGAGCAGCTGCGCGAGCACGGCCTCACCCTGCGCCACTTTCCCCAGTCGTTCGAGTACGCGACCCTCGGCGGCTGGATCGCGACGCGGGCCGGCGGCCACTTCGCGACCTTGGAGACCCACATCGACGACCTGGTCGAGTCGGTGCGAGCGATCACCCCGCGCGGGACCTGGGAGAGTCGGCGGCTGCCCGGCTCCGGCGCCGGGCCTTCGCCGGACCGGATGCTGGTCGGCTCGGAGGGGATCCTCGGGGCGATCGCCGAGGCCTGGGTTCGGGTCCGGCCGCGGCCGGAGTTCAAGCTCTCCTGCGGGGTCGAGTTCGGCGAGTTCGCCGCTGCCGCCGGGGCGGTGCGTGAGCTCTCCCAGTCGGGCCTGCACCCCGCCAACTGCCGCCTGCTCGACGCCTCCGAGGCGGAGCTGACCGGGGCCGGCAGCGGCGAGGCCAGCCTGCTGATCCTCGGCTTCGAGTCCGCCCACGTCCCGGTCGACCCGGCGATGGCAGCGGCGATCGAGATCGCCCGCGCGCACGGCGGCAAGTCCGGTGAGGTCCGGGGCGGCGGCGGCGCGCGCGAGGACTCGGTCGGGCAGTGGCGCGGGGCGTTCCTCCTGGCGCCCTACCTGCGGGACACGTTCGTCGCCTGCGGCGTGCTCTCGGAGACCTTCGAGACTGCAGTCACCTGGGACCGCTTCGAGGAGTTCCACGCGACGGTGATGGAGACGGCGCGGCGGGCCGCGGCGGAGGCGAGCGGCGCCCCCGCCGAGGGGCCGGGCGCTGTCCGGGTCAGCTGCCGCTTCACCCACGTCTACGCAGACGGCCCGGCTCCCTACTTCACGGACCTTGCCCCGGCGGTCCGCTGCGGCGAGGTCGAG
>DATHUE010000023.1:0-4030 GCA_035462545.1 Solirubrobacterales bacterium
CGCCGTTCTTCGCGACCGGGCCGCTGGTGCTCTTCAACGGCGGCGTTCGCGGCGGGACGACGACGATGTACATCCACGCCTACGTCAACGTGCCGGCGCCGACCGCGCTGATCACCACGGTCAAGATCAAGAAGGTCCGCAAGGGCCGCTACGGGACCAGGGCGATCGCCCGCATCCCGGTGATCGCCGGCGGCAGCGGCTCGGTGACCCGGTTCGCGATGAAGATCCAGCGGACCTTCCAGTTCCGCGGCAAGCGGCAGAGCTACCTGTTGGCGAAGTGCGCCAACGGGCGTTTCTTCGCCGAGGGCGACATCGCCTTCCGGGGCGGCCCGCGGATCAGCGGGACCGTCGTCCGCCCCTGTCGGAGCAAGGGCTAGGTGACCTGCCGCCGCCTCAGCGTGGCCCTGTTGAGCGCCCTGGTTCTCTGCGCCTGCGCCGCCGCTCCCGCCAGCGCCGACTTCGGCATAAAAAAATGGGAAGCGGTGACCTGCGAGGTCGATGCCACCCCGGTCGACCCCTGCACCGCCGAAGACGTCTCTGACTTCTACACCCAGGCGGCTGGCCATCCCGACTTCGGGATCACCGCCTTCGAGCTGAACACCGGCGCCTTCGAAGTGCCGGAAGGCAACGTCAAGGACATCCGGGTGGAACTCCCGGAGGGCCTCGGCGTCAACCCCGAGGCGACCGAGAAATGCACGGTGGCCGAGCTGCCGACCGCCGCCGCCGACTGCCCCGGCGCGCTGGTCGGGACCAACTACCTGCGGGCGATCGTCGCTGCCGGTCCTCCCCCCGTCGTGGCGACGATCCCCGTGCCCGTCTACAACGTCGAGCCGCCCTTCGGGGTCCCCGCGGTGGCGGGCTTCCAGCTGCCGCTGCCGGGCGTCGGCCCGACCCTGCTGGTCGGCGACCTCAGCCCGGCCGACCAGCACATCTCCTTCACGATCTCCGACGTCGAGGCGCCCCCGGCCGGGCCGCCGGTGATCGGCTCGCGGCTGGTCTTCAACGGCAAGGCCGGCGACGGCTACCTGACGATGCCGAGCGTCTGCGCCGGCGGCCAGACCTCGATCCTGCGGGTCGACTCCCACCAGAACCCGGGCGTCTTCGTCAGCGAGCCGTTCACGACCGCGGTCGGCGCCGACGGCTGCGAGATCGTGCCCTTCGAGCCGACCGTCGACGTCGCGGTCAGCGGCGCGACGGACTCGCCCGCGCCCGCCGACGTCACCGTGAACATCCCCTACACGCCGGGGCCAAACCAGATCACCAACTCCCACCTGCGCACCGCCCGGGTGACGCTGCCCGCGGGCACCGGGCTCAACCCCTCGCTGGCGCGCGGGCTGCGCGCCTGCACCGACGCCCAGTTCGGCAAAGGGACGAGCAACCCGATCCAGTGCCCGGACGAGTCGAAGATCGGCAGCGTCGACGTCGAGACCCCCTCGCTGCCGCCGGATTCGATCGGCGGCGCGGTCTACGTCGGCCAGCCGCTGAGCGACGATCCGGCCACCGGCAACCAGTTCCGGATCTTCATCCACGCCTCCTCGCCGCGCTATGGCGTCAACGTCAGGCTGGTCGGAAGGGTCTTCCCCGACCTGCGCACGGGCCAGTTGACGGCGCTGATCGAGGAAAACCCGCAGGCGCCTTTCAGCAGCTTCACGATCCACGTCGACGGCGGCGCCCGCGGAGCGCTGACCTCGCCACCGACCTGCGGTCCTCACCAGACCCGCACCCAGCTCACCCCTTGGACGGGCAAGGCGCCGGCCGTCCCCGGAGACTCGTTCGCGCTGAGCTCAGCGCCCGGGGGCGGCCTCTGCGCCAAAACGCTCGGCGACCGCCCCTTCTCGCCGGCGCTGCGGTCCGGCCCCGAGCAGAACCGGGCCGGCGCCTACAGCCCCTTCCGGTTCCACCTCGACCGTCCCGACGGCATGCAGGAGCTGCGCCGGGTGGAGCTGCGGCTGCCGCCGGGGATGGTGGCCCGCCTGCGCGGCGTCGAGTACTGCTCGGACGCGAGCATCGCTGCCGCCGCGCAGCGCAGCGGCAGAAGCGTCGAGGCGAACGAGGCCTGCCCGCAGAAAAGCTCGCTCGGCCACCTCGACATCGACGCCGGCTCGGGGCCGCGCCCCCTCGACGTGCACGGCAAGGTCTACCTCGCCGGTCCCTACAAGGGCGCTCCGGTCAGTCTCGTCTTCGTCACCCCGGCCGTGGCCGGGCCCTACGACCTCGGCACGGTCGTGGTCCGGGCCGCCCTTCACGTCGATCCCGAAACCGCCCGGGTGCGGGTCGTCTCGGACCCGATCCCTTACGTGTTCGGCGGCGTCAAGCTCGGCATCCGGGCGATCGACGTCAACATCAGGCGGCCGCGCTTCACCGTCAACCCGACGACCTGCCGCGAACCGTTCGCGATCGGCTCGGAAGCGTTCGGCGGCGGCGCCGACCCCGACGACCCCGCGGCCTGGCGCGGCTTCGAGGCGACCGACCTCTTCTGGGCCAACGACTGCAAGCGGCTGCGCTTTAAGCCGCGCTTCCACGCCCGCGTCTTCGGCTTCAAGCAGCGGCTGCGACGGTCCGCCAACCCGCGCTTCCGGGCGATCTTCCGGGCCCGCAAGGGCGACGCCAACCTGCATCGCGCCGCCTTCGTCCTGCCTCGCTCGATCATCCTCGACCAGGCGCACATCCGCACGATCTGCACGCGGGTCCAGCTCGCCGCGGGCGCCTGCCCGCGGGCGGCGATCTACGGATTCGCCCGGGCGACCTCGCCGCTGATCGAAGGCAGCCTCAAGGGCCCGGTCTACCTCACCTCCTCCGACAACGAACTGCCAGACCTGCTCGCCGACCTGCAGGGTCAGGTCAACATCCGCCTGCGCGGCGAGATCAGCTCGGTCGGAGGCCGGCTCAAGACCGTCTTCTACCCGACCCCCGACGTCGCCGTGCGCAAGTTCATCCTGACGATGAGGGGCGGCAACCGCGGCCTGCTGGACAACTCGCAGAACCTCTGCCAGCGCAAGCGCTTCGCCTACCTCAACCTCAAGGCGCAGAACAGCAGGAAGATGAAGAAGAGGCACCTGCGGATCAACATTCCCGGCTGCCGGCGCAGCGCGCGACCCTAGGTCGAGCGCACCGCACGGCTCAACTCGCCGCCTGTCCGTTCGGCTTCACCACCAGCCAGAGGCCGCCGAACTCGGGCACGTCGTGGCAGAGGATCGTGCCCGGCGTGTCATCGACGTAGTAGTAGAGCGGATGGCCGGCGTAGGTCACCTGCAGCTTGCCGTTGCCCCGTTTGGCGGTTCCCAGCAAAGACTGCTTGGCGCCGCTGCCGGCGACGGGCTTGCCCTTGGTCAGGACCGGCGGCCAGACGGCGGCGCAGGCGCCGTAGCACCGCGGCTTCGTGCCGGTCTCCTTGTCGAACAGGTAGAACGCCTCGCCCTTGCCGTCGGCGATCACGCGGCCGTAATCGGAGCTGACGACCTTGACCCGGGTGCCCTTGGCGGACATCGAGGCACCGGCCTTCATCGCCTCGTCGCCCTTCATCGAGCCCTCGTCCTTCATCGCGGCGCCGCTCGCGGCCGTCGTGCCGTCGCTGCCGTTCGCGTCGTCGTCGCCGCAGCCGGCGGCGATCAGGGCCGCGGCGGCGATCGGGAGCAGGAATGCGAAGCGCTTCATGGTCGGGCCTCCTTGTCGCAGGGTGGAAGGCCGAGTATCGGCCGGCCTCCTTACGAGTCCCTTACGGCGCTGCGCCAGACGTAAGGGACTCGTAATCGCCGCCTGGCAGAGTCGCCGCCATGGTCGCGCTGATGGCATTCGCATTCCTGGCCGGGGCGGCGACGGCGCTCTCGCCCTGCGTGCTGCCGGTCCTGCCGGTGGCGCTCTCGGCCGGGGTCACCGGTGGCCGCCGCCGCCCGCTCGGCGTCGTCACCGGCCTGGCGCTCTCGTTCGCCTTCGCGACGGTGGCGCTCGTCTACGTGATCGACGCATTCGGGCTGCCCGGCGATCTGCTGCGCAATTTGGCGATCGCCGTCCTGCTCGGCTTCGGCCTGCT
>DATHUE010000024.1:0-1982 GCA_035462545.1 Solirubrobacterales bacterium
GCGGCCCGGTAGGCGCGCAGCGTCGCTCGGCAGCCGGCGCAGGCGCGCAGATGCTCGCGCACCGTCCCCATCTCCTCGTCCCCGAGCTTGCCGTCGCAGAGGGCAGAGAGCTGCGGCCGCAGCTCGGCGCAGCGGCTGCCGTCCTCGCTGCCGAGCACGAGCTGGCGGAATCGCTCCCGTCCCTCGGCCAGGACCCGGTTGACCTTCGTCTGGCTGAACCCGGTGATCCGGCCGATCTCCCGGTAGGAGTAGCCCTCGGCGAGCAGGCTGAGGGCGCGCAGCTCAGCCGGCTTCAGCGCCCTCAGCGCCTCGCGACTTTGAGCGAGCGTCTCTCGCTGCTCGGCCCGTTCCGCCGGTCCGGCTGAACGGGCGGGAATCGAGGCGACCCAGTCCTCCTGGCTGTGGCTGGACGCTGGCGAAAGGATGCGCTCCCGCCCTCGCCGCACCGCCAGCGCCTCGTGTTTGGTCACGGTCTGGGCCCAGCGGATCAGCTCCCGCGGGTCCTCGGTCGGGGCCTTGGTCAGGACCAGCTCGAGCGCTCGCTGCAGGGCATCGTCGGCGTCGTCGTCGCAAAGCGAGTAGCGCCGGGCGGTGCGTCGCAGCGCCCCTTCGTGGCGGGCGAGCAGCGCTTCGGCCGCCGTCCGGCGCGCGTCGCGAGGCGGGCGCGAGTGCGCCGCCAGCGATCCTCCTCGTCCACCATCCAGGTCCTTCAAGCGAATCGTTTCCCCTGTGCGCTTCAGTCCTTCTGACCGAACTCGGGGGTCTGGATAAGGGCTGGCGCGGGCTTTCTCTCCCCCCTTCGGACGACTGTTGGGTCCAGGAAGCCGGAATTTGCGGCGCCTGACCCCGGCACGCGCTCGCCCGTGCGGCACCGATACCATCGGTCGCGATGAGCACCTGCGTGGTCACCGGCGGCGCCGGCTTCCTCGGATCCCACCTCTGCGAGCATTTGCTCGGGCAGGGGCACCGGGTGATCTGTCTCGACAACCTCGAGACCGGGTCGCTGGAGAACATCGCCCACATCCGCGACGACGCGTTCGAGTTCCGCAACGTCGACATCACCGAGTACGTCGACATCCCCGAGGCGGTCGACTTCGTCTACCACCTCGCCTCGCCGGCGAGCCCGATCGACTACCTGCGGCTGCCGCTGCACACGCTCAAGGTCGGCTCGCACGGGACCCATCACATGCTCGGCGTCGCCAAGGTCAAGCGCGCCCGCTTCCTGATCGCCTCGACCAGCGAGGTCTACGGCGACCCCCAGGTCCACCCGCAGCGGGAGGACTACTGGGGCCACGTCAACCCGATCGGCCCGCGCGGCGTCTACGACGAGGCGAAGCGCTACGCCGAGGCGCTGACGATGGCCTACCACCGCCAACAGGGCGTCGACACGGCGATGGTCCGCATCTTCAACACCTACGGCCCGCGGATGCGCGCCCACGATGGCCGCGCGATCCCGACCTTCCTGCGCCAGGCGCTGCAGGACCGGCCGCTGACCGTCTTCGGCGACGGCAGCCAGACCCGCAGCTTCTGTTACGTCGACGACCTGATCCGCGGCATCGTCGCCCTCGCCGAGTCCGAGGTGCACGCGCCGGTCAACATCGGCAACCCGAACGAGTTCACGCTCCTGGAGCTGGCGAAGACCGTCGTCGAGGTGACCGAGTCGCGTTCGGAGATCGTCTACGAGGCGCTGCCGACCGACGATCCCCAGCAGCGCCAGCCCGACATCGGCCGCGCCCGCGACGGCCGGGCGATCCCGACCTTCCTGCGCCAAGCGCTGCAGGACCGGCCGCTGACCGTCTTCGGCGACGGCAGCCAGACCCGCATCTTCTGTTACGTCGACGACCTGATCGACGGCATCGTCCTGCTCGCGGAATCCGACATGCACATGCCGGTCAACATCTGCAACCCGAACGAGTTCACCCTGCTGGAACTGGCGAAGGCGGTGATCGAGGTGACCGAGTCCCGCTCGGAGATCATCTACG
>DATHUE010000025.1:0-4510 GCA_035462545.1 Solirubrobacterales bacterium
CGCTGGTCGTCGCCAGCAGCGACCGCGCCGACCCGGGCCATCCCTATGCGGCAGCGGCGGCCTACGCCGAGCGGCTCCCTTGTGGCAAGCTGGTCAGCGAGGGGGAGGGGGAGTCACCGCTGGCCTGGCAGGGTGGGAAACTCTCCCGCGAGTTAGCCGCTTTTTACGGACAGGCACTATCTTCACCGCTATGAAGTTTCCGACCGAAGCCACGCTGCGCCGCGCGATCGCCTTTGTCGCGACCCTTGGAGTGGGTGTCGCCACCTACATCACGATCGCCGAGTCGGGCGGGGGCGCACCCGCCTGCGTCGCCGGCGGCGGTGGCTGCGCCACGGTCGCGGAAAGCTCCTACTCGGAGATCGCCGGCATCAACGTCGCGATCTTCGGGATCGTCGGCTACCTGATCCTGCTCGCGAGCGCCTTCTTTCGCAGTGACCTCGTTCGCCTCGGCGGCTTCGCAACCGCGCTCGGCGGCTTCGGTTTCAGCGTCTATCTGACCTACCTGGAGCTGTACGTGATCGACGCAATCTGCCAATGGTGCGTCGCCAGCGCCGTCTTGATGACGATTCTCTTCATCCTCAGCTCGCTGCGCCTGATCGGCTACGCCGGCACGGACAGCGACGGACCGGCGCCTGGGGACCCCGGCGAGGAAGAAGGGAACGACGAACCCGAGCCGCAAAGATCAGAGGAGGAGATCAGTAGATGAGCAACAAGCGGGAGCGCGAGAAGCGCCGCGAAGAAAGACTTGCGGAAGAAACCAAGGGGCGGTCCCAGGGCCAGCGCAAGAAGATCCTGCAGATCGGAAGTGCCGCTGTCTTCATCGCGATTGCCGTCGTGGTGGTGCTGATCGTCGCCGCCGGCGGGGGCGACGACGACGGAGGCGACGTCCAGCTCGAGGAGGTCGCCAACGTCGACCAGTTGCTGGGGGGCATTCCCCAGAGCGGGATGACGATCGGCGATCCGAAGGCCAAAGTCACCCTGATCGAGTTCGGGGACCTGCAGTGCCCGGCCTGCGCCGCCTATGCCGACGAAATCCTTCCCGAGGTGATCGAAGGGGCGGTCAAGGACGGCAAAGCGAAGCTCGAGTTCCGGAACTTCACGATCATCGGCCCGGAATCGACGACCGCAGGCGCCGCGGCGGTCGCGGCCGGAGAACAGAATCGCGCCTGGCAGTTCCTCGACATCTTCTACCACAACCAGGGTGGCGAGAACGCGGGCTACGTGACCGACGATTTCCTCGAAGCGGTGGCGAAAGCAGCCGGCGTGGCGGACCTGGCGAAATTCAACGAGGCCCGTAAATCCAAAGCGGTCCAGAAGAAGGTCGCCAAAACCGTCGAAGAAGCCCAGAACTTCGGCTTCAGCAGCACGCCGTCGTTTGCGGTCGAAGGTCCCGGCGCCCAAGGCGGCATCGAACTCCTGAGCGGCAGCCAGACCGGCTCACCCGACGCCCTCGAAGGCGTCATCGAAGAAGCTGGCTGAGTCGGCGTCTCTTTCGGCGGGCGGTGGGCAGGCAAGCCCACCGCCTCGCTGATTCCTACTGAGTTGACATAACCGCCATTATCGTGCGTTGACCCTGGTGAGCGGCCAGCGATGGCCCCTTTCAGCCGGCGCGGGTGGCGCTGCCGGAGACCAGCGGTCGGACGATCGGCGGCGACTTCGGCAGCTGGGTGCGATCGGCTCGGTCGAGGCGCAGCGGCGAGTCTTCGATCGTGGCGACGGTGTCGCGGTTGCAGTGGCAGCCATCGCCGAGAAAGCGCCAGGGGCGCTCCAGCCGGTCCTGCCAGCGGGCCAGGCCGGGCTCCTGTGCCCGCACGTGCTCGAGGAACAGGAATTTGCCACCAGGTCGCAGAACCCGCGCCACCTCGGCCAATGCCGCCGCCGGGTCCGGCACCGTGCAGAGGACGAGGGTGGCGACCACGGTGTCGGCCTCGCCTTCGGCGACCGGCAGTCGCTCGGCTGGCGCTTGGGCTACCTCCACCGCTCCGCCCGCTTTCTCGCGCAGCCGCTTGACCATGTGCGGATCGGGCTCGGTCAGCAGCAGGTCGACGCCCTCCGGGTAGAGCCCGGCGTTGGCGCCGGTGCCGGCGCCGAGCTCGACGGTCCGGCCTCGCGCCTCTGTCAGCAGCCCGGCCCGCATCGCCCGCAGGCCCGCATCTTCGCTCCCCTGCAAGCAGCGGTCATAGAGCGCCGAGAAGGCGCGTCCCCACGTCGCGTCGTAGATCCGCCCCATCGGTCGAGTGGTCACTTACCGTCGCTATGGCAGCGGTTAACGACCACTCGGCGCCCTTAAGCGGCGTCGCGGGCCGGTTGGTCGGCCTGGGTCGGGGCCTCGTCGGCGCCGGGCTCGCTGGCGGCGGCGCGCTCCTCGTAGGCGCGGCGGGCGCCGTGATCGACCTCGAGCATCAGCTTGTCGACCTTCATCAGCCTCCCGATCGCCTCGCGGGCGCCGCGCGGCAGCAGGGTCAGGACCTTGTAGAGGACGCCGTTGGCACGCGGCACGAAGACGTCGAAGCGCGGCACCTCGAGGGCGTCGACGATCTCGTTGGCGACGTCCTCCGCCTCGACCGGCTTCACCCATTTCTGGCCGACGCCGCTGGTCAGTTCGGTGTTGACCACGGTCGGCATCACGCAGACGACCTCGACCCCAGTCCCGCGCAGCTCCTGCCTGACCGCCTCGCTGAGCCCGACCACGGCGTGCTTGGTGCCGCTGTAGGTGGCGATCCCCGGGATCCCGGCTTTGCCGGCCTGGGAGGCGATGTTGACGATCGCGCCGCGGCCGCGCGGCTGCAGCCGCTTGATCGCCAGCTGGGTTCCGGTGATCACCCCGTGCAGGTTGATGTCGATCTGGCGCCGCACCGACTCGGGGCTCTCCTCGATGAACGGGGTGACCGGCATGATCCCGGCGTTGTTGATTACCACGTCGACCGGGCCGAGCTGGCGCTCGGTCTCGTCGAGGAAGCGCTCGAAGGAGGCGCGGTCGGTGACGTCGAGCGGCAGCGCCACCGTGCCGCCCCCGAGACCGGTCGCGGTCCGCTCGGCCAGCTCGGTGTCGAGGTCGCCGATCGCGACCCGGCAGCCTTTGCGCACCAGCGCTTCCGCCGTCGCCTCGCCGATCCCGCGGGCGCCGCCGGTGATCGCCACCACCTGGCCGCTGAGTGAACGCCGCTGCTTCGCCATCGTGCTCTCCTCGCTCTGGCGGGCTCTAGCTCGCCGGTTTGTAGACGGTGACCACGGCCGCTCCACCGAGGCCGATGTTGTGCTGCAGCGCCACCTTGGCGCCCTCCACCTGGCGCTTGTCGGCTGCGCCGCGCAGCTGCCAGGTCAGCTCCGAGCACTGCGCCAGCCCGGTCGCCCCCAGCGGGTGTCCCTTCGAGATCAGGCCGCCGGAGGGGTTGACGACGACGTCGCCGCCGTAGGTCGTCGCTTCCGCCTCGACCAGCTTGTGCGCCTCGCCCTCGGCCGCGAAGCCGAGCGCTTCGTAGGTGATCAGCTCGTTGGCGCTGAAGCAGTCGTGCAGCTCGCAGACGTCGACTTCGGCGGCGGCGACCCCGGCCTCGGCGTAGGCCTCGTCGGCGGCCTGCTTCGACATGTCGGAGCCGACGATCGTCATGCAGTCGGCGCCCTCGTCGAAGGTCGAGCTGAGATCGGTGACCATCGACTGGCCGGCGATCTCGATCGCCTGCTCCCAGAGCCCGTGCTCGTCGACGTAGCGCTCGGAGGCGACGATCGCGCAGGCCGAGCCGTCGGAGGTCGGCGAGCACTGCAGCTTGGTCAGCGGGTCGTGGATCATCCGCGCTTCGGAGATCTGCTCCAGCGTGTACTCGTCCTGGAACTGCGCGTAGGGGTTGTTGACCGAGTGCTTGTGGTTCTTGTAGCCGATCCAGGCGAAGTGCTCGGGCTTCGAGCCGTAGCGGTCCATGTGGTCGCGGCCGGCGTTGCCGAACATCTGCGGCGCGAACGGCGACTCCTCCGGCTCGCGCACCTCGAACATGCGCATCATGTGCTTGTCCATCGCGTTCGTGCGGTCGGTGTACTTGACGCCGAGCGAGCCGCGCTCCATCTTCTCGAAGCCGACCGCGAGCGCGCAGTCGACGATTCCGCCGGTCACCGCCTGGCGGGCGAGGAACAGGGCGGAGGAGCCGGTCGAGCAGTTGTTGTTGACGTTGACGACGGGGATGCCGGTCAGCCCGAGGCCGTAAATCGCCCGCTGCCCGTACGTCGAGTCGCCATAGCAGTAGCCGGCGTAGGCCTGCTCGACGTCGCCGTAGTCGATGCCGGCGTCGGCGAGCGCCTTCTCGCCCGCCTCCTTGGCCCAGTCGGGGTAGTCGCCCTCCTTGGTGCCGGGCTTGTCGAACTTGGTCATGCCGACGCCGATCACGCAGCTGCGGTTGCCCGCGCGGCCATTGGTGTTGCTGCTCATCTGGTTGCCTTCTCCTTGGGTGAGGGACTCGCGTCCGCTGAGTTTCCGTTCTGCAAGATCCGATCGAGCGCCGGGCCGACCAGGCGCGGC
>DATHUE010000026.1:0-5096 GCA_035462545.1 Solirubrobacterales bacterium
AGACCGAGCTACTCGAAGAAATGAACGAAGCCCTGGAAGAGCTGAAGGACGACGGCACCTTCACGACGATCTACGAAAAATGGTTCAAGCGGGCGCCGACCGACGCTCTGCTGTCGGCCACCCACGACGCGAGCTGATCGAGGAGAGCGATAACCCGGGCCCCGGGGAGGGGCGATGCAGGAACTGATCGACCAGTACTTCGACGTCGGCTTCATGGCCGACCACTTCGACGAAGTGCTGGAGGGCTTCTGGTTCACCATCCAGCTGTCGGTCGTCGCCGGCGTCCTGGCGTTGATCTGGGGGCTGGTCCTGGCCCAGCTGCGGCAGCTGCCCGGCCGCGGCTTCGCCCCGGTCCGCTTCCTCACCGTCGCCTACATCGACGTCTTCCGCGGCGTCCCGCTGCTGATCATGATCCTGCTGATCTCCGGCAGCATCCCCGCGCTCGACTTCCTGCCCGAATGGCTGCGGCTCCCCCAGTGGTTCGGCAAACCCGACAACTTCTGGTTCGGGGTGTTGGCGATCACCGTCACCTACGGCGCCTACATGGCCGAGGTCTACCGCTCCGGGATCGAAGCGGTGCCGCAGGGGCAGATGGAGGCGGCGCGCTCGCTGGGGATGAATCACCGTCAGGCGATGCGCAACGTGATCGTCCCGCAGGCGGTGCGCAAGGTGTTCGCGCCGCTGCTGAACGACTTCATCGCCCTGATGAAGGACACCACCCTGGTCAGCGCGATCGCCCTCAGCGAGGTCGCCCTGGTCGGCCGCGACCTGCAGTCCCAGTTCCTCAACAGCTCCGGCCTGGTCCTCGGCGCGATCATGTTCCTCGTCGTCACCCTGCCGCTGGCCCGCCTGGTCGACAAGCTGATCGCCCGCGAGCAGGGCCGGTTCACGCGCGGCGCCCCGCGGGTGGAGGCGCTGTGATGGAGATCTCGACCGGCGGCGGCCCGATGGTCCGCCTCGAAGGGATCCACAAGCGCTTCGGCAAGCTCGAGGTGCTGAAGGGGGTCGACCTTGAGATCAAGCGCGGCGAGGTCGTCTGCGTGCTCGGCCCCAGCGGCTCCGGCAAGAGCACCCTGCTGCGCTGCGTCAACCTGCTCGAGCCTCCCGAGCAGGGCGAGATCTTCGTCGAAGGCCAAGACATCTGCAAGGGCCCTGGGTCGGCGGCAGGCGAGGCCGGCTGGGAGCTCGACTTCGTCCGCCAGCGGGTCGGGATCGTCTTCCAGCAGTTCAACCTCTTCCCCCACAAGACGGCGCTGCAGAACGTCACCCTGGCCCAGGAAAAGGTGCTCGGGCGCCCGGCCGCGGAGGCCGAGGCGAAAGGGACGGCGCTGCTGCAGCGGGTGGGCCTCGGCGAGAAGCTGAACGAGTACCCGGAACGGCTCTCGGGCGGTCAGCAGCAGCGGGTGGCGATCGCCCGGGCCCTGGCGATGGACCCGCAGGTGATGCTGTTCGACGAGGTGACCAGCGCCCTGGACCCGGAGTTGGTCAAGGAGGTGCTCGACGTGCTGCGCGAGCTGGCGGCGGAAGGGATGACGATGATGGTCGTCACCCACGAGATCGGCTTCGCCCGCGACGTCGCCAGCCGGATCGTCTTCATGGACGACGGCGCGATCGTCGAGCAGGGGCCGCCGGCGCAGGTGCTGGACGCACCGCGCGAGGAGCGGACGCGGAAGTTCCTAGGGCTGGTGCTCGAGCACTGAGCCGCTAAGCGGCGCCGCCGGCCATCGCCGGCAGGATGACGACGGTGTCGCCGTCCTTGACCACGGTGTCGAGCCCGTCGAGCACGCGGACGTCCTCGTCGTTGAGGTAGACGTTGACGTAGCGGTTGAGCTCGCCGTCCTCGCCGAACAGCTGCGCCTCGGTGTCGGGGTGGGCGCCGGTCAGCGCCCTCAGCACCTCGCCGACGTTGCCGCCGGCCGCCTCGACCTCGGACTGACCGCCCGTCTTCGGGCGCAGCACCGGGGGAATTCGAACGGTCGCCATGAGGCCGGTGATCCTAGACGAGCCGGCGCTCGCTAGCGATCCCCACCTGCGCCGGCGCAGAACAGGTCGTAGTCGGGGAACTGGCCCATCTCCGACTCCGGGATCTCGGGCGCGTTCTCGCCGCAGATCGGGCAGTCCGGATCGCGCCGAACCTTGAGCTCGGTGAACGTGGTGCCGAGCGCCTCGTAGAGCAGCAGCCGCCCGATCAGCGGCCGGCCGGCGCCGAGCACCAGCTTGATCACCTCGTTCGCCTGCAGCGTCCCCATCGTCCCGGCCATCACCCCGAGCACCCCGTTGGCGGAGCAGCTCGGCGCCAGCTCGGCCGGCGGCGGCGTCGGGTAGAGGCAGCGGTAGCAGGGCCCCTCGTACGGAGCGAAGGTCGAGACCTGCCCGTCGAAGCCGAGAATCGAGGCCGAGACGACCGGCTTGCGCAGCCGCACCGAGGCGTCGTTCAGCAGGTAGCGGGTGGGGAAGTTGTCGGCCCCGTCGACGATGATGTCGTAGTCGGCGATGACCCCGAGGATGTTGCCGGCGTCGAGCCGCCCGTTGTGCTCGATCACGTTGACGTCGGGGTTCAGCGCTTCGATGAAGAGGCGCGCCGATTCGGTCTTCGGCATCCCGATCCGCTCGGTGTTGTGGATCACCTGGCGCTGCAGGTTGGAGGCATCGACGACGTCGTCGTCGACCAGGCCGATCGTGCCGACCCCGGCCGCGGCCAGGTAGAGCGCCGTCGGCGCGCCGAGGCCGCCGGCGCCGAGCAGCAGCACCTTCGCGTTCAGCAGCTTCACCTGTCCGTCGACCCCGACCTCCGGCAGCAGCGTGTGGCGCGAGTAGCGCTCGCGCTGCTCGGCGGTCATCCCGTGGTCGGCGGCGACCGGCAGCCCCTGCTCCTGCCAGAGCAGGATCCCCCCCGCCATCGAGGCGACGTTCTCGTAGCCGAGCGCTTCCAGCTGCGCGGCGGCGATCGCCGAACGGTTGCCGGAGCGGCAGTAGAGGATCGTCCGCGCCGACTTGTCGGGAGCGGCGGCGGCGATCTCGTCGGCGAGCAGCCCCGGCGGCACCAGCTTGCCGCCCTCGAGGTGGGCCTCCTTGTACTCGTGCGGCTCGCGAGTGTCGACCAGGACGACGTCGCCGCCCTCGATCTCCTGCGCCGCCTCGAACGGTTCGATCTCCTCGATCTGCTTCAGCTGCTCGGTCCCAGTCGCCATCAGAAGTGAAATCCCCTAATCCGGATCGGCTTTTACTTCAAAAAGTATAGCGACCCAGGAAACAAGTCCCAGAAATGCGAAGCGGGGCGACTTACCGTCGAATAGCAACGGTAAGTCGCCCCGCGAGGTTCGCTTCGCCGGACGATCAGCCCATGCTCGGGCGCATCTGGCGCAGGCGGCGGACTCGCTCTTCGATCGGGGGGTGGGTCGAGAACATGCCGGCGATGCCGCCGCCCTTGAAGGGCTTGACGATGTAGAGCGGCTCGGCGGCCTGGTTGACTCTCATCGGGATCGCCTCCGCCCCCTGCTCGAGCCGCAGCAGCGCGCTCGCCAGCGACTCCGGGTTGCCGCAGATCGCGGCGCCGCCGGCGTCGGCCGCGTACTCGCGCTGGCGCGAGATCGAGAGCTGGATGATCGTCGCCGCGAGCGGCGCCAGCAGGACCATCGCCAGCGAAGCGACCAGGCTCAGCGGCGAATTGTTGTCGTTGCCGAACCACATGAACATGTAGGCGAGGTAGGTGATCGCGGCGCCGATCGCCGAGGCAACCGACTGGATCAGGATGTCGCGGTGCTGGATGTGCGCGAGCTCGTGCGCGAGGACGCCGCGCAGCTCGTCCTCGGAGAGCAGGCGCGTGATTCCCTGGGTGACGGCGACCGCCGAGTGCTTCGGGTTACGGCCGGTGGCGAAGGCGTTGGGCTGGTCCTGCGGGATCATGTAGAGGCGCGGCATCGGCAGGTCGGCACGGGTCGTCAGTTCGCGCACGATCTGGTAGAGCCGCGGCGCCTCGGACTCGTCGATCGGCTTGGCGCCGCTCATCTTCAGCGCCAGTTTGTCGCTGAAGAAGTAGGAGCCGAGGTTGATCAGCAGGGCGATGACGAGGAACAGGCCAGCGGTGCTCGGCCCACCGATCAGGGCGCCGATCAGGACCAGCAGGCCCGAAAGCGACGCGAGCAGGATCGTCGTGCGCAGGGTGGCGCCCCAGGTGGATTGCTTGGTCGTGGTCATGCGTTCAGCTCTCCTAGGTAGAAGTGGTCCGGCCAGTATTCCCGTCTGCAGGGATTTCGGCCATAGGGGCAATCCCCTATTGGGGCCGGTGGGCCACCCAGGCGCTGAGAGGGCGCCTCCCCGCCCTTCTAGGCTTCGGACGATGACGGGCACCGGGAACGGCAGATGACCGCGGCAGTGATCGTCGCCCTTGCCCTGGCCGTGGTGGCGCTGGCGGTGGTCCTGGTCCGGCAACGGCGCCGACTCGCGCCGCTGGAGCAGCTGATCGAGGACATGGAGAAGGTCGACCTCAGCAGCGCTGGGCCGTTGCTGCCGCGCTCGATCGACGGCGTCGGCGAGACCGAGGAGGTGGCGCGGCTCGAGCTCGCCTTCCTGCGGATGATGCGACGGCTGGAGGCAGAGCGCCGGCGGGCTGGGTCGGCCGCCCTGCAGGCCCAGGAGCAGGAGCGGGCCCGGGTCGCCCGCGACCTCCACGACGAGGTCAACCAGTCGCTGACCGGGCTGCTGCTGCGGCTGGAGGCGGCGCGCGAGTCGGCACCGCCGGAGCTGGAGGCCGAACTGGACGAGACCAAGGCGCTCGCCAACCAGGCGATGCGGGAGCTGCTCTCGCTGGCCCGGCAGCTGCGTCCCACCGCCCTCGACGACCTCGGCCTCGCCGCCGCAGTCGCCGGTCAGGTCGAGCAGCTCGGCTACGGAGGCCTCGACGCCAGCTTCGCCGCCGAGGGCGACCTCTCCGGGCTCGGCGACGACGCCCAGCTGGTCGTCTACCGCGTCGCCCAGGAGGCGCTCTCCAACGCCACCCGCCACAGCGACGCCACCACGGTCGCTGTGACGCTGAGCCGGCGCGGCGACGGCAGCGTCGAGCTCGAGGTGACCGACGACGGTCGCGGCTTCGCCTT
>DATHUE010000027.1:0-3683 GCA_035462545.1 Solirubrobacterales bacterium
AGTACTTCCTGATCTGGTTCAACAGGGCTGCCGACTCTCGCGACCAACCCGTTCGCTACGAAGTCGCGGTCAGCGACGTCAACCTGCAGGGCTGACCTAGAACTCGTAGGAGCGTGCCTGGCGGTGGCGCCCTACGGCGAGGGCGACGAGCCGGTCGCAGAGCTCCGCATAGGGGATGCCGCTGGCCTCGAACAGCTTCGCGTAGACGCTCGTGTCGGTGAAGCCGGGCATGGTGTTGATCTCGTTGACCAGCACCTCGCCGCCCGGCTCGACGAAGAAGTCGCAGCGGGCGAGGCCGGAGCAGCCGGCGAGCTTGAAGACGTCGACCGCGAGCTCCCGCACCCGCTCGACCGTCGCCTCGTCGATCGGGGCCGGGACCCGCAGCTCCATGCCGCCCGCGGTGTACTTCGACTCGAAGTCGTACCAATCTCCATGCGAGACGATCTCCCCCGGCAGCGAGGCTTCGGGCTGTTCGTTGCCGAGCACCGAACACTCGACCTCGCGGCCGGCCGCCGACGCCTCGACGATCACCCGCGGGTCGTGGCGCAACGCCAGCTCGACCGCCTCGTCGAGGTCGCCGAGGCGCTCGACGCGGGTGATGCCGACGCTGGAGCCGAGGCGGGACGGCTTCACCCAGAGCGGCAGGCCGAGGCCCTGGCAACGCGCCCACCAGTCGGGGCCCTCGACCGCGGCGAACTCGACCTGGGGGACGCCGTGGGCGGCGAACAGCCGCTTCAGGGTCAGCTTGTCGATGCAGACCGCGGAGGCGAGAACGTCCGAGCCGACGTACGGGACGTCGAGCTGCTCGAGCAGGCCCTGGATACTGCCGTCCTCGCCGAACGGTCCGTGCAGGGCGGGGAAGACGGCGTCGGCTCCGAGCAGGCCTTCGCCAGGCGTCAACCCGACCGCGGCACCGGCGCTCGACCAGCGGCCCTCGCGGCCGATGCTCACCTCGATCACCTCGTGGCCGGACTCGCGCAGGCCGCGGGCGACGGCGGCGCCGGAGAGCAGCGAGACGTCGTGCTCCGAGGAGCGACCGCCGCTGAGCACAGCCACCCTCATTCTTCTTCGCCTTCGGGTTCGGGCGCTTCGACAGCGGCTCGTTTGCCGACGACGATCTTCACTTCGGCACCCGGTTGCACTTCTGAGCCAGGCACCGGGAACTGGTCGGTGACACGGCCGATCTGGCTCGGTACTTCAGTTTCCTCTTCTTCGACGCTGGGGGTGAGTCCGGCGGCGCGAAGCGCTTCCACCGCTTCGGCCCGGAGCTTGCCGATCACGTTTGGCACCGCGGCTTCCGCTTCGCCTTCGGAGACGACGATCGCCACGGTCGCGCCCGGTTCGACCTCCGAGCCGGCGTCGGGCGACTGTTCGATCACCTGGCCCGCGGGCTCCGAGCTCTCTTCCTCGGAGATGCTGGGGCTGAGGCCGCGGCCGCGGATCTGCTGCACCGCAACCGAGCGCTGAGTCCCGACCAGGACCGGGACCTTGACCAGCTTCGGACCGGACGAGACGACGATCTTCACCGTCGAGCCGCGGGTCAGGGTGGTCCCCGCCGCTGGTTCGGAGTTGATCACCAGGCCTTCCTGAACACGGGCCGAGTTGACGGTTTCGACGTCGACCGCGAACTCGGCTTTTTCCAGCGCCTCCTCCGCCTGGGCCCGGCTCAGGCCGGCGGTCGGCGGCACCGCCGCGCTGCCCGGCCCGGAGCTGACGGTCAGGGTCACCTCCGGCTTCGAGCAGAACAGGGTGAGGAAGGCGCAGTCGAGAGCCGCCTCGCCCGCCGGGGGGTTTTGCTCGAGCACGGTGTTGACGGGGGCGGCGCGCTCCACCCGTTTCACTTCGCCGACCTTGAAGCCGTCCTGCTCGAGCAGCTGGATCGCGACGTTGAGCTGGTTTTCGGTCACCGGCGGCACTTCCGTGTCGGTGTCGCGGGTCAACAGCAGGCCGATCAGGGCGCCGAGCAGGATCGCGACGAGAATCCCGAGCCAGATCCAGCGCCGCCGGCGCCGCGCCTCCTCTTCGGGGTCCTCCCCGGGATCCTCGACCACCGCGACCACCGGGGGCAGGGGCGCGAAGCTGGCGGTGCCGTCGCCGGGGGCGCCCGGCTCGCGCATCGCCTGGTCGAGGGCGGCGATGAAGGCTTCGGCGCTCTGGAAGCGCTGGCCGGGATCCTTCTCCAGGGCCCGCATCACGGCCGCGTCGAGGGCGGGAGAGACGCGGGGGTTGATCGAGCTTGGCCGCTGGGGGGTCTGCGAGACCTGTTTCATCGCCACCGCGACGGCGCTTTCGCCCTCGAACGGGACCCTTCCGGTCAGCGCCTCGTAGAGGATCACCCCGACCGAGTAGAGGTCGGAGACGGCGGTCACTTCCATCCCCTGCGCCTGCTCGGGGGAGAGGTAGTGCGGCGTCCCCATCACCGAGCCGGTCTGGGTGATCTCCGAGACGCCGGCGCGGGCGATGCCGAAGTCGGTCACCGCCGCCTTCCCCTCCGCGTCAACCATCACGTTCTGCGGCTTCAGGTCGCGGTGGACGATGCCGTGCCGGTGGGCGAAGCGGGCCGCCTCCAGCACCTGGCGGATCAGCGGCACCGCCTGCTCGGGCGTCAGCCCCGCGTCGATCAGCTGCTTGAGGGTTCGCCCTTCGACGTACTGCATGGCGATGTAATAGGTGCCTTCGAACTGGCCGCGATCGAAGACGGCGACGATGTTGGGGTGCTGCAGACCCGCCGCGGCTTCGGCCTCGCGGCGGAAGCGCTCAACGAACTCGAGGTCCTGGGCGAAGCGCTTGTGCAGGACCTTGAGCGCCACCCGCCGCTGCAGGTGCGCGTCCTCGGCCAGCCAGACGTCGGCCATGCCGCCGCTGCCGAGCCGCTGCAGCACCCGGTACCGCCCGTCGACCACGCTTCCCTCGCTCACTTCCGGCACCGCCGCCTCCTAGCTCCGCTCGTCGTCATTCGCTGTTCAGGATCGCTTCCGCCACCTCGCGGAAGATCGGCGCGGCGACGTCGCCGCCGAACTGAGTCGTGCACTCGACCGTCGCCGCGATCGCGATCTGCGGGTCGTCGGCCGGGGCGAAGCCGATGAACCAGGCCTGGTTCTCGTCGCTGCCGCCGCCGCAGGAATCGTTGAAGGGCGTTTCCGCGGTGCCGGTCTTGCCCGCGACCGGGACGCCCGGAATTTCGGCGTTGGTGCCGGTCCCTTCCTCCACCACGCCTTCCATCGCCGTCGTCAGGTCGGCGGCGGTGTCGCCGTCGATCGGCTCGCTGTACTCGGATGGGTCGAGGCTCTCGACGACGCGCCCGTCGGGGTCGACGACCCGGCTCCAGATCTGCGGCTTCATCAGCTCGCCGCCGTTGGCGACCGCGGAGGCGACCATCGCCATCTGCAGCGGCGTCACCAGCAGTCGCTCCTGGCCGATCGCGACCCGGGCGACGTCGACCGGGTCGTCCTTGGTCAAGAGCCCGCCTTCGGGGGTGTACAGGCCGCTGCGAGCGACCTCGCTTTCGTCGCCTTCGTTCGGCAGGTCGATCGGAGGGGTGGACCCGAACCCGAACTCCTGCATCGTCTCGAACATGGTGTCCTGCCCGACGTCTTCGCCGAGCTGGGCGAACCAGGTGTTGACCGAGTTGGTCAGCGCCGTGTCGAGCGCGATCGGGCCCCAGTCGATGGTGTAGTCGTTGG
>DATHUE010000028.1:0-3658 GCA_035462545.1 Solirubrobacterales bacterium
CGCGCCTCCAATCCCTTCCTCAGCTCGATCCCGGGCTGACCCGGGGGACGGCGAGCGCGATGGTAGGCAACTTCCAGGCACCGCGCGGCACCTTCGACGTGCTGCCCGAGGCGGCTCGGGCGCGGGCACGGGTCGAGCGCGCCGCCGCTGAAGTCTTCGCCCGCGCCGGCTTCGAGCCGATCGCGACGCCGAGCTTCGAGGACACCGAGCTGTTCGAACGGGGGGTCGGCAAGTCGACCGACATCGTCCGCAAGGAGATGTTCACCTTCGAGGACAAGGGCGGCCGCAGCCTCACCCTGCGACCGGAGGGGACGGCGCCGATCTGCCGCGCCTACGTAGAGCACGGCATGCACAAGCTGGCGCAGCCGGTCAAGCTCAGCTACCTCGGCCCGTTCTTTCGCCACGAGCGCCCGCAGGCCGGCCGCTACCGGCAGTTCCACCAGCTCGGCGCCGAGTGCATCGGCACCGACTCGCCGCTGGCCGACGCCGAGGCGATCTCGCTGCTCTCCGACCTGCTCGCCGAGCTCGGCGTGCCGGGGGTGCGCCTTCACCTCGGCAGCCTCGGCTCGCTCGAGGCCCGTCGCGCCTACCTGGAGGGGCTGAAGGCGCACCTGCACGCGCACGAAGGCGAGCTTTCCAAGGACGTCCGCGAGCGGATCGACGTCAACCCGCTGCGCGCCTTCGACTCCGACGACGAGGGCACCCGGGGAGTGATGGCGAGCGCTCCCACCATCGTCGCCTCGCTGGAGGGTGAGGACGCCGAGCACTTCGCCGAGGTGCGGGCGCTGCTCGACGCCGCCGGGATCTCCTACGAGATCGACCCGACTCTGGTCCGTGGGCTCGACTACTACACGCGGACGATCTTCTCCTTCGTCTGCAGCGAGCTGGGGGCCCAGTCGGAGATCGGCGGCGGCGGCCGCTACGACGGCCTGATCGAGCAGCTGGGTGGACCGGCGACTCCCGCGGTCGGCTGGGCGGCGGGGATCGAGCGGATCCTGTTGGCGCTCGGCGAGGAGGGCGGCGAGCCGGTCTCCCGCGACGTTTTCATCGCCGTCGCCGACACCGAGCAGCGCCACCGCGCGATGGCGCTGGCCGGCGAGCTGCGCCACAACGGCTTCTCGGTCGAGGTCGACCTCGCCGGGCGCGGTCTCAAGGGCCAGCTCAAGCACGCGAACCGGATCGGCGCCCGCCGCGTCCTCATCCTCGAGGCCGAGGGGTCGGCGCAGCTGCGCGAGATGGAGACGGGAGAGCAGCGGCCGGTCGAATTGGGCAGGCTTGTCGAGGAGATGACCGGAGGCGAAGCATGAACGGGGTGCCGGCGCTGCGCCCGAACGGCTACCGCGACACCTGGTGCGGCCAGGTGCTGCCCGACCGCGTCGACTCCGAGGCGCGGGTCGCCGGCTGGGTCCACCGCCGCCGCGACCACGGCGGCCTGATCTTCATCGACCTCCGCGACCGCACCGGGATCGTCCAGCTCGTCTTCCACCCCGACAGCTCGGGTGAGTCGTTCGAGCTGGCCCACAAGCTGCGGGCCGAGGACGTGCTCAGCGCCGCCGGCAAGGTCGTGCGGCGCTCCGAGGAGACCGTCAACCGCGAGCTGCCGACCGGCGAGGTCGAGCTGGCGGTCGGCGCCGCCGAGCTGCTCGCCGACGCGGCGACGCCGCCGTTCCAGATCGAGGGCTTCTCCGGCGAGGCCGGCGAGGACGCGCGCCTGCGCCACCGCTACCTGGATCTGCGCCGCGAGCCGATGCGCGAGGCGCTGCTGCTGCGCCACCGGGTGACGGCGGCGATGCGCGAGTTCCTCGACGGCGAGGGCTTCGTCGACATCGAGACGCCGATGCTGACCCGCTCCACCCCCGAGGGCGCCCGCGACTTCCTCGTCCCCAGCAGCCAGCAGCACGGCTCGTTCTACGCGCTGCCGCAGTCGCCGCAGCTGTTCAAGCAGATGCTGATGGTGAGCGGGTTCGAGCGCTACTACCAGGTGGCGCGCTGCTTCCGCGACGAGGCGACCCGGGCCGACCGCCAGGCCGAGTTCACCCAGCTCGACATCGAGCTGTCGTTCGTCGACGGCGAGGACGTGATCGACCTCAACGAGCGGTTGCTGCGGCACATCTTCGAGGTCGCTGGCGGCCCCAAGATCGATTTGCCCATGCAGCGCATGTGTTACAGCGAGGCGATGGGCCGGTTCGGCACCGACCGCCCAGACCTGCGCTTCGGTCTCGAGCTGGTCGACCTCAGCGACGCCCTGCGCAAGACCGAGTTCAAGGTCTTCCGCTCGGTGCTGGATGGCGGCGGCGCGATCCGCGGCCTCAACGCCGGCCGCCGCGAGTTGCCGCGCTCCGAGCTCGACGGGCTGATCTCGCGCGCCCAGGAGCTGGGGGCGAAGGGCCTGGTCTGGGCCTTCCGCGAGGGCGAGGGCTGGCGCTCGCCGACCGCGAAGTTCCTCAGCGAGGCGGAGCTGGCCGACCTCAACCAACGACTCGCGGCCGAGGAGGGCGACCTGCTGCTGCTGGTCGCCGACCAGCGCCAGGTCACCGACACGGTGCTGGGACAGCTGCGGCTCGACCTGGCGAAGCGTTTCGACCTGATCGATCCCGACGAGCACCGCCTGGTCTGGATCGTCGACTGGCCGCTGCTGGAGTGGAACGCGGACGAGCGCCGCTGGGACGCGCTGCACCACCCGTTCACGGCTCCGGTCGGCGAGTTCGATCCGGAGAACCCGGGCGAGGCGCGGGCCCAGGCCTACGACGTGGTCTGGAACGGCCAGGAGCTGGGCGGCGGCTCCGTCCGTATCCACGACGCGGAGCTGCAGCAGCAGGTCTTCGCCGCGCTTGGGATCGACGCCGAGGAGGCGGAGGCGCGGTTCGGCTTCCTGCTCGAGGCACTGCGCTACGGGGCGCCGCCGCACGCCGGCATCGCCTACGGGGTCGACCGCATCGTCCAGAAGCTGAGCGGCGCCGAGACGATCCGCGACGTGATCGCCTTCCCCAAGACCGCCTCCGGCTTCGACCTGCTGACCGGGGCGCCGGCGCCGGTCGAGGGAACGCAGCTGCGCGACCTCGGCATCGCCCTCCACCAGAAGAAACTCGCGGGGCACTGATGGCGGCCCGCGCGGGGATGGCGGGGGGTTGACGATGGGCTTGCGGGACTGGCTGCGCGGCGGAGGTGGCGGGCAAAAGCGCCGAGGTCCCGGCCTGACCCCGGTTCACATCGACGAGCCCTTCTACGACTCCTGGGAGGTCGTGCGGGACTTCGGCGACCTGCGCACGGCGCGGGCCTGGCACCAGGCACTGGCCGAGGCGGGCATCGAGGCGGCGCTGACCGCCGACTGGCCGCTCGACCGCTTCGGCCATGGCGAAATCTCCCTCCGCGTCCCGCCCGACTCCTGGAGCGAGGCCGAGATGCACCTCTCCAATCTCGATATCTGAGCGCCCGGTGGTACCGTTGAGCCGAGGCTCGAGCCTGTGCGAGAGCCGTCTCACCGTTTGACCCAACACAAACGGCGCGGGAGCCGGAAAGTCTCCGGGCCCCTTGGGGTCAGGAGCAGGCACCCACCTTCACTTGAAGGGATCAAAGCTAGAGGCGGCAACGGCGGGCTGGAGCCTCTTTTTTTCGTCTTCCGTATCGATTCCGTGGCGAAGCCCTGACCTTCTGCGCG
>DATHUE010000029.1:0-5116 GCA_035462545.1 Solirubrobacterales bacterium
GCAACAAGGCGCTCGGGGTCTGGGGCGCGGTCGCCGGCGCCGGCGGCGCCGCCGGCGTCCTGCTCGGCGGCATCCTCACCGACGGACTCGGCTGGGAGTGGGTGCTGTGGGTCAACGTCCCGGTCAGCCTCGCCGCCTTCGCCCTGGCCCCGCGGCTGATCCCCGAGAGCCGTGCCGGCGAGGAGGCGCGCGCCTTCGACGTCGCCGGCGCGATCACCGTCACCGCCGGCCTCTCGGTCCTCGTCTACGCGGTCGTCGATGCCAGCGAGGCCGGCTGGGGCTCGACGAAAACGCTCGGCCTGATCGCCGTCGCGCTGGCCCTGCTCGCAGCCTTCGTCGCGATCGAGCTGCGGACGCGCAAGCCGCTGGTCCCGTTCTCGATCTTCCGCATCCGCACCCTGACCGGGGCCAACGTGGTCGGCGTCCTGGTCGGCGCTTCGCTGTTCTCGATGTTCTATTTCATCTCTCTCTACATGCAGCAGGTGCTCGGCTACAGCGCCATCCACGCCGGCCTCTCCTACCTGCCGCTGGCGCTGACGATCATGGCCTCGGCCGGGATCGCCTCCGGCCTGGTGACCAAGCTCGGCTACAAGCCGGTGCTGGCGATCGGGCTGCTGTTCATCGTCGCCGGGCTGCTCTGGTTCAGCCAGGTCTCGGTCGGCGGCGGCTTCCTCACCGACATCCTCGGTCCCTCGCTGCTGGCCGCGGTCGGCCTCGGCTTCTCCTTCGTGACGACGACGATCGCCGCCGTCTCCGGGGTGCAGGAGCGCGAGTCGGGGCTGGCCAGCGGCCTGATCAACACCTCGCAGCAGGTCGGCGGCGCGCTCGGGCTGGCGATCCTCGCCTCGGTCGCGACCTCACGCACCTCCGACGTGATGGCCGGTGGCGGGGCGAGCCTCGACACCGGCCTCACCGAGGGGTTCCAGACCGCCTTCCTCGGCGGCGCCGGCTTCGCTCTCGCCGGCTTCGTCCTCACCTTGATCCTGATCAAAGGCAGCGACAGCCGCGCCCACGTCGCGATCGGCCGGGACGAGCCGCAGGAGCAGGCAACCGAGGCATAACCGACCCCTTCAGTAGGATTTGGTTGAGATGTTGTTCTCGACCAAAGCTGAGTACGGGGTGCGCCTGATGGTCGAGCTGGGCCGGCGGCCGAGCTCGGAGCCGATCTCCCTGGGAGCGGTGGCGGAGGCGGAGAACCTTCCCCTCTCCTATCTCGAGCACCTGGTGGCGAAGCTGCGCAAGGCCGGCCTCGTCACCTCGACCCGCGGCGCCCACGGCGGCTACCGGCTGGCGATGCCGCCGGCCGAGATCCGGATGGACGCGGTGGTCGAGGCGCTCGAAGGCCAGATCGCGCCGATGGAGTGCTTCCACGACAGCCCCGAAGGCAAAGTCCTCTGCTCGCACGAGAGCGATGGCGACCACGCCTGCGCGACGAAGCTGCTGTGGATGCGCGTGCAGGGCGGCGTCACCAAGGCGCTGGCCGGCACGACCCTGGCCGAGCTGGTCGAGTTCTCGGCGCCCGAGCGCGGCGACGCAGTCGTCAGCGTCGTCTGACCCACTCTTCGAACCACCCCCAGAAACGGAGCGAAATTGGCTGAGCTGGAGATACGCAACCTGCAAGTGAGCGTCGAGGACAAGCAGATCCTCAAGGGCATCGATCTCGACGTGGAGAAGGGCAAGGTCCACGCCCTGATGGTGCCGAACGGCTCCGGCAAGTCGACGCTCGCCAACGTGATCATGGGCCACCCGGCCCTGGAGGTGACCGAGGGCTCGATCGTCTTCAAGGGCGAGGACATCACCGAGGCCGACCCCGACGTGCGCTCCCAGGCCGGCCTGTTCATGGCCTTCCAGTACCCGGTCGCGATCCCCGGCGTCTCGGTCAGCAAGTACCTGCGGATGATCATCAACGCCCAGCGCGAGGCGCGCGGCGAAGACCAGATCAAGATCAAAGACTTCGCCAAGACCGCCCAGGCGGCGATGGAGCTGGCGAACATCCCCAAAGACTTTTCCAGCCGCTACCTCAACGACGGCTTCTCCGGCGGCGAGAAGAAGCGGATGGAGCTGCTGCAGCTGGCGCTGCTGCAGCCGGAGATCGCGGTCCTCGACGAGACCGACTCGGGCCTCGACATCGACGCCCTGCGCACGGTCGCCGAGGGCGTCAACAAGTTCGCCGGGCCCGAGATGGGCGTCCTGATCATCACCCACTACCAGCGGATCCTGCACATGGTGAAGCCGGACTTCGTCCACGTCATGTTCGAGGGGCGGATCGTCAAGGAAGGCGGCCCGGAGCTGGTCGGCGTGCTGGAGGAGAAGGGCTACGGCTGGATCCGCGAGGAGGTCGAGGCGGGCGCCAGCGCCTAGCCTCGCCTGAGATGGAGCCGCTCGCCGCCCAGGACTCCTCGGCCGCCGCGGGGCTCGATCTCGAGAAGGTTCGCGCCGCCTTTCCCGCGCTGGAGCGGGAGGTGAACGGGCGGCCGCTCGCCTACCTCGACAGCGGCGCCAGCGCCCAGCGGGTGCTGGCCTCGATCGAGTCGGTGGCCCGCTATGAGCGCCGCCACCACTCCAACGTCCACCGCGGTTCGCACACCCTTTCGGCCGAGGCGACCGAAGCCTACGAGGGGGCACGGGCGACCGTCGCCGATCACCTCGGCGCCGCCGACCGGCGCGAGGTGATCTTCGTCCGCAACGCGACCGAGGCGCTCAACCTCGTGGCACGGGCCTGGGGCGACGCCAACGTCGGCGCCGGCGACCGCCTGCTGCTGACCGAGATGGAGCACCACTCGAACATCGTCCCCTGGCAGCAGCTGGCGGAGCGGGTTGGGGCGCAGATCGACTGGACCCCGGTCGACGCGGAGGGTCGCCTGGACATGGCCGAGCTGGAGCGGCTGCTGGAGCGCGGCCCGAAGCTCGTCGCCGTCACCCACGTCTCCAACGTGCTCGGGACCGAGAACCCGCTGGCCGAGATCTCCCGCCTCGCCCACGCGGCGGGAGCCCTGGTCGTCGCCGACGGCGCCCAGTCGGCGACGAAGATGCCGCTCGACATGGCCGCGCTCGGGGTCGACTTCTACGCGATCACCGGCCACAAGATCTACGGGCCGACGGGAATCGGGGCGCTCTGGGGCAGGCTGGACCTGCTGCGGGAGATGCCGCCCTTCCTCGGTGGCGGCTCGATGATCCGCAAGGTCGGCCGCGAGGGGACGACCTACGCCGACGTGCCGGCCCGGTTCGAGGCGGGCACGCCGGCGATCGCGCAGGCGATCGGGATGGCCTCGGCGCTGCGCTGGCTCGACGGGATCGGGATGGAGGCGGCGCGCGAGCACGAGACCGAGATCGCCGACTACGCCCTGGCGCGGCTCGCCGAGGTGCCGGGGTTGCGGATCTTCGGCCCGCCGCGCGGGCCCGGCCGTCTGGGTCCCGTCTCCTTTGAGATCGAGGGCATCCACGCCCACGACGTCTCCGAGATCCTCGACCGCCACGGCGTCGCCGTCCGCGCCGGCCACCACTGCGCCCAGGTCCTGATGGACCGGCTCGGCGTCGCCGCTACCGCCCGCGCCAGCTTCGGCATCTACACGACCCCAGCCGAGATCGACCGCCTCGTCGAGGCCCTCGAAGACGCCCGCCGCGTCTTCGGCCTCTGAGGCCGAGTGGTGGATTACCGCTGCCATAGCGACGGTTAGCGACCACTCGGCCATCGCCGGTGCGCTGATGGCTGCTGCGCGACTTCCGGACCGTCTCAGCGATTCCCGAACCGCCGCTCCGCTAGTCGACGAAGCGCAACGGCGATCTGGCCGACCGGCAGGTGACGCCGACGACGGCGTTGGTGCGAGCGCTGACGGTGGCGTAGTAGGAGCCGCCGATCAGGCGGTTGCCGATCGGGATCTCCCAGTAGCCGTCGGATTCGCTGAGGGCGGTGCCGAGCAGCTTGTCGGCGCCCATCCGCTGGCGATAGAGCTTCAGCTTGCGGTTCTGCTCGCAGTAGGTGTACGGCGAGCTGAGGCGGCCGTGGAAGGCGGGGAACTTGCTGCTCATCGAGAGCGTCGTCTTGTAGGTCCTGCCGGCAGCCGCGGGCGCGGCGAGGACGAGGCTGGCGACGAGGACGAGGGGCAGAGCGCGGCGGAGCATCGGGCGCGCATCCTAGTGCCCTTCGCTAGCCTCGGTGGGCATGGACGAGCTCTACCGCGACCAGATCCTCGAGCACTACAAGCGGCCGCACAACTTCGGCCACCTCGACGATCCCGACCTCGAGTACGAGGACACCAACCCCTTCTGCGGCGACGAGCAGCACGTGACGATCAAGCTCGACGCCGATGACCGGGTCGCGGCGGTCGCCTTCGAGGGCAAAGGCTGCGCGATCTCGACCGCGGCGACCTCGCTGCTGACCGACGAGCTGGTCGGCAAGAGCCGCGAAGAGCTGCTGCGGCTGCCGAAGGAGTACGTGCTCGAGCTGTTGGGGATCGAGATCTCGGCGACGCGGATGAAGTGCGCGATGCTCGGCCTGAAGGTCGTGAAGAGCGCCAGCCTCGGCCAGTCCGCCGAATGGGAGGACGAGGGCGAGTCCGGCGACCCCACGGAAGCCGCAGCGATCTGAGCGGCGGCCCGCCTACGGCATGTTCGCCAGCGTCTCCTCGCTCGGCTGCATCACCGCGAACACCGCGCCGAACGGGTCGGCGACGACGGCGAAGCGGCCGACCGGGACGTCGATCGGCTCCATCCGCACATCCCCTCCCCCGCGCTTGACCGTCTCCACCGCGGCGTCGATGCCCTCGACGGTGAAGTAGACGAGCCAGTGCGGCGGCACCTCGTCGGCCACGCCGACCGCATTCAGGTCGAGCATGCCGCCGACCAGCGCCTCGCCGACCTTCCAGACCGTGTAGGTCCCGGCCCGCGCCGACCGTTCCTCGGCGTAGGCCCAGTCGCTCATCTCGATCCTCCCGTAGAAGTTTGATGTCGAGGATAAGACTGACCTGGCCCGCCGAGCCCATCGGTTAAAATCCCGACCAGCGAAGTAGGATTACGTCTCGATCCGCACTAGCGCACCGCGAGGGGGGCGCTTCACCTCATGAACGACACCGCCGCAAGCACCATCTCCGTTTGCCCTGCCGCCGAGCTCTCGCCC
>DATHUE010000030.1:0-3436 GCA_035462545.1 Solirubrobacterales bacterium
CGGAGTGATTCTGCCGGCGAAGCCGGCCCCAATCTGCGCCGCAGCGAAGCGAAGGCGCTAGGCGTAAGCGACCCCCATCCCGTCACCCCGCCCCACAGCGCCCCGCCCTCACTAGTATCCGACCGATGTTCATCTTGATCGTGGGCTGCGGGCGGGTCGGATCTTCGGTCGCTCGCGCGATGCTCCGCGAGGGCCACCAAGTCTCGTGCCTCGACGAGGACCCGGAGTCCCACGCGCGGCTGGAGGTCGGCCTGGAGAAGAGCTGGGAGGACCTCGGCGGGCAGTTCACGGTCGGCGCCGGGCTGGAGACCGAGGCGCTGATGGCGGCGGGGATCGACCGCGCCGATGCCTTCATCGCCTCCACCGACGGCGACAACACCAACATCATCATCGCCCAGATCGCCCAGAAACGGTACGAGGTGCCGACCGTTATCGCCCGCGTCCTCGACCCCCTGCGGGCCGAGTGGTACCAGCGCCAGGGGCTGCACACGGTCTGCCCGACCAGCGTCGCGATCGAGATGCTGGAGACGGCGGTGCGCTCCGGTGACGCGGCGGGCGGCTCCGGCGACGGCGACCCGGCGACGGCGAGCTGAGGGGGGCGGCAGCGATGTACATCATCGTCATTGGCGCCGGCAAGGTCGGCTGGAATCTCGCCCGCGAGCTGCTCGAGAAAGAGCACGAGGTGACGCTGATCGAGAGCAACCGCCGCCGCTACCTGACGGTCGAGCAGGAGCTCGAGCACAACGTCTCCTACGGCGATGCCTCCGAGCTCTGGGTCTTGGAGCGAGCCGGGATCCAGCGTGCCGACATGGTGATCGCGGTCACCGGCGACGACGAGGACAACATGCTGATCTGCCAGGTGGCGAAGGAGAAGTACCTGGTCGACCAGATCATCGCCCGCGTCAACAACCCGCGCAATCGCCAGCACTTCGACCTGCTTGGCGTCAAGCCCTCGGTTTCCGCCACCGACCTGATCCTGCGCCTGCTCGAGCACGAGGTGCCCGAGTACGGCCTCGTCCACCTGCTCGACCTCCAGGAGGAGCAGCTGGAGATCATCGAGATGCTGCTGGGCGCGGATTCGCGCGTCACCGGCCGCCGCGTCGGCGATCTCAAGATGCCCGACGGCAGCCTCCTGATCTCGGTCCTGCGCGCCGGCAAGGGCTTCGTCCCCACCGCCGACACCGTGTTGGAGGTCGGCGACGAGATCCTCGCCGTGCTCGATCCCGGCAAGGAGGACGAGCTGAAGGTCCTGTTCGGTCCCGAGACCGGCGACGGCAACGGGGCGTGAGCGCAGCCGCGGCCGGGTAGGGCCTTCCTGTGCCCGATCGCGAGGTCGACTTCCTGCTGATCGGCGGCGGCCTCGCCGGCGCCAGCTGCGCGGCGGAGCTGCGCAAGCGCGGCGCGGACGGCTCGATCCTGCTGGTCGGGCGCGAGTCGGAGCCGCCCTACGAACGGCCGCCGCTCTCGAAGGAGTACCTGCGCGGCGAGGCCGAGCGCGCCGATGCCTACGTCAATCCGCCTTCCTGGTACGGGGAGAACGGGGTCGAGCTGCGCAGCGGCGCCAACGTTATGTCGCTCGATCCGGAGGCGAGGACCGCGAGGCTGCAGGGCGGCGAGGAGGTCCGGTTCGGCCAGGCGCTGATCGCAACCGGGGCGGTGGTCAACATCCTCCGCGTCGAGGGGGCCGAGAACGAGGGCATCCACTACCTGCGCGCCTACGGCAACTCCGACGCGATCCGCAAAGACGCCGAGGCGGCGAAGCGGGTGGTCCTGATCGGCGGCAGCTACATCGCCACCGAGGTCGCGGCCTCGCTCACCGCGAACGGGATCCCGTGCGCCCTGGTGATGATCGAGGAGGTGGCGCTCTCGCGCAGCTTCGGCGTCGAGGCCGGCCGCTGGTTCCAGGCAAAGCTGGAAGAGCACGGGGTGGAAGTCCACAGCGGCGAGGAGCTGGAGGCGTTCGAGGGCGACGGCCGGGTCAAGGCGGTGGTGACGAAGAGCGGGCTCGTCGTCGAGGGCGAGGCGGTGATCGTCGGCGCCGGCGTCCGGCCCGACGCGATGCTGGCGCAGCGGGCCGGGATCGAGGTCGGCGACGGCGGCATCGTCTGCGACTCCCAGCTCCGCACCTCGGCCGCCGGGATCTACGCCGCCGGCGACTGCTGTTCGTACGAGAGCGTCGTCCACGGCCGCCGCGTCCACGTCGAGCACTGGGACGTGGCGATGCAGCAGGGGATGCACGCCGCCCGCAACATGCTCGGCGAGGGCGCCGACTACGACGTCGTCCCCTACTTCTTCAGCGACCTCGCCGACTGGGCCAGCCTCGAGTACGTCGGCCCGGCAGTGGACTGGGACGAGGAGGTCTGGCGCGGCGATCGCGAGACCGGCGAGTTCTCGGTCTGGTACCTGAAGGACGGCCGGGTGGCAGGGGCGCTCAGCGTCGGTCGCTCCGAAGACCTGGCCGAGGCGCGGCGGCTGCTGGCCGACGGCGTCGACGTCTCCGAGGCCCGTGAGAGGATTGCCGACGCCGGCAGTGACCTAACGTCGATATCCTGAGTCTGCGCTTTGCGGCCTGGTGTAATGGCAGCACACCTCTCTCTGGAAGAGGCAGTCGGGGTTCGAGTCCCTGGGCCGCAGTTGCAAAGCCCCTGCAAGGGCGTCTTTTCGCTCTGCTAGCGTCGCCCCACCGATGAGACCCGGCAAGAAGACCCTGATCCTCGCCGTGCCCCTCGCTGCCCTGGCGATCGCCGGCTGCGGCGGCGGCGACGGCGACGAGACCACCGACGCTCCGGTGACCGCCGTCGAAGAACCGACGGCGATCAGCAAGGAGGAGCTGCTCGCGGCAGGCGACGGGATCTGCGCCGAGACCAACGCCGCCGTCGGCACGATCGGCGCCAACGAGGCCGAAGCAGAGAGCCAGGCCGTCCAGGTCGCCGAGGTCTACTCCGGCATGGTCGAGAACATCAAGGACCTCGGCGAGCCCGAGGACGAAGCCGGCTACGCGGACTTCATCGAAGCCGCCGACGCCCTCGCCGCCGCCGAGGACGAAGCGAGGTTGGCCGGCGAACGCGAAGACGCCGCGGCGCTGGAAGAAGCGCAGGCCAACGCCGCCGCCGCGCTCTCGGACTTCCAGTCCGCGGCTGCCGCATACGGCTTCGAGCAGTGCAGCGAAGGCCCGAGCGTCCCGGTTGCCCCTGGCGGCTCCGAACCGCCGGTCGAAAGCGAAGAAGAAATCGTCCCCGAAGAAGAAGTGGCGCCGGAAGAAGAAGTCGCTCCCGAAGCTGAAGAAGAAGTGGCGCCGGAAGAAGGCGGCGGCGCTGGGGTGGCGCCCGAAGAAGGCGGCGGCACCGAAGCCGGCGGCGGTTCGGGTGGAATAGGGCCGGGTTAGCCGGAAGGGTTCAGGAGGAGGAGGTGCCGACCCCCTCCCGTGAATTGAATC
>DATHUE010000031.1:0-3461 GCA_035462545.1 Solirubrobacterales bacterium
ACAAGTACGCCGAGGGCTACCCCGGCCGCCGCTACTACGGCGGCTGCGAGGAGGTCGACGTCGCCGAGCAGCTGGCGATCGACCGCGCCAAGGCGCTGTTCGGGGCCGAGCACGCCAACGTCCAGGCCCATGCCGGGGCCCAGGCCAACAACGCCGCCTACATGGCGCTGCTGGAGCCCGGAGACACCTTCCTCGGCCTCGCTCTCGACCACGGTGGCCACCTCAGCCACGGGATGAAGATCAACGTCTCCGGCAAGCTCTACGACCCGGTGCCCTACCACGTCCGCCGCGAGGATCTGCGCGTCGACATGGACGAGGTCGCGCGCCTGGCCGAGGAGCACCGGCCGAAGCTGATCGTCGCCGGCTGGTCCGCCTACCCGCGCCAGCTCGACTTCGCCGCCTTCCGCGAGGTCGCCGACTCGGTCGGGGCGAAGCTGATGGTCGACATGGCCCACTTCGCCGGCCTCGTCGCCGCCGGCGAGCATCCGAACCCCGTCGAGCACGCCGACGTCGTCACGACGACGATCCACAAGACCCTCTGCGGGCCGCGCAGCGGCATGATCCTCTGCCGCGAGGAGCACGCGAAAGCGATCGACAAAGCGATCTTCCCGGGTCAGCAGGGCGGACCGCTGATGCACACGATCGCCGCCAAGGCGGTGGCGCTGAAGATCGCCGCCGGCGAGCGCTTCGCCCAGCGCCAGCGGCAGACGATCGCCAACGCACGAGCCCTCGCCGCCGGGCTCGAAGCGGGCGGCATCCCGGTCCTCACCGGCGGTACCGACGTCCACCTGGTTCTGGTCGACCTGACCCCGACCGGGCTCGACGGCCAGACCGGCGAGGACCGGCTGGAGGCGGTGGGAATCACCGTCAACCGCAACGCGATCCCCTTCGACCCGCGGCCGCCGATGAACCCTTCCGGCCTGCGGATCGGAACCCCGGCGCTGACCACCCGCGGCCTGGTCGAGGAGGACCTGACCGAGGTCGCGGCGATCGTCGCCGCCGCCCTCGGCCCCGACTTCGAGGCCGAGCGCGAGGGCCTGGCCGAGCGCAGCCGCGCCCTGATGGAGCGCTACCCGCTCTACCCGCAGCTCTCGCCGATCGCCGTCTGAGCTCGAACCGCGACTGTAGGGTCGGCCGATGCTCGTCTGGTTCGACTGCACCGCGGCGGCGCATCCGCTGGTCCTGCGGCCGCTGATCGAGCGCTTCGAAGCCCACGGCGACGAGGTCCTCGTCACCGCCCGCGAGTACGGGCAGACGCTGGGGATCCTCGAGCGGCTCGGGATTCCGCACACCGTCGTGGGGGAGCATGGCGGTGCGTCGCGTCTCGGCAAGGTGCGGGCGCTTTCGGGCCGCTCGCGCCGGCTGGCGGGGCTGATTTGGAAGCGCAAGCCGCAGCTGGCGATCGGCCACGGCTCGGTCGACCTCGCCGTCGTCGCCACCCTGTTTCGGATCCGCTCGGCGCAGCTGCAGGACTACGAGTTCGGCGGCCTGCAGCGCCAACTCGCCTTCCGCGCCGCCGATCGCGTCCTCGTCCCCGACTCGATCCCGCCCGAGCGAATGGCGAAGCTCGGCGTCAAGGGCGAGAAGCTGGTCCGCTACCCGGGGCTGAAGGAGGAGTACTACCTGGCCGACTTCGAGCCCGACCCGGGGGTGCTGGACGAGCTCGGGCTCGACCGCGAGAAGGTGCTGGTGGTGGTGCGACCGCCGCCGGAGACCTCCGAGTACCACGCTCCCAACGACGTCTACGCGGCCTCCGTGCGCCGGCTCGCGGACTCGCCCGAGGTGCAGGCGGTGATCGTCCCCCGCACCGCGGAGCAGGGGGCGGCGGCGCGGGCGCTCGGCGCCGCCAACCTGATCGTCCCCGAGCGGGCGATCGACGCTCAGAGCCTGATCGCCCACGCCGACCTGGTGGTCAGCGCGGGGGGGACGATGAACCGCGAGGCGGTCGCCCTCGGCACTCCCGTCTACACCACCTTCAGCGGTCGCATGGGCGGCGTCGACGAGGAGCTGATCGCGGCCGGCCGCCTGCGCGTGCTCGACGACCCGGCGACCCTGGAACTGCGCAAGCGCACGCAGCCCGCCGGCGAGCGCCCACGCCGCGACCCCGACCTGCTCGTCGCGGGGACGCTGGGGGCACTGGGATAGTTCTCCTGCATGGCAACGAGTGCCGACGCCGTCCTTGCCTTCTTCCTCGCCGCGGCGATCGCCTGGCTGTTGGTGCCGCTGGCGGAGCGGCTCGCCTTGCGGGTCGGGGCGATCGACCAGCCGAAGGAGCGCGGCCTGCACGACAAACCGATGCCGCGCCTCTCCGGGCTGGCGATCCTGGTCGCGGTCGAGGTCGCCGGCTGGATCTGGCTGCCGGCCGACGGCGAGACCCGGGCGATCCTGCTCGGCGCGGTGGCGATCGCCGCGGTCGGGGTCGCCGACGACATCTGGGAGCTGCCGGCGCCGCTGAAGCTGGCCGGCCAGGTCGCCGCCGCGACGATCCCGGTGCTCGCCGGGGTCCGGGTCGACGTCCTCACCCTGCCGTTCGTCGGCGGCTTCGAGCTCGGCTGGACCGCCTACCCGCTGACCGTGCTCGGGATCGTCGCCGTCGTCAACGTGATCAACTTCCTCGACGGCGTCGACGGCCTCGCCGCCGGCGTCTGCACGATCGCGGCGATCGCGCTGGCCGTGATCGCGCTCTCCCTCGACCGCAACGCCGCCGGCGTGCTCGCGGCCCTGACCGCCGGCGGCGCCCTCGGCTTCCTGCGCCACGGCTTCCCGCCGGCGACCAGCTTCATGGGGGACACCGGCTCGAACCTGCTCGGCTACCTGCTGGCGGCGGTCGCGATCCAGGGTGCGCTGAAGACGAACGCCGTCGTCGCCCTCGCGTTCCCGCTCGTCGTCCTCGCCGTGCCGATCCTCGACACCGGCTTCGGCGTGGCCAAGCGGCTCAAGTACCGCCGGCCGATCTTCGCCGCCGACACCTGGCACTTCCACCACCGGATGGCGAACATCGGCTACAGCCAGCGGCGCACGATCGCCTACCTGTACGCCTGGACCGCGGCGATGGCATCGCTGGCGCTGGCGCTGCGGTTCGTGCCCTACTCGAACAACCGCGGCGACTTCGACGCCGGCTGGACGGCGGTGATGATCGTCTTCCTGCTGCTGGCGCTGCTCGCCAGCATCCGGCTGCTGTACGCGCTCGAGATCCTCAAGCTGCGCCGCTTCCGCTACCGCCAGGTCGACGCGCTGACGCCCGGCCATCCCGACCAGGAGGTCATCGACGCGGGCGTCGCCCGCGAGCTCGAGACCGGCAGCTTCGCCGCGATCGACCCCGAGACCGGGGAGTTCGCCGCGATCGACCCCGAGACCGGCGAGTTCGACGCGATCAAGCCGGGCGGGAGCTAGCGCCGCCCGGCCCACCGCCGACGCCCTCGATCTGCAGCAGGTCGGGACCTTCTGAGTGATCGACCTGC
>DATHUE010000032.1:0-11026 GCA_035462545.1 Solirubrobacterales bacterium
GCGCAGGTAGGCCGCAACCTCCACATCCACCCCGCCTGCTGGGTCGGCGGCCGCTACGAGGAGGAGGTGCGCGGCTGGGAGGGCGTGATGCAGAGCTACTACGTCGACCAGTGGAAGCAGCGCGGCGTGCTGCTGGAGGCGACCTTCACGCCGCTCGCCTTCGGCGGCGCCTGGCTGCTCGGCGCCGGCCGCGAGCACCAGGAAGCGATGCTCGGCTTCGGCAGGCTCGGCTCGATCGGCGTTCACCTCACCGACCGCTCCGAGGGGCGGGTCGGGCTCGGGGCCGAGGGCTCGCTGCGGGCCAGCTACCGGCTGCAGCGCGAGGAGGCGCAGCAGATCGCCTTCGGCATCGCCCGCGCCGCCGAAGTCCACTTCGCCGCCGGCGCCGTCGAGGTCTACCCGAACGTGGCCGGCGTGCCGGTGCTGAAGCCAGGCCAGCTCACTGAGTTCGAGGCGCGGGTGGTCAAGCCCTCGCAGCTGCGCCTGGAGGCCTTCCACCCGATGGGGACGGCCCGGGTTGCCGCCGACCCGAAGCAGGGCGTCTGCGCGCCGGACGGCTCGGTCCACGGCACGGCCGGCCTCTACGTCGCCGACGCCTCGCTGTTCCCGTCCGCGGTCGGGGTCAACCCGATGATGACCGTGATCGCCTTCGCCAAGCAGGTCGCCCGTGCCGTCGCCGGCGCGGGCGCCTAGCGCTCAGGCTCCGGGAGGTGGGCCGGCCGGCGGTGGCGGGCCTTGGGGCGGGGGCGGTGGGCCGCCGCTGGAAGCACCGGGGGGCGGTGCCTGACCGGTGGGGGCAGAAGGGGGCGCTGGCGGACTGCCGCCACCACCCCGGCGACCGGCCGAGAGATCGTCGGCCACCTCTTTGAAGGTCAGCCCTTCTTCCTCCATCGCTTTGTAGCCGCCGTAGCCGATCCCGATTGCGGCCAGCAGGCCGAGGAAGATCCCGAGCTGGCGGGTGGCGTCAACCGAGATGCCGCCGAATTCCCCGAAGCTGGGCGGAAAGAGCAGGCGGAAAAGGATCAACAGGATCGCCAGGCCGCCGAGCACAGCGACCACCGCGTTAGCCGGCACCGGCGGCTCGTAGTCGGCCTCAGCCAGGCGCAGGCCGGCGGCGACGAGGGTGACGACGACCACGGCCAGCAGGACGATCGGGATGAAATCGAGAGCATCCCAGGCGCTGCCGCCACCGGCTTCGGGAAAGGAGGTCGTCCCCCCCGGTCCGGATACCTCCACCCCGAACCAGTCGAAGAACATGAATACGAAGAGCAGGATCGCCGAGACCGCGGAAATCTTCTCGCCGGTGCTGAGCCTGTCTATCTGCATCTCGGATCGTCCTCCTGGTCCTGCGGGATTGCTGGCTGTCTGGCGAGCCTATTCCCGCCCCAGGCGCCGAAATCCTGCTTTTGGACCGGCGTTCTAGCGGGCGGCACGGGCCGCAACGACGGTATTGGCGAGCAGCATCGCGATCGTCATCGGTCCGACGCCACCCGGCACCGGGGTGATCGCCGATGCCACCCCTGCGGCAGCGTCGAAGTCGACGTCGCCGCAGAGGCCGTCCTCGCCGCGGTGCATGCCGACGTCGATCACCACCGCGCCGGGCTTCACCGCCTCGGCCCCGAGCAGGCGCGGCACGCCGGCCGCGGCCACCAGGACGTCGGCGCGGCGGCAGACGGCGTCGAGGTCGCGGGTGCGCGAATGGCAGCTGGTCACGGTCGCGTTGGCGGCCAGCAGCAGCCGCGCCACCGGTACCCCGACCAGCTTCGAGCGGCCGACGACCACCGCCTCGGCCCCCTCCAGCTCGACCCCCTCGTGGCGCAGCAGCTCGATCACCCCGGCAGGCGTGCAGGGCACCAAACCCGGCATCCCGTGGGCGAGCAGGCCGGCGTTGAGCGGGGTGAGGCCGTCGACGTCCTTGCCCGGCGGCAGCGCCGCGACGACCGCGTCGGGGTCGATCTGGTCGGGCACCGGCAGCTGAACGAGGATGCCGTCGACGCCGTCGTCCTCGCCGAGGCGGCCGACCAGGTCGAGCAGCTCCGCCTCGCTCGTCTCGGCCCCGAGGCCGTGGTGGACCGAGCCGATCCCGGCCTCCTCGCAGGCGCGGTGCTTGTTGCGGATGTAGATCTGCGAGGCGGGGTCCTCGCCGACGAGGACGGTCGCCAGGCTCGGCGCGCGGCCGGACTCGGCGGCGAAGGCGGCGGCCTCCTCCCGGACCCGCTCGCGCACCGCAGCGGCGACCGCTTTGCCGTCGATCTTCCGTGCCGCCACTGCTACCGCCTCCGGATTGGGGCGTAGTCGGCCATCAGCTTGCGCTCGGCGCCGTCGCCGGAGAAGCGGACGACCACGACCCCCCCGGGCTCGACGGCGGTGACGACGCCGTCGCCGAAGCTGGCGTGGACGACGTCGTCGCCGGTCTGCAGTTCCAGGGTCGGCCCCGCGTCCACCGGCTGCACCGGCGTCACCTCGTTTGCCACCGAGTTGCTCCAGCTCGTCCCCAGGCTGCGGGCCGCGGTCGAGTGGCGCTCGGTCAGCTCGTGCGGCAGCTCGTCGACGAAGCGCGAGGGCAGGTTGCGCTCGGCGCGGCCGAACAGCCGCCGCTCGCGCGCCCAGGTCATGTACAGGCGCTTGCGGGCGCGGGTGATGCCGACGTAACAGAGGCGGCGCTCCTCTTCTTCGCCGCCCTCTTCGAGCGCCCGCATGTGGGGGAAGGCACCCTCCTCGCAGCCGACGATGAAGACGGTGTCGTACTCGAGCCCCTTGGCGTTGTGCAGGGTCATCAGCGTCACCAGCTCCCGCTCGGGGTCGAGCCCGTCCTGCTCGGTGTAGAGGGAGATCTGCTGCAGGTACTCCTCCAGCGGCGAGACTTCGCTCTCCCCCTCGCGTTCGCGCTCGATGTCGAACTCGGCGGCGCCGCCGATCAGGGTTTCCAGGTTTTCCCCGCGGCCCTCGGCCTCGATCGTCCGCTCCGCCGCCAGCGCCTCGAGGTAGCCGCTCTCGTGCAGCACCGCCTCCAGCAGCGTCGCGACCGGCCCGCCTTCGTCGGCGCGTTCGCGCAGGCCCGCCATCGTCTCGTGGAAGCGGGAGACCGCCTTGATCGCGGCGCCGCTCAAGCCGGGGACCTCCTCGACCCGTTCGATCACCTCCCAGACCGGCAGCCCGGTCGTGTTCACGTGCGAGGCGATCCGGCCCTGGGTGGTATTGCCGATCCCGCGCCGGGGCGAGTTGACCGCCCGCGTGAAGGAGACGAGGTCGGCCGGGTTGACCAGCAGGCTGAGGTAGGCGATCGCGTCCTTGATCTCGGCCCGCTCGTAGAACTTGGTGCCGCCGATCACCTGGTAGGAGACGTCGAAGCGCTGCAGCGTGTCCTCCAGCACCCGGCTCATCGCGTTGGTCCGGTAGAAGACGGCGACCCCGGAGCGGCGCACCCCCTCCTCCTCTTCCAGCCGGTCGATCTCGCCGGCCACCCAGCGCGCCTCCTCGTGCTCGTCGGTCAGCTCGTTCAGCTGGACCTTCGCGCCCTCCTCGCCGTCGCTCCAGAGTTCCTTTCTCAGGCCTTCCCGGGTGCGTTCGATGACGGCGTTGGCAGCCGAGAGGATCGTCTGGGTCGAGCGGTAGTTCTGCTCGAGCTTGACGATCTCCACCTCGTCGAAGTCCTTCTCGAAGTCGAGGATGTTGCGGACGTCGGCGTGGCGGAAGCCGTAGATCGACTGCGAGTCGTCCCCCACCACCATCAGGTTCTTGCGCTCTCCCGCCAGCAGCTGCAGCAGCCGGTACTGAGCGTGGTTGGTGTCCTGGTACTCGTCGACGAGGACGTGGCGGAAGGTGCGCTGCCAGCGCTCGCGGGCCTCGTCGGAGAGCTCGATCGCGTTGACGGTGCGGACGAGGAGGTCGTCGAAGTCCATCGCGTTGGCTTCGCGCATCCGCTTCTCGTAGAGCGGGAAGGCTTCGGCGACGATCTCCTCGAAGTCTCCGTGGGCGGCTTCGTTGTAGGAGTCGGAGTCGATCAGCTGGTTCTTGGCGCCGGAGATCTTCGCCTGGATCGCCCGCGGCGGGAACCGTTTCGGATCGACCCTCAGCTCGGTCAGGCAGCGTTTCAGCATCCGCAGCGAATCGGCCTGGTCGTAGATCGTGAAGTTCTTTGCGTAGCCGAGCCGCTCGGCGTCGACCCGCAGCATCCGCGCGCAGGCGGAGTGGAAGGTGGTGACCCACATCGCCCGCACCGAGCGACCGATCAGTTGCCCGACCCGCTCACGCATCTCCGCCGCCGCTTTGTTGGTGAAGGTGATCGCGAGGATCTCGCCCGGCCGGGCGGCGCCGGTGGCGAGCAGGTAGGCGATCCGGTGCGTGAGGACGCGGGTCTTGCCGGAACCGGCGCCGGCGAGCACCAGCAGCGGCCCCTCGCCGTGCTCGACCGCCTCCCGCTGGGGCCCGTTCAGCCCCGCCAGCAGCCGCTCGACCCGGTCGGCGCCGGCCTCGGTCGGCGCTCCCAGCTGCGGCGGCGAGTCCCCGTCGGGCCCCTCGTAATCGTCCTGGAGGGTCACCCGCCGAGCATAGCCAGGGGCTCGGCGGGGCTCAGCCGCCGGCCGAGGAGCGCCCCGTGCGGGCGTCGATCCGGGTCTCCTGCGCCTTCCCCTCGCCGCTTCCGTCGAGCTCCCCGAGCCGTCGCTCGAGCTCGGCGATCCGCTCCGAGAGGGCCTTGATCGCGTCGGCGATCGGGTCCGGCAGGTGGATCCAGTCGGCGTCGGGTCCCTCGATCCGCTTGCCTTCCACCCGCACCGGGTGGCCGGGATTGCCGACCACGGTCGCCCCCGGCGGCACGTCCTCGACGACGACGGTGTTGGCGCCGACCTTGGCCCCGTCGCCGACCGCGATCGGCCCGAGCAGCTTGGCGCCGGACCCGACCGTGACGTTGTCGCCCAGGGTCGGGTGGCGCTTGCCGCGCTGGAACCCGGTCCCGCCCAGCGTCACCCCCTGGTAGAGGGTGACGCGGTCGCCGATCGCCGCCGTCTCGCCGATCACCACGCCGGCGCCGTGGTCGATGAAGAACTCGCTGCCGATCCGCGCCGCCGGGTGAATCTCGACGCCGGTGACGGCCCGGCTGAGGTAGGCGATCGTCCGCGGC
Source organism: Solirubrobacterales bacterium (assembly GCA_035462545.1). Taxonomy (GTDB): domain Bacteria; phylum Actinomycetota; class Thermoleophilia; order Solirubrobacterales; family 70-9; genus VAYN01. The sequence continues at coordinate 5,123 of DATHUE010000032.1, forward strand.
AGCAGCGGCACCCCGGCCTCCCGCAGGGCAAACGAGGCCCGATGCGCCAGGAGCGCCTGCACCCCGGCCCAGCTGCTGAGGATCTCCAGGGTCGAGACGCCCTGGGCGGCGGGGTCGCGGTCGCGGGCGGCGGCGACGTCCGCCCTCACCTCGGCCACCACTCTGCGCCACCTGCTCATGGTGAGAAGAAGGGTAAGGACATGTAGCGCTCACCCGAGTCGCAGACGACCGTCACCACCCGCTTGCCCGCCATCTCCGGCCGCGCCGCCACCTCCAGCGCCGCCTTGATGTTGGCGCCGGCCGAGATCCCCGCGAGCACCCCCTCCCTGAGGGCAACGAGGCGCGCCGTCTCCAGCGCGTCCTCGTCGTCGACCTGGATCACCTCGTCGATCACCGCCCGGTCGAGCACCTCGGGGACGAAGCCGGCGCCGATCCCCTGGATCTTGTGCGGGCCGGGCGGGCCGCCGGAGAGAACCGGCGAGGAGGCGGGCTCGACGGCGACGACCAGTGCCTCGGGCAGCCGTTCCTTGAGGACCGAGCCGACACCGGTGATCGTCCCCCCCGTCCCGACGCCGGCGACGAAGGCGCCGACCTCGCCGCCGGTGTCGGCCCAGATCTCCTCGGCGGTGGTGCGGCGATGGGCCTCGGCGTTGGCGGGGTTCGAGAACTGCTGCGGCATGAATCCCTTGCGCTGCTCGCGGATCTCCTCGGCGAGGGCGACCGCCTCGCTCATCCCGCCCAGCGAAGGCGTCTCGCGCACCTCGGCGCCATAGGCGCGCAGCAGCTTCGCCCGCTCGCGGCTCATCCCCTCCGGCAGGGTGAGGACCAGCTCGTAACCGCGGGCGGCGCAGACCATCGCCAGGGCGATCCCGGTGTTGCCGCTGGTCGGCTCGACGACCACGGCCCGGCCCGGCTCGAGCAGCCCCTCCTCTTCGGCGGCGTCGATCATCGCCACCCCGATCCGGTCCTTGACCGAGCCGCCGGGGTTGAAGTACTCGAGCTTCGCGCAGACGTCGCCGTCAATTTCCGCGCCGAGCCGGTCGAGCAGCACCAGCGGCGTGTTGCCGACGACCGCCGAAGCCTCCGCCCCGATCCTCATCAGATGTAGTACATCCCGCTGCCGGCCTCGGCCTCTTCGCGGCGGGCGACTTCGGCGATCGTGGTCTGGCCGAAGACCTTGCGCAAGGCGGCGACCCCCTCCGCCCAGATGCCGCCGGCCTCGTCGGCCTCCTGACCGATCTTGCCGTCGAGCGCCTGGACGACCTCGAGCACGGTGATCTCCTCGGCCGGACGGGAGAGCGTGTAGCCGCCGCGCATGCCGCGATGGCTGGTGAGCAGGCCGTCGCGGCGCAGGGTCGAGAACAGCTGCTCGAGGAACTGATCGGGGATCCCACGGCGCTCGGCCAGCTCTTTGATCGGCACCGGGCGCTCGCCAGAGCGGGTCAGCTCTGCCAGGGCAACGACGGCGTAGCGCGACTTCGAGGTGATCGAGATCACTGACAGAGTTTCTACCGCACCCCGGCGGATCGGGCTCGGCTAGGATCGGGCGGGAAGGCTTCGGCAGTCGGCAGCGGAGCGAAATCAGCGAAAAGAGCGGACCGGGAGACCCCCTGAGCGAACGTCCAAACTGTCTCGTGGTCGATGGCCACCCCCTGGTCCGGATCGGGTTCCGCGGGCTGCTCGAAGGCGATTTCGAGGTGCACGAGTCCGGCAGCCGGGAGGAGGCGCTGGACCTGGTCCGCGACATCGGCGACTTCGACGTCGCCGTCGTCGACATGGGCTGGCGCCGCAACGGCCTCGGTGCCTCGATCAGCGGCACCGAGACGATCAAGGCGATGCGCCGTTCGGCCCCCTCCCTGGGGATCGTCGCCCACGGCGCCCTGCCCGAGCGCCATCTCGCCAGCGCCGCGGTCCAGGCCGGCGCCAGCGCCTACGTCGCCCGTACGGCGGGCACCGAGGAGCTGCGCCGCGCCGTCGACGCCGCCGTCGCCCAGGAGTCGTTCGTCGACCCGGCGGTGCCGCCGAAAGGCAGCCGCGGCAAGCTGACCCGGCGCCAGCGCCAGATCCTGCAGCTGCTGGCCAACGGCGAATCGACCGCGGTCGCCGCCCGCGAACTCGATCTCAGCGAGGAGACGGTGAAGACCCACACCAAGTACGCGATGGCCCGACTCGAAGCCCGCAACCGCACCCACGCGGTCGCGATCGCCCTACGCGACTCCCTGATCGACTAAATCCAGCCGCGGTCGCGGGCGGTGAGCACGGCCTGGGCGCGGTCGACGGCGCCGATCTTGCCGTAGACGTTGTGCAGGTGGGTGCGGATCGTCGAGACGGAGAGCTGCATCTCGCCCGCGATCTGCTTGTAGACCATGCCCTCGGAGAGGTGGCGAAGGACGTCGAGCTCGCGGGCCGAGAGCGGACAGGGCTCGCTGATCCGGGAAGCATCTCTGGGGGAAAGGGGCAGCTCGTAGAGGAGGTCGCGCAGCGCCTCGGGACCGAGGCCGCAGCGCTCGGCGCTGAGCCGCAGCCGCTCCGGCGAGATCGCCTCGCCCTGTGAGTAGTGGGCGATCATGTCGGCGGTGGCAATCATTGCCGCCAGCCCATCGGCCTCCTCGGAATGGTGGCGCTCGATCGCGACCGCAATCCGTTGCGGCAGGTTCCAGCGCCGGGCGAGCACCCCACCGACCAGGGCGTGGTCGATCCCGAGCTGCTCCCGTTCATCGCGGAGCCGCTGCTCGGGGGTGCGGGACGTGGCGTCGAAATAGACCTTGAAACCCGGGTGCAGGCGGGAGATGACCAGGCGGCCGATGTCGTGCAGCAGGGCCGCCGCCGCCAGCTCGTCGCGTTCGACCCAGCCGACCGCGCGGCCAACCCGATCGGCAGCCTGCTGGGTGGCGAGCGCATGGACCCGGAAGCGCTCCGGTTTCAGCTCCCAGCCTCCGTTGGACTCGAAGAAGTCGAAGATCGGGGCGGTACCGGCGATCGCCAGCACGCCGGAAGGCTTCAGCACTTCGATCGCAGCTGGAATTCCAGCGACGCCGCCGGCGTTGAGGCCGCTGCGGTTGGCAAATCGCAGGACCGAGATCGAGAGGGCGACGTCGGCCTCGACCGCCTCGACCAGGTCGCCGATGCGCGCGGTCTCTGCCGTCGCCGCCTCGATCACCCGCTCGCGGGACTCGATCAGCACCGGGAAGCGCTCGACCGCTTCGAACGCCTCGGCCAGGCGGCTGCCTGGCGGAGTAGCGCCACCGCGGCCTGCTTTGGCTTTGGTGGGCAGCTCCTCCGGCGAGACCTTGCCGTTGCCGTTGCTGTGGGCCTTCGTGGAAGCCATTCGCCCGGAACATCGGCAGATGAGGACGTTTGGTTTAGCCGGAAATACTCCTAGTTGTCCAGAACGGATGGATCATTCGCCTGTATTTCGCCTTCCAGGCGGGAAATCGCGGCCTCCAGACGATTCAGAGATTCCTCCCGGCCGAGGGCCGAAAGCGACTCGAAGATCCCCGGCGAGACGGTGCTGCCGGTGATCGCCACGCGGATCGGCTGGTAAAGCTTGCCGGGCTTGAGCCCGAGCCGATCCGGCAGCGGCGACAGCGCCGCCTCGACCGCCGCGACGTCGAAAGCGGGCGCGGCGGCCAGGGCCCCGCGCGCTGCCGCCAGCAACTTCCCCGCCCCCTCCTTCATCGTCTTCGCCCAGGCCTTCTCGTCCTCGACCGGTGGCTCGAAGAGGAAGCGGATCAGCGGCCAGACCTCGTTCAGCGTCTGGGCTTTCTCCTGGGCGATCGCGCAGGCGGCACGCAGTGCCTCGTCGGGCTCGCGGCCGAGGTGGCCGGCGACCGCCGCCGTGTACTCGTCGAGCGGCAGCTCGCGCATGAAGCGCCCGTTCAGCCAGCGCAGCTTCTTCTCGTCGAAGATCGCCGCCGCCTTGCCGACGTCCCCGACCTCGAAGCGACGGACCAGCTCGTCGGTGCCCATCAGGGTGGTGTCGTCGTCGGTGCCCCAGCCGAGCAGGGCGAGGTAGTTGCGGACCGCCGCCGGTAGGTAGCCGGCCTCGCGCAGCTCCTGCACGGAGGCGGCGCCGTGGCGCTTGGAGAGCTTCTTGCCATCGGGGCCGTGCAGCAGCGGCAGGTGCGCGTAGCGCGGCGGCTCGTGGGCGAGGGCCGCCAGCACGAGCAGTTGCTTCGGCGTGTTGGAGAGATGGTCGTCGCCGCGCACCACCTCGGTGATTCCCATCTCGGCGTCGTCGACGGCGACCGCGAAGTTGTAGAGCGGAGTGCCGTCGCCGCGGGCGATCACGAAGTCGTCGTAGGAGCGGTTGGGGAAGCGCACCGGGCCGCGGATCAGGTCGTCGACCACGGTCTCGCCCCCATCCGGCACCCGCAGCCGCACCGCCGCCCCCGGCTCCTCGGTCGGGGTGCCGCGGTAGCCGCGGCCGGCGCCGTGCTCGGCCTTCCACGCCTCGACGTCCTTGGCGGTGGCGGCGTCGCGGTAGGCGGCGCCGGAGTCGAGCAGCTTTTCCAGCGCCGCCTCGTGGCTCGCCGCCCGTCCGGCCTGGGAAACCGGCCCCTCGTCGTAGTCGAGCTCGAGCCAGTCCATCGCGTCGAGGATCTGGGCGACGTTCTCCGCGGTCGAGCGCTCGCGGTCGGTGTCCTCGATCCGCAGCACCAGCGCGCCGCCCCCATGTCGCGCCGCCAGCCAGTTGTAGAGTGCCGTCCTCGCACCACCGATGTGCAGGGCACCGGTCGGCGAGGGTGCGAATCTGAGACGGAGGCTGTCGTTAGTCATGTTGATCGGGGCGCACGTATCCACTGCCGGCGGACTCGCGCAAGCGGTCGAGCGCGGCGAGGAGCGCGGCTGCGAATCTATCCAGATCTTCAACCAGAGCCCGCGCATGTGGCGGCCGACGAAGCACAGCGAGGCCGACTTCGCGGAGTTCCGGGAGCGGATGGCGGGATCGAAGTCGGTCGAGGCGGTGATCATCCACGCCGTCTACCTGATCAATTGCGCCACCAAAGACAGGGAGCTGCGGAAGAAGTCGCTGGACTCGCTCACCCACGCGCTGCGGATCGGCGACGCGATCGGCGCCAAGGGTGTCGTCCTGCACCCGGGCTCACAGAAAACCGACCCGCTGAAGCCCTCGCTGAAACGCGCCGCGAAAGTGATCGCCGCGGCGCTCGAGGAGACCGACTCCTGCCCCCTGCTGATCGAGCAGACCGCCGGCCACCAAGGCCTGCTGGCCCGCGACTTCGACCAGACGGCGGAGCTGATCGAGCTCGCCGGGCGCGGTAAGCGCCTCGGCCTCTGCCTCGACTCCTGTCATCTGTTCGTGCAGGGCTACGACATCACCGACGAAGCCCACCTGGCAGCCGTGCTCGACGAAGCCGACGCCAAGGTCGGGATCGACCGTCTCGGCGCGGTCCACGTCAACGACGCCGCCGCCCCGCTCGGCTCCTGCCGCGACCGCCACGCCAACCTGGGCAAAGGCGAGATGGGCAAGCGCGGCCTCGCCGCCTTCCTCTCCGAGCCGGGCTTCGAGGGCCTGCCGGCGACGCTCGAGACTCCCGGCCCGGAGAAGAAAGGCACCGACCGCAAAGAAGTCACGCTCGCCAAGCGCCTCCGCAGGGAAGGGTTGAAGCGGCGTGGACAGGGGGCGTGACGGGTGGTGGTCCCTGGGAGCACCTCCGCGAGAGAAGAGGATTTCGGCTGGCGCCTCGAGCCTCGCCCGCTCGCTCCGTGCTGAATACCCAGGGACCCCCCCACCCGTCACGCCACCGATGACCCCGCATCTCCCGACCAGCGCCCAGACGGCATCTGCACCGCTGGAGCCGTGGGTTACGTCGCAGAGTGACGCCGTCGTCGGGAGGGGTGGGGTGCCCCTGATCGGTACTCAGCATGGAGCCGAGCCAGTGA
>DATHUE010000033.1:0-6678 GCA_035462545.1 Solirubrobacterales bacterium
GTGGCAGCGCTCGCAGGCGCCATGGGGCGAGTTGAAGGAGAAGATCCGAGGCTCCAGCTCGGGGATCGAGGTGCCGCAGTTGAGGCAAGCGAACTGCTCGGAGAAGAGCAGTGTCTCACCGGCCTGCGGGCCCTCGACGATCTCGACTTCGACCAGGCCCGCGGCGAGTCCGGCGGCAGCCTCGACCGACTCCGAGAGACGGCGGCGCAGGTCGGTCTTCATCACCAGCCGATCGACGACGACCGCGAGGTCGTGTTTGTACTTCTTGTCGAGGACGATCTCCTCGTCGAGCCGGCGCAGCTCGCCGTTGACCTTGATCCGCGAGTAGCCCTCCAGCCGCAGCTGCTCGAGCAGCTTGCCGTACTCGCCTTTGCGCCCGCGCACGACCGGCGCCATCACCATGAATTTCGTCCCCTCCTCGAGGGTCATCAGCCGGTCGACGATCTGCTCCTGGGTCTGGCCGGTGATCTCCTCGCCGCACTCGGGGCAGTGCGGCGTGCCGATCCGCGCCCAGAGCAGGCGCAGATAGTCGTGGATCTCGGTCACCGTGCCGACCGTCGAGCGCGGGTTGCGCGAGGTCGTCTTCTGGTCAATCGAGATCGCCGGTGAGAGCCCCTCGATCGAGTCGACGTCGGGCTTCTCCATCAGCCCGAGGAACTGCCGCGCATAAGCAGAGAGCGACTCGACGTAGCGGCGCTGCCCCTCGGCGTAGATCGTGTCGAACGCCAGGCTCGACTTTCCCGAGCCCGAGAGCCCGGTGATCACGATCAGCGCGTCGCGCGGCAGCTCAACGTCGATGTCCTTGAGGTTGTGCTCCCTAGCGCCCGAGATGACGATGCGGTCTGAGGCGGCCACTCGTTACGAGTCTAGCGAGGCGAACAGATGTTCCCTTCCATTGCCCGCAACGTCCGCATTTTCCGGGGCGCAGGGTGTCAAGTGCATGGGATTGTCACCGCTAGGCAGATGCTGCGGTTGGGGTACCGCGAACTGTCCCGTCACGGGCGATGCATCGCGGCCGTCGCCGCCTGCCGCCCCGACGCTGTGCTGAGCCACGCGTCCGCCGCTTGGCTCTGGGGGTTCCTCCCCACCTGCCCTGCAGTTCCAGAGGTCAGCATTTTTCGTCGCGGGCACCGGCGAGACGACATCCGGGTTCACTTCGGCCTGAACCTTGCCAGGGAGGACCGGGCCGAACATGAGCGGATTCCGGTCACCTCCGTCGCCTGCACCCTGCTGGGCGTCGCCGCAACCCGCTCGAGATGGGACCTCGACACCGCCATCCAGCGGGCGAGCGCCTGGGCCGGCTCCATCTCGACCCAATCGACACGTTGCTGCAACGCCGCAAAGGGGCACAGGGGACGAAGCCCCTCCGCGAGGCGCTCGAGATCTACCGCGACGCCGGCTTCTTCCGCGCCCGCTCTGAGCGGCTCTTCCTCGCTTTGGTGAAGAAGGCTGGTCTCCCCCGCCCCGCGATCAACCAGTTCGTCGCGGGACACGAGGTCGACGCGTACTGGGAGGCGGAGCGGTTCGCGGTCGAAGTCGACGGCTGGGAAGCGCACCGCAGCCGAGCTTCGTTCGAGAGCGACCCGCTGCTCGCCCGGCGCCGGCGCGAGCTTCAGTAGAGCGCGGTGGCGAGGCGGCGGCGGTAGGCGGCGGCGCTCGGGTCGCTCGGGTCCTCGCTGAGGATGCCGACGATCGCCTGGCGCAGGAGCTCGCGGAGATCGTCGGGGGCAGGAACCTCGCCGCCGGACGGGCCGCCGTTCTTCAGTCCCTCGAGTTCGCCGAGCAGACCTTCGAGCGCCGCCTCGCGCTCGCCGCGGTCCAGCGCGGCGAAGGCGTCGGCGCCGTGGCCGGCGCGGGCCAGCTTGATCCGGGCGGCGAGGCCCGCCGCCGTGAAGTCAGCCTCCGCGTGCGGCGCGACCGCCGCCAGCGCCTCCTCCTCCGCCCCGCGCTCGAGCCGGGCGCGGCCGAGGCGGACGGCGATGTCGGCGCGGCGCGGCTCCAGCTCGCTCGCCTCGCGCAGCGAGAGCTCGTCGCCCTGCTCCAGCAGCTCGTCGGCGCGCGAGGGCAGCAGCGCGTCGAAGAAGGCCTCGACCTGGGCCTTCGGAACGGCCCCGGTGAATTCGCTCGCCACGTCGCCGTCGCGGAAGGCCTTGACCGCCGGGATGCCCTGGACGTCGAAGCGGGCCGCCAGCGACTGGTTGGCGTCGACGTCGACCTTGGCCAGCAGCACGCGGCCGCCGCGGCTCGCCTCGGCCGCCTCCAGCGCCGGCCCCAGCGTCCGGCAGGGCCCGCACCACTCGGCCCAGAAGTCGACCACCACCGGCGTCTGCCGCGAGAGCTCGATCACGTCGCGGTCGAAGGTCGCTTCGGTGACGTTCAGGGCCACGGTTCAAGCCCCTGCCCGCATCCCGTCGAGGTCGCGGCGCAGCTCCTTCAGCTCGTCGCGGATCCGCGCCGCCTCCTCGAAGCGAAGGTCGTCGGCGGCGGCCAGCATCTCCTCCTCGAGGGCGACGATGCTGCGCTCCAGCTCCTCGGGGGTCGTCGCCTCGGTGCGGCCGCGGCGGCGTTTGCGCGGCGCCCGATCCTCCATCGCCAGGAACTCGGCCATCTCGGAGATCCCTTTGCGCACCGTCTCCGGGGTGATCCCGTGCTCCTCGTTGTAGGCGAGCTGGATCGCCCGGCGGCGGTCGGTCTCCCGCATCGCCGCCTTCATCGCGTCGGTTTCCTTGTCGGCGTACATCAGCACCCGCCCGTTGACGTTGCGCGCCGCCCGCCCGATCGTCTGCACGAGGCTGGTCTCGCCGCGCAGGAAGCCCTCCTTGTCGGCGTCGAGGATCGCCACCAGCGAGACCTCGGGAAGGTCGAGGCCCTCGCGCAGCAGGTTGACCCCGACCAGCACGTCGTACTCGCCGAGCCGCAGGTCGCGGATGATCTGGATCCGCTCCAGGGTGTCGACCTCGGAGTGCAGGTAGCGGACCTTGATCCCGTACTCGAGCAGGTCGTTGGTCAGGTCCTCGGCCATCTTCTTGGTCAGGGTGGTGACCAGGGTCCGGTCGCCGCTCTCGGACCGCCTCTTCACCTCGTTCATCAGATCGTCGATCTGGTTGCGCGTCTCGCGCAGCTCGATCGCCGGATCGACGATCCCGGTCGGGCGCACGATCTGCTCGACGGTCCGGCTCGCTTCGGCCCGCTCGAACGGCCCCGGCGTCGCCGAGACCATCACCAGCTGGTTCACCCGCTGCAGGAACTCGTCGAATTTGAGCGGCCGGTTGTCGATCGCCGAGGGCAGCCGGAAGCCGTAGTCGATCAGGGTCGTCTTGCGCGAGCGGTCCCCCTCGTACATCCCCCCGATCTGGGGAATCGTCTGGTGGGACTCGTCGACGAAGACGACGAAGTCGTCGGGGAAGTAGTCGATCAGGGTGTGCGGGGGGCTGCCCGGCGGGCGACCGTCGAGGATCCGCGAGTAGTTCTCGATCCCGGAGGTGAAGCCGACCTCCTTCAGCATCTCCAGGTCATACGCGGTGCGCTGGTGCAGCCGGTGCGCCTCGAGCTGCTTGCCTTCGGCTTCGAGCTCGGCGGTGCGGGCGTTCAGTTCGGCGCGGATTTCCGCCACCGCCCGCTCCAGCGTCTCGTCTTTGGTCACGTAGTGGGACGCGGGCCAGACCGAGACGTGGTCGATCGTGTCCAGCACCTCGCCCGTCAGCGGATCGAAATGCTGGATCCCCTCGATCTCGTCGCCGAAGAGGGCGATCCGGTAGGCCGACTCGGCGTAGGAGGGCATGATCTCCAGCACCTCGCCGCGGACCCGGAAGGCGCCGCGGCCCAGCACCGAGTCGTTGCGCTGGTACTGCATCTTCACCAGCTTGCGCAGCACCTCGTCGCGGTCGATCTCCTCGCCGACCTTGAACAGCTGCATTTTTTCGTTGTAGACCTGTGGGGAGCCGATCCCGTAGATGCAGGAGACCGAGGCGACGATGATCACGTCGCGGCGGGCGAAGAGCGAGGCGGTCGCCGCGTGCCGCAGCCGGTCGATCTCGTCGTTGATCGAGGAGTCCTTCTCGATGTAGAGGTCCTGCGCCGGGACGTAGGCCTCGGGCTGGTAGTAGTCGTAGTAGGAGACGAAGTACTCGACCGAGTTCTCCGGGAAGAACTCACGGAACTCGTTGCAGAGCTGCGCCGCCAGCGTCTTGTTGTGGGCGATCACCAGCGAAGGCCGCTGCACCTCGGCGATCGTCGCCGCCATCGTGAAGGTCTTGCCGGTGCCGGTGGCGCCGAGCAGGGTCTGGAACCGTTCGCCTGCCCCCAGGCCCTCGGCGAGGCCGGCGATCGCCTTCGGCTGGTCGGCGGTCGGCGTGTAGGCGGGGTTGAGCTTGAACTCGGGCACGGCGATTGACGATAGCGAGGGCGTAGTCCGATCCCGCGGCGCTTACGGTTCGAGCAGCCCTTCGAGGATTTCTTCGGCCGGGTCGAGCAGTTCGCCGGCGCCACCGAGGATCGAGGTCGGGTCGCCGAGCAGCGAGCTGGCGTCGCGGACCAGTTCGATCGCCTGGTCGAGCGGGATTTCCTTGACGAAGCCGCGCACCGGGCCAGCGACGATCGGGGGCAGGGCGCCGGCTTCTTCGGCGTCGTCGACCGCTCGCACCAGGCCCGCCCTGATCGCTTCCGCCAGTTTCATTTCGTCGATCCCGTAGCGCTCGCTGAAGCGCTCACGCGCCTCGGGGCTGGCCAGCGCCCGGGCCAGCGCCTCGCGCGTCACCCCCAGCTCGCAGGCGGCGCCGTCGAGGGCGGAGAGCGAGAACTGCTGGGCGATCTCGCTGAGGCTCCCGGGGTCGCGCCACTCGCGCGGCTCGCAGGGATCCTGCGCCTGTGCCGGGGTGTAGGAGGCGCCGCCGGCCGCCAGGTAGGCACCGACCAGGACCAGCGAGGCGACCAGCGCGCCGACGATCAGCAGCGGCCCCCGCCGCTCGGCGCTCACAGATCCACCCTCCGGGCGAGGCCGATCGGGATCAGCGCCAGCAGCCCCATCAGCGCCGCCAGCAGGAAGGAGGGGCTGAAGGCATGGGTGGCGCCGCGATCGAGCTGCTCCTCGAGTTCGTCGCGCAGGACCACGACCTGCGCGCGTTCCGACTCGTCCTCGGGCAGCGGGTCGAAGGCCGGGCCGAGGGTCGGCACCCTCCCCTTCTCGCCTTCGAGCCGCTCCTCGATCCGCTGCGCCAGCTCGAGCTTCAGCAGCGGCGGCACCTGCGAGTCGAGGATCACCGCGGTGCCGGCCTCGATCGCCTGCTCGCGCTGGGTGGCGATGTCGGCGGTGAAGATCGGCGTCAGCGCCAGCAGGCCGATGACGACTCCGGCGTGCCGGGAGGCGATCGTCCAGCCGCCGTGGATCGCCTGCGGGGCGCGACCGTGCAGCGCCGTCTCGGTCAGCGCCGAGAGGACCAGCGAGAGGCCGACCCCGACCAGAGCCTGCGGCGGCAGCGTCAGGACGATCGTCGCCTTCGGCAGCAGCGCCAGGCCGGCGAGGCCCCCCGCGACCAGGATCGCCCCGGCGGCGGCGCGGGCCCGGGCATCGGGCACGAGCCCCGAGAAGCGGCTGCCGAGGACGGCGAACAGAGGCATCGCCGTAACCACCAGAGCGGCGCCGATCGGGGTCATCCGCCAGCCCTCGATCAACAGCAGCACCAGCAGGAACAGAGCCGCCGCGATCGCCGCCGAGACCATCGCCAGGGCGACGTTGGCGGCGAGGTGCGGACGACCCGGCCGGCGCAGCTCAGCGGCGACGATCCCGGTCGCCGCCTCGTGCTTGGCGACGGCGAGGATCGGCACCGCGGCGGCCAGCGAGATCGGCACCTGGATCAGGAAGATCGACTGCCCGGAGACGAGCTCGGTGAGGACGCCGCCAACGGCCGGGCCGAGCGCCGCCCCGGTCGCCCCCGCCCCAGCCCAGATCGCCGTCGCCCGGCGCTCGGAGCCGACCGTCGCCGGCAGCAGCTCCAACGCCGCGGTGACCGCGGCGGCGCCGCCCAGCGCCTGCACGCAGCGGGCGGCGATCAGGGTCGAGAGCTCCTCCGCCAGCCCGCAGGCGAGCCCGGCGCCGGCGAAGACCGCCAGCCCGATCGCGGCGGTTCGCCCCGGCCCGAACCTGCGCGCCACGAGCGCCGCCGGCACCGCCGCCAGCGCCATCACCAGGTTGAAGGAGACGAGCACCCAGGTGACGCCGGCGACGCTGGTGTCGAGCTCGCGGTAGATCTCGGGCAGCGCGAGGACGACGATCGAGGAGTCGGCGAGGACGATGCCGACGGCGAGCGCGAGCGCGGCGACGCGGGGCCTGGGGTCGGCGGCGCTCATCGGTAGCCGAGCTCCTTCCCGTACTTCTCGCGGTACTCCCCGCGCTTCTCCAGCACCTCTTCGACGTAGGCGCGGGTTTCCGGGAACTCGATGTCCTCGACCGTGAGGCCCGCCCCGCCCCACTCGTCGGCGTTGCCGGGCCCGGCGTTGTAGCCGGCCAGCGCCGCCGCCTCGTCGCCGTCGTAGCGGTCGAGCAGTTCTCGCAGGAGGAAGGTCCCGTAGCGGATGTTCAGTTCGGGGTCGGCGAGGTCCTCGAGCTCGAAGGTGGTGCCGCCGCTCTGTTTCTCGATGAATTCGGCCGCTTCCGGCGTGATCTGCATCAGCCCTCGCGCT
>DATHUE010000034.1:0-12012 GCA_035462545.1 Solirubrobacterales bacterium
TACAACCGCTCAGCAGGCGCCTGCATCCACTCCAGCCCGAGCTTGCAGACCGGCTGGCGGTGCTCGACCATGAAGGAGACGTCGCGGGCGCGGACCTCGAGCGCGGCCCGGCTGCCGTGGCGGCCGCCGGCCGGGTCGTAGCCGAAGCCGGGGTCGAAGAAGCCGGCGTAATGGGTGCGCAGCTCGCCGGCGGTCGGGTCGTAGGCCATCATCTCGGCGGCGATCTGGGGTGGGATGCAGACCCCCTCCGCGGAGAGCAGCAGGTAGAAGATCTCCGGCTCCAGCACCACGCGGCCACCGGGCTCGGGGAAGACCGGGTCCCAGTAGTCGCTCCAGCGGTAGGCGCGAATCTTCGAGAGGTCGACCGGGAGGCTGTTCTTCTTCGCCCGGTAGCCGACGGTGCGGTCGGCGGGGCCCGACAGGTCGAGGCTGAGGAAGAGGCCGTCGGCGACTGCCAGCTCCGACTGGCGCAGGGCGTGCGAGTCGAGGTAGAGCAGCGGGAACTCGTCCTGGAGGCCGCGGATTTCCTCGTCGGAGAGGCGAACGTCGTCGCGGGCCAGCCGCAGCTGGTTGAGCGAGAGCCCGGTCTTGACCTGAATCGCGAACGAGCGCGGCACCACCTCGAGGTAGAGCCGGCCGCGGTAGCCGGGGCGGATCTCGTCGAAGCGGTGATGGCGGTCGGTGATCACCCGGGTGAAGACGTCGAGGCGCCCGGTCGAGCTCTTCGGATTGGCCCGCGCCCGCACGTCCTCGGGCAGGGCCAGCTCCTCGATCAGCGGCACCAGGTAGGGCCGGTCGCGCTCCAGCACGGCGCCGTCGCGCAGGTCGACCTTCTGGAAGGCGAGGCCCTCGATCTTCTCCTCGACGGTCGAGTCGACGTCGGGCAGGAAGGAGCAGCGCAGCGCCCAGGCGAAATCTCCGAGCCGCAGGTCGATGCTGGCCGGCTGGATCGCCTCCGGCCGGATCCGGTAGTCGCCGGAGCTGACCCACTCCTGCTCGATTGCCGCCACCAGCGCCTGCGAGGGCAGGACCCCGGCCGGCGCGATCCCGCCCTGCTCGCCGGTCGCAGGGGCGCCGGCTATCTCAGCCTCGCTCATCCCGCAGAGACTATTCGGCGCGCCTCCGCAGCGCCGAGGTACGGCGTCAGCGTGAACTCGAGCGTCTCCGGGAGGAGCGCCCCAAGCTGCTTCGTCTTCCCTGCCCGCACCCGCTTACCGAGCAGCGAGGCCACCCCTCCGACCACGGCCAGATCCACCTCCGCCGGCGCGGCGTTGCCGCCGGGAGGGGGTGGGGCCCCTTCGCGCAGCCACGGCGCGAAGCCGTCCAGCGCCGCCTGGTAGCGGTCGTAGACGCCGCGGCCCGCGCGCAGGCCCTCCACCAGGGTGAGGTTGGCCAGTGCCGGCTCCTGGGCGAACAGCTCGAACAGCGCCTGGAGGGCACCGTGCACACGCTGTGGCCAGCCGCTGTCGCTGTCGGCGCACGCCACTTTTATCTCGTCCCTGATCCGCGCCACCCCCTCTTCGTAGGCGACGTGGAAGCAATCGTCCTTACTCTCGAAGTGCTTGTAGAAGTCACTCTTGGAGACTTCAGCCCGTCTTCCGATCTGGGAGACAGTGGTTTTTTTGTAACCCGTCTCATGCAGGGCTTCGATTAATCCGGCGATCAGCCGTGCACGCTGATTGCGAGCGACGAAGTCGGGAGCCAAGCCGTGGCGGCCACGCGGCAGTCGGTCCATGGATAGTTAAGTCTGGCACCGTACTGTCACTTACGCATCCCGGCTTCGCGCGAAGTTAACTGTTAACGCCCGTAAGGTGCACAGACGAACTCGGTCAGCTCTGGAAGTAAGTCGAGGCAGCGCTCGGTTTCACCTCTGCGGATCTGCTGGTACACAATCCACGACACACCTCCAACCAGTATCTCCGCCGTAGTGTCAGGAATTCCTGACTCATCAGGGCCGGCCTCACGGACGAGCGCAGCGAAACGTTCCACTGTCTCCTCGTAGTGCCGGCTCGAAGCGGGCGTGGCCGCCAGGGCCTCGATCATGCACATCTTCGCCGCCGCCGGCCGCTCGGCGAAGTAGCGAAGGAAAGCCTCGAGAGCGGCCTCGACACGCTCCGGCCAGCTGCCCTCCACCGCTGCGCAGGCCGCTTCCACCTGCCCGAACAGCTCGGCGACCGCCTCGTCGAAAGCCGCGAGGAAGACGTCCTCCTTGCCCTCGAAGTTGTCGTAGAGGGTTTTGCGAGCGACCCCGGCGCTGCGGACGATGTCGGCGATCGTGGTCGCTTCGTAACCTCGTTCGGCGCTGAGCTTGGCGATCGCGTCCATGATCCGCCGGCGCTTGTGCACGGCAATGAATTGACGGGGCAGCTCGGGGCGACCGGGACTCTCCTGAGCGCCCGCTCGGGGAGCGGTGGACACCGTCAAAAGCATACGGAGGAGCAGGGAAAAAGCCCGACAGGGTGGTAACCCCTGTGGTACCTTGACCGGAACCCGCTCGTTTTCAATACAAACGAGTGGGTTTCTCTATGGTGCCCGATCGCATTCGCCTCAATTCCGAGACGCTCGTGGCCGCTATCGGCGATGACTGGTCGCCGGCAGAGGTCGACGCGGCGATGGCGCTGCTCGCCAACAGCGACGGCAAGTTCCCCTCGGGGATGCGGAAGCTGCCGGCGGAGCTGGTCAGCGCCGTGCAGCGCGAGCGCCTGATCGCGGCGATGCTGCAGGCGGCGGCGGAGATCGGCTACCGCGACGTCAGCGTGCAGGACGTGCTCGACTGCGCCGGCATCTCCAGGCCCACCTTCTACGAGCACTTCGACAACAAGGAGGACTGCTTCCTGGCCGCGCTCGACGCCACCGCATCGCGGCTGCGCGATCGCATCGTCGCGGCGGCGGAAGGCGGTGGCGAGCGCTGGCGGGAGCGCCTCCGCCTCGGTCTCGAGGAGCTGCTGCGCTTTTGCGGCGAAGAGCCGGAGGCCGCCCGCGTCCTCGTAGTCGAGGCGCGCGGCGCCAGCGCCTTGGCCCTGCGGCGGCGCGACGAGCTGCTCGACCACTTCGCCGGCCGCATCGACGGCAAGGCGAGGGAGCTGGTCCCGGGCATTCCCGCGCGCTCGTCGGTCACCGCGGCGGGCATCGTCGGGGGCATCGAATCCGTCCTCTACTCGCACCTCAACCGGGGCGACCTCGACGACCTCCAGTCGCTGCTGCCCTCGCTCCTCTACTTCATCGTCCTCAGCTACGAAGGGCCGGACGCGGCGAGCGAAGAGCTGGCGGTCACCGCCTAGCCGAGCTTCGCGCCGGCGAACCGCGCTAGGGTGAAGCCGTGGGCGCGGCGGAGAACAAAGCGACGATCGAGCGTTTCTACGCGGCCTTCGCCGAGTGCAACGGCGCCGCGATGACCGCCTGTTACGCCCCTGATGCTCGCTTCCGCGACCCCGCCTTCGGCGATCTCGAGGGCGAGCGGATCGGGGCGATGTGGCGGATGCTGACCGGCCGCGCCACCGACCTCGTGATCGAGCTGCACGAGCACGACGCCGACGAGAGCACCGGCTCGGCCCACTGGATCGCCCGCTACACCTTCAACACCGGCCGCCCCGTCGTCAACGACATCCAGGCGAGCTTCCGCTTCGCGCCCGACGGCAAGATCGCCGACCACGTCGACGAGTTCGACTTCCGCAAGTGGGCCAGCCAGGCTCTCGGCCCGACTGGCCACCTGGTCGCGATCCTGCCGCCGCTGCGCAAGAAGGCGCGGGCCAAAGCCCTCGCCCAGCTCGACGCCTACCAGCGCGACGAGACCGGCTCCAGCCTGTAGGGCTGGAGCCTCCCGGCCCTAGCTGCCGACCCCTTCGCCCAGCGTCTCCAGCATCTCCTCGACGCGGACGAACTTGACGCGCGGACGGCCGTGCGGCTCGCCGCGGCCGACCTCGGCCTGGTCGATCGCCTGCCAGTCATCGAAGGTGACGAAGCGGATGTTGCGCTCGCGCAGCAGGTCGTCGATCGCGCCCGGGTCCGGGTTCTCGGGGCTGAGCAGCGTCTGGGACTCGACGTCGGCGAGCAGGTGCTGGACCGTCTCCAGCGCGTCTTTCTTGTTGGTCCCGATCACGCCGGAGGGGCCGCGCTTGATCCAGCCGGCGGTGTAGTGGCCGACCTTGTGGCCGGAGTCGTGGGAGTCGAGGATGCGGCCGCCCTCGTTGAGGATCAGGCCGCGCTGCTCGTCGAACGGCACGCCCTCGATCGGGATGCCGGTGTAGCCGACCGAGCGCAGCACCAGGCCGCACTCCAGCTCCTCGCGCTCGCCCGCGTCCTTGGCGCGCAGGCTGCCGCCCTCCTCGACCAGCTCGTTGCGGCCGATCACGATCGACTCGACCTTGCCGTCGCCCTTGATCTCCACCGGCGAGGCGAGGAAGCGCAGCACGATCCGCTTGTCCTTGCCCTCCGGGGTGCGGCCGGCAAATTCCTTCAGGGTCTCGACGTTGACCCGGGTCGTCTTGTCGACCTCGTCGGATTCGAGGAAGGCGGCGCTGGCCGGATCGAGCTCGACGTCGGCCGGGTCGACGATCACGTCGGCGTCCTCCATCACTCCGAGCTCTTTCAGCTCTGGCGTCGTGAACGCGGCCTGCACCGGGCCCCGGCGGCCGAGCACGACGATCTCCTTGATCTGGCTGCGGTCGAGCTGCTCGATCGCGTGGTCGGCGGTGTCGGTCTGGCGCAGCTCGTGGTCGGTCAGGGCCAGCATCCGGGCGACGTCCATCGCGACGTTGCCATTGCCGATCACCACTGCCCGCTCACAGGAGAGGTCGAAGTCTCGATCCGCGTAGTCGGGATGGGCGTTGTACCAGCCGACGAAGGCGGTGGCGGCGTGGCTGCCGGCCAGCTCTTCGCCGGGGATGCCGAGCCGGCGGTCGGTCTCGCAGCCGACCGTGAAGACGATCGCGTGGTAGTGCCGCTCGAGGTCCTCGACCTCGATGTCATGGCCGACCTTGACGTTGCCGAAGAAGCGGAAGCCCTCGCGCGCCGCGGTTTTCTCGTACACCCGGATCACCGACTTGATCTTCGGATGGTCGGGGGCGACGCCGCCGCGGACCAGGCCGAACGGGGTCGGCAGGCGGTCGAAGAGGTCGACCTGGGCGTGGGAGTCGCCGTCCTTGAGGATGTGCTCGGCGGCGTAGAAGCCGGAGGGGCCGGCGCCGACGATCGCGACTCGAAGTGGGTTCTCAGGGCTTCCGATCTGGCTCATGTCTCTCAATCTCGATGCGGTTGGCGAGCGCGAAAGGATAGGGAACACGGGTTCGCCGCCTTTCCTGGGAGCAGCCTCTGTTTACTCAGGGGATCTTCGCTATGATCGCCGCCGGGTTACGACGATGCCGGTGAAGGACGTACAGAGCGATTGGTACGCCTCCGCTTTCCAGCCGGAGATGGCCGACATGACCTGGGCCGAACACACCGGCCGCGAAGTCGACCGCGCCCTGAAGATGCTGAAGCCGCGCGGCGACGAGCGGATCCTCGACATGGCCTGCGGCAACGGCCGCCACGCGCTCGAGTTCCGCCGCCGCGGCTTCGAGGTGGTCGGGGTCGAGCTCTCCGAGCCGCTGATCGAGGTCGCCCGGGCCGACGCCGAGGCGGAGGGGCTCGACGTCACCTATCTCGTCGCCGACCTGCGCGAGCTCGAGTTCGAGGACGAGTTCGACCTCGTCCTCAACCTCAACGACGGCGCGATCGGCTACCTCGAGACCGAGGAGGACAACGAGCGGATCTTCGAACGCGCCTCCCGCGCCCTGCGCGCCGACGGTCGCCAGCTGATGCAGCTTCCCAACGTGCTGCGGGCCGAAAAGCACTCGCCGCAGCGGACCTGGCTCGGCGGCGAGGGCTCGATCGAAATCCTCGAGCACGAATTCAACAAGGGCGACCGCTGCCTCTACGGGGCGATGCACCTGATCCGCGAGGGCGACACCTTCAACTTCGGCGACCGGATCGAATTCCGCCAGCGCCTCTACACCGCCGACGAAATGGACACCCTGGTGCGCAAATACGGGATGCGGCTCAGCAACGTCTTCCGCGGCAACGGCCGCGCCAGGCAGCCCGACGACACCCAGTACGAGGTCTTCTACGAGGCGACGAAGGACTGAGCGGCGCTAGAGCTGGGTCGCGATCACGCCGAGCATCGCGGCGAGGAGGGCGACGAAGGCGGCGATCAGGCCGCCGCCGACCTGGATGATGGTGCGCTGCAGGGCGTCGATCCGAGACGAGAGGTCGCCGACGCGACCGTTGAGGTCGTCCAGCCGCGAATCGGTCCAGGTTGATCGCATCGACTCCATGCCTCCAGCGTAGCGGGCAAAAACGCACGTATGGCGCACAGCATTGTAACTTTTTGTCACGCCGCGAGCAGGAGCTCGCTGCAGTGCGGGCAGATGCCGTGGGTGATTGCCGGCAGCTCCTCGCGGGCGAACAGGCTGAGGCGCTCGGCCGCGACCTCGACCTCGACCCATTCGTCGTCGACGAAGAAGCGGTCGCACCAGCCGCACATCTCGATCGTCTTCCCGCCGCGCGGCACCTCCATGTCGAGCAGGGGCTGGGGCTTCGGCCGCGGCAGCTCGTCGCGCATCCGGGCCGAGAAGAGGACAAGGCGACCGGACTCGTTGGCGGAGATCCGCAGTGTCATCTCGCGCCGCACGTCAGGACCGTCGCAGCGGAACGGCAGCTCGACTTCGCGCACGTCGCTGCGGATCCGGCGCACCAGGATCCGCTGCAGTTTCACCAGGTCCTCGCCGGCGACGAAATCCCAGAGGACGCGGCCGAGGCAGTCCTCGGCTCCGTCCCACCCGTTGGCCGCGGCGAAGTCGTAGAACCAGCCGTCGACCTGGATCAGGCGGTCGTTCTCGTCGATCGCATAGTTGAGAGGTGCCTGAATGATCAGCGAAAGGCTAGCGCGCGTCGGCGACGGCGGCAAAGGGAGCCCCGTCCAGCGCATCGAGCGCTTTGCCGACCGACATCGCCACGCAGGTGAAGATCGGCGTCTCGCGCTCGGTGTACTCGCTGGCCTCGGTCGGCCGCAGCTCATTGACGAGGTCGAGGAACATTCCCGGGTCGTCGCCCTCGAAGGCGACCACGAACTCCTGGTCGTCGAGCCCGTAGGAGTAGGTCGTGTTGATCGAGATCTCCGGGTAGCGGCGCCCGACCTCGATGTGGCCGCGCATGATCCGCCCGCGCTCCTCGGGCGGCAGCCCGTACCAGCGGCGCTGCTTGACCATCGGGTAGACGAACAGGTACTTGCGCTCGCTGGTGCAGATCTCCGGCCGCGCCCGCTCCTCCGAATAGGGGGACGGTTTGGTCATCGCCAGGTAGGAGTGGGGGGTGCTCATCCATTTCGCCAGCCCGCTCTGGTTGAGGACGACGTGGAAGGTGTGGAGATCGTCGAGGTTGGCGCTCTGGCTCAGCAGCAGCAGGTCGACGTCGCCGCGCGTGCCTATGGTTGAGTAGGCGCGCAGCGAGCGGTCGACGGCGAAGTCCTCGCAGGCGGCGAGGAACTCCGCCTTGTCTGCCGCGCGGAGCTCGGCGTCGCGACGGCGCCAGGCGGGATCGACTTTGAGGAAAGTGAACTTGGCGAAAGTGCGGTCTGCCATCGCGACGACGATAGCGCTCGCCGTTGTCCTGCTTTGCGTTCCGCCGGCGTCCGCGCAGGTGACGCTGGCCTGGGTCCCGCCGGGCACGACTCCGAGCCAGCTGGCGGCTGCCGGCTTCTCGCCCGGGCTGATGAGCGCCGGGCTCGGTTCGGTGCCGGCGGCGCAGACCCGTCTCGACCTCACCCAGGGCAACCGGGTCTTCGGCTCTCTATATAAGGAGCAATTGCCGGCAGCCGTGCAGGTGCCGCTCGACCGGCCGATCGAGGGCGGGCAGCTGAGCGAGCGCGCGGAGTCGGCGCCGGCCGAGATCGAGCCGGGATTGCTGGCGGAGAGCTTGGCGCGGGCGCGGGCGGGGGAGAGGTTCGAGGTCCGCGCCGGCAGCCTGGCGCAGCTCGCGACCCTCCCCCCGGGTCTGCGCGGGGACGATCTGCTGATCGCGATCGAGCGGCCGCCGCCGGCGCCGGGCGAGGCGTTGGCGATCGGGATTGCCGGCCCCGGATTCGACGGCAACCTCACCTCGGCCAGCACCCGGCTCGAGGGCTACGTGCTCTCGACCGACGTGGCGCCGACGATCCTGCGCCGGCTCGGCGCCCCCGTGCCCTCGCAGATGTCCGGCCAGCCGATCGAGGTGGAGGGGAGCGTCGACCCGGCGGCGGTCGAAGCCCTCGGCGAGCGGCTCGCCTCGATCGGCGAGCGCCGCGGTCCGGTGATCGGGCTGACGCTGCTGGCGTGGCTGACCGCCCTCGGCGCGGTCGCCCTCGCATCGCGCGGTTCCTTTGTCGCCCATCAAGCGACTAAGGCACCGCGCGGTTCCTTTCGGACCGATGACGTCCAAAAGGAACCGCGCGATGGGGTGACCCGAGTGGCGGTGCGGATGACGGCGCTCGCGATCGTCTATCTGCCCCTGGCGCTGCTGCTGGCTGCCGCTTTGGAGCCGAGTCAGGGAGCCGAACAGCTACTGGCGCTCGTAGCGCCGCCGCTGCTCGCCGCGCTGACGCTGGCGACCCTCGGCGGCTACCGCGCCCTCGCCCTCGCCGTCGCCGCGACCGTCCTCGTCCACGCAGTCGACGTAATCGCCGGCTCGCCCCTCACCTCGCTCTCGCTGCTCGGTCCCAACCCGGGGCTCGGCGTCCGCTTCTACGGGATCGGCAACGAGCTCGAGGCCGTGCTGGCGGTGCTCGTCGTGGCGGGGACCGGGGCGGGGATCGCCGGCTTTGCGCCACGCCTCTCACCCCGGGCGAGCGCCGCCGCCTTCCTCGCCCTCGGCCTCGCCGCCGCCTTCGTCTTCGCCGCCGGCCGCTTCGGCGCCGACGTCGGCGCCGCGATCGTGCTCCCGGCCGGGGCCGCCGTCGCCGCCGCGGCGATCGCCGCCCGCCGCCGCCGCACGGCACTGCTGGCGATCGCCGTTCCCTTCGCGGCCCTTGCGCTGCTTGCCCTCGTCGACCTCCTCTCCGGCGCCGACGCCCACCTCACCCGCTCGGTCCTCGACGCCGGTGGCCTCGGCGAGCTCGCCGACGTCGCCCAGCGCCGCCTGCAGCTCTCGGCCCGCAGCTTCGTCCGCCCCGTCCTCGCCGTCTTCCTGCCACTCGTCCTCGTCCTCGCCGTCCTCGCCTACCTCCGCCGCGACCGCCTCGCCGCCTGGCTCGTCGGCCGCCCGGCGATGCGCGCCGGCCTGCTCGGCGCCCTCGCCGCGGTCGCCGTCGGCACCCTCGCCAACGACTCCGGTGCCCTCCTGCTCGTGGTCGGCGCCGCCTACCTGCTGGTCTTCACCGGCTTCGCCTGGGCCGAGTCGAGCTAGAGCTGGGTGGCGATCAGGCCGGCGAGACCGCCGAACCCGGCCAGCATCCCGGCGGCGAGAGCGACGGTGGTTTGAACCATCGTGCGCTGCATCCCGCCCATTTCCTTCTTCAGCTCCCGGATGTCCTGGCTCACCTGGGTAAATCCCCTCTCCATCCGCCGTTCGATGGAGTCAAAGCGCTGGTCGGTGCGAACGGCGAAGTCGTCGAGGCGAGAATCGGTCCAGGTGGATCTCACGGGGTCCATGCTCCTGACGCTAGCGGGAAAAAACGCACGTGTGTGTCGCAAAAGTGTAAATCTTTTGTCTTCGCCGCGCGCGGGGGTTAGTCCCCGAACAGGCCCAGGTGCAGGCCGTGGACGAGGTCGGCGGCGAGCTGGGGGCGGGCGTCGCCGAAGCGCAGGCTTTCGAGGTGCCCGTCGATCACCGCGTTGAGCCAGTCCATCGGCGTGCCCAGTGCCCAGGCCGGCACCTCTTCCTGCAGCTCCGGCACGCAGCGCAGCACGATTCCATTCTCCACTTCGACCGTGACTCCGGCCGGCGCGACCTCCTCCCGCTTCCCGTGCTCGTCGGCTTCCGGCAGGACCACGAGCTTGCAGATGCCGCTGGTCGTCTCCGGCAGCGGCGCCAGCTCCATTGCCAGCAGGAAGGCCGCCTCGATCTCGACCGGGGTGATCGGCGCCGTCTCGGCGCGCATGTGCCGCCGCTCGCAGCGACCGGCGGCGCAGAGCGGCGCGATCGCGTGCCGCAGCCAGTCGGTCGCCTCATAGGGGATGCCGCGGCCGGGAGTCGGCGAGGGCTCGATCTGGTGGATCTTGCGCATCCGCGTCAGCCGCCGCTCCAGCGAGGGGTAGCTCACCTCGGGGATCCGCTGTGCGAGTTCGGTCAGCGAGGCCGGTCGGGCGGCGAGAGCCCGCAGTATCTTCGTGCTCCAGCCCGCCGCCAGCGCCTTCACCGCGCCCTTCGCCTCCTCGCTGTCGACTGGGATCGGGCCCTGCGGCGGGATCGCCAGCCAGCGCTCGACCACCCCGGCGACGAACAGCACCTCGCGGCCGGCCTCGGTGAGCGCGGTGGCGACGCCGTGGGGCATCGCACTGACCTCCTGCCGCTCGAGCAGGCCGCTGCGGCGCAGGTTGCCGATCGCCGCCCGCAGCGTCGTCGCCGCCGGCCAGCCCGCGGCCTCCTCGACCTCGGTCGCGCGCAGCGGCCCTGCTTCGTGAGCCCGCAGGATCCGGACGTGCAGAGGATTGGCAAGAAGCGTGAGCACGCGAGCGCCCGCCCGCGTCTCTCCAGCCCCGGTAGCGGCGCCTCCTTCCATGCCCGCCGCAAGACTAACGAATACCGGAGTAAATCCTGAACAATTTACGAACCTGACCGTTTATGGACGCCTGACGGCGCTCTTGCGGCTGCCGTCCCATCCTCTACCCTTGGCAACGCGTGCGCATTGCTCTCGTCTCGCCATATTCCTGGTCCTACCAGGGGGGCGTGAACCGGCACGTGGAGGCGCTTGCCGAGGAGTTTCTCGGCCGGGGCCACTACGTCCGTGTCCTCGCTCCCCTCGATCCTCCGGATCGGCTCAGCCGTGCCCTGCACCGGGCCCCGGCCGAAGATCGCCAGCTGCCCGACCACTTCGCCTCGCTCGGGCGCTCGGTCGGGATCGGCGCCAACGGCGCGGTGTCCAACCTCTCGCTCTCCCCGGCCGGCGGGATCCTGGCGCCGCGCCGCGAGCTGAACCGCGGCGAGTTCGACGTCGTCCACGTCCACGAGCCGCTGGTGCCGCTGGTCGGCTGGAACGCCACCCTCGGCTCCAAGGCGCCGGTCGTCGGCACCTTTCACACCTACTCGACCAAGCCCGTCCCCAACCACGTCGCCAACGCGTTCGGGGCGCGGCGCATGTTCAACCGCCTCTCCGCCCGGATCGCCGTCTCCGAGGCGGCGGCCTGGACCGGCCGCCGCTGGTTCGGCGGCCGCTACGAGATCATCCCCAACGGGGTCGATGTCGAGGCCGCGCCGGCGGGGCCGAAGCCGCCCGGCGAGGAGCTGCGCGTCGCCTTCGTCGGCCGCGCCGAGGAGCGCAAGGGGCTGCCGGTCCTGCTCGCCGCCTTCGGCGCCCTGGTCGAGCACGTGCCCTGCCGCCTGACCGTGATCGGCGCCGAGCGCGAGGACGTCCTCCGCTACCTGCCGGACCCCGACCTGCTGCGCTTCGTCGACCTGCCCGGCCGCGTCTCCGGCCCGGAGCTGTGGCGGACGCTGCACGAGGCCGACCTGCTCTGCGCGCCCTCGCTCTCCGGCGAGAGCTTCGGCATGGTCCTGACCGAGGCCTTCGCCGCCGGCACGCCGGTGATCGCCTCCGGCATCGCCGGCTACAGCGACGTCGTCACCGACGGGGTCGACGGGGTGCTGGTGCCGCCCGCCGACCCCCAGCGCCTGGCCGAGGAGCTGCAGCGCGCCCACCACGAGCCGGAGCGGCTGCAGCGGATGGGGGAGGAGGCCCGTCGCAGCGCCCAGCGCTACGCCTGGCCCCGCGTCGCGGACCGGGTGACGGCGGTCTACGAGCAGGCGCTCGAGGCGCCGCAGCCGGCGAGCGCCGGCGAGCGCGTC
>DATHUE010000035.1:0-20537 GCA_035462545.1 Solirubrobacterales bacterium
AAGCAGTTCTTCGAGGGCTTCCGCTACGACGCCCACCCGATGGGGATGCTGCTGGCCGGCGTCGGCGGCCTCTCCACCTTCTACCCCGACGCAAAGCAGATCGGCGACGAAGAAGAGCGCTACATGGCAGCGGTGCGGTTGATCGCCAAGGTCCCGACCCTGGCCGCCTTCTCCTACCGGCACAACCTGGGGCTGCCCTACGTCTACCCCGACAACGACCTCAACTTCGCCGAGAACTTCCTCTCGATGATGTTCAAGAAGACCGAAGACAAGCATCTGCCGAAGCCGGTGTTGTCGAAGGTCCTCGATGTCCTCTTCATCCTCCACGCCGACCACGAACAGAACTGCTCGACCAACGCCGTGCGCGGCGTCGGCTCCTCCGGGGTCGACCCGTATTCGGCGGTCGCGGCCGGCGTCGCCGCCCTCTACGGGCCCTCGCACGGCGGCGCCAACGAGGCGGTCCTGAAGATGCTGCGGAAGATCGAGTCGGTCGACAACATCCCCGACTTCCTCGCCCGGGTCAAAGACCGGGAAGAGAAACTGATGGGCTTCGGCCACCGCGTCTACAAGAACTACGACCCGCGGGCGCGGATCATCCAGACCCACCTCGACGAGGTCTTCGAGGCGACCGAGTACAACCCGCTGGTCGAGATCGCCCGCGAGCTGGAGAAACAGGCGCTCGACGACGACTACTTCACCTCGCGCAAGCTCTACCCGAACGTCGACTTCTACTCGGGGATCATCTACGAGGCCCTGGGGATCCCGGAGAACATGTTCACGGTCCTCTTCACGATCCCCCGCACGGCCGGCTGGATGGCGCAGTGGATGGAGATGCAGGAGGACTCGGAGACGAAGATCGCCCGTCCGCGCCAGATCTACACCGGCGCCCGCGAGCGCGAGTACCTCCCGGTCGAGCGGCGCGACGGGGCGGAGAAAATCGTCGGTCCGCCGGCGCGGCGGCCCAAGCGGCCGCGGCGCGGAGCGTAGGCGTTGGGGGAGGGGTTGAGGCCCCTCTCCAGACACACCTCGCTATGGCTCGGTGTTGAGTGTCTGGCGAGGGGCCCCAACCCCTCCCGCGATCGCCTAAGTTTGCGCGCGTGAGTTGGAAGCTGACCGTTCGCAACGGCTCTGAGGTATCGCGTGAGCAGTTCGACGATCGTGGGGAGGCGGTGGCGGCTATGCGGGCGCGGGCGTTGGCGATCCGTTCGCTGGGGCCTTTGAAGGAGACCTCGATGCTGCGGACCTTCAAGCCGGAGGACCAGGTGCGGGCGCGGCTGCAGCTGACCGGCAAGGGCCGCTGGGGGCGCAAGCCGGCCGCCGGGGTCGACGTCCGCGGCGACGGCGCCTTCGTCCCCTTCAGCGGTGGCATGGTGCGCGAGGAGCTCGACCCGAGCGGCCACGAGACGCCGTTCGACCTCGTGCGCGAGACTCTGGAACGGCGATGAGCGACACCGGCACCGAGATCCCCAAGGGCAGCTACGCGGCCGGCGAGCGGGTCAAGGTCCCGCGCGGGGCGGGACCGCCGTTCGCCGTCTTCATCAACGGGGTCGAGCAGAGCGAGGGCGTCGATTACGACGTCGAGGGGGGCGAGATCGTCTTCACCCGGCCGATCGTCAAGGAGAAGATCGGGACCAGCCGCTGGCTGGCGATGTACCTCGGGCTCTGGGGCACCTACCGCAAGAACGAGACGGTCGACCTCCAGTTCACCCGGGACGGCAAGGTCGAGCTGGTCTCCGACCTGCCGATCGTCCCCTACGAGGACGCCGGCGCGTGAACATCGGCTTCCTGCTGCTCGCCGACCACGCCGAGGCGGTCAACGGCAAGCTCTATATGACCGGCGGCGGCTGGAACGTGCTGCGGCTGCCGGAGCTGCCCCACGACTGGGCCTTCCACATCGGCCTCGGGATCGACGTCGCCTGGCACGAGACCAACGACCCGCACGAGCTCGAAGTCAACATCCAGGACCCCGACGGGCTCGAGCTCGGCGAGGGCCTGACCGCCAACTTCGAGACCGGCCGGCCGCCCGGGATGACCGCCGGCCAGGAGCAGCGGCTGGTGATGTCGATCGGCACCACCGTCACCTTCTCCACCGCCGGCCCCCACGCCGCCGTCGTCACCGTCGACGGCGAGGAGCTCGGCCGCACCCGCTTCTACCTGCTCGAGGGACCGCCGCCCGAGGCGGAGATCCTCTAGCGCCCTGGCGCTACTTGAAGACGTAGAGCAGCAGGAAGGCGACGATCGCGTAGGCGACGCCGGCCGCCTGGATGCCGCGGTCGCCGGCGACGATCTGGGCCATCGAGCGGTCGTCGGAGCGGTCGTAGATCAGGTAGAGGTAGCGGAAGATGCCGTAGACCACGGGTGGAATCGTCAGCATCATCTGGCTGCCGATCAGGGGCGAGTTGACGGCGTAGATCGAGTAGCTGATCACGGTGCCGGTGGTGACCAGGGAAACCATCTGGTCGAGAAAGGGCAGCGAGTAATGCTCGAGCACGGGCCGGGTCGAGGTCCCTTCGTGCAGCTCGGAGACCGCCTCCTGGCGGCGCTTGGTGAAGCCGAGGAAGGCGGCGAGCATGCCGGTGCAGAGGATCAGCCACTCGGAGGCGTGGGCGTCGACGGCGCTGGCGCCGGCGGCGACGCGGAGGATGAACAGGCCGGCGAGGGTCATCACGTCGACGATCACGATCTGCTTGAGGCCCATGCTGTAGGCCATCTGGGCGATGCCGTAGCCGACCACCATCAGCCCGACCTCCCAGTTGACGAAGGCGAATGCGAGGCCGATCGCGGCGGCGGCCAGCAGCGGTGCGATCAGCTTGGCGGCGGTCTCGGAGAGCTCGCCCGCGGCCAGCGGCCGGTAGCGCTTCTTCGGGTGCTTGCGGTCGAGCTCGACGTCGATCAGGTCGTTGACGAAGTAGCCGGCGCTGGAGATCCAGCAGAAGGCGACGAAGGTGACCAGCGCCTCGGCGACGGCGTGGCCGTCGGTGAACTTGCCGGAGAACAGCACCCCGGCGAACACGAAGACGTTTTTGATCCACTCCTTCGGCCGGCCGGTCTTGATCGCCGCCCGCAGCGGCGAGCGGCGCGGCACGACTTGTTCCCCGCTCGGCGGGTCGACGCCGGGCGCCGGCACGGTCGGCTGTTCGGAGGTGATCGATCCCAAAGTCGCGCAAGGGTACCGGCACGTGGCCCTCGGAGGTCAAGGTGCCGCACGGCAGACGGCGTGCGAAGGGACCGAGGGCGATCCCCCGGGCGTAAAACGAGTCGCCGCCCGGGGGATCGCCTTGGCGGGCTACCTGCGGACGCAGGAGCCCGACGTGCGACAGCTAGGAGATTCCAAGTATTCCTGCGGGAGAGACATCGAAGTATCCGTATTCCGGCTTCCAAGCGGATTCGTTATAGCCATCCAATTCCAGAGCGGAAACAGCCCATGGATCATCGACGACCAGGTTCCAGGTGCTCTGGACGTTGTTCCAGTCCGCGACCGCGTTGCCGTAGGGGAATTGGTAGGTGTAGTAGGCCACGATGTCCACCGAGACCTCATCCGTGCCGATGGAGGCATCGCCTGCTTCGACAGCCCAGGGAAGATCGTTGGGCGTCACGACGAAGGTGAGGCCGCTGAATCCACCCTGCCCCACGCACTCGGAGTACTCGATGTCAGTGATCCCTCCTTGGGATCCAGGCTCGACGGAGAGCTGGCCGCTGACATCGTCACACCGATACGAGAAGCCCCCTTCTTCCGATACTTCGGTGGAGCCCTGGAACTCGAGGTCCATCGACTGCTGAAGCGGCACTGGCGGCCCTTCTTCGTCGTATTCCGTCCATTCGCCGGCCGATGCGGCGGCGGGAACCGTGAATGCCGCGACGATCATGGCGGCGAAAACGAGCAGCGGTGTTACGCGTCTACTTCTCATGCACAACCTCCTGAGAGTCGGGTCAATGAAGGCAACAAGCCCTGCCTGCTACCGGCGCCGATCCTCTGCCGATGCCCATGCGGTGACAATGGGCAGTTCGTGGTATCGCTGTCACATTCGGCTACCTGCCCCCGGGGGGCTAGGGTGCGGCGGTGGCGGCAGATGGCATGCGAGAGGCGATCGCGGTGGCCCGGGCGCTGGCCGTCTACCGGAGCGCGGTGCTGCCGCGGGTCCGGAGTGAGCTGCGGCGCTGGCGCGAGGTCGCCGCGACGATCCCCCAGCCGGTCCTGCGGGCGCAGGCGCTGACGGCACTGGAGAAGTCGGCCAACGTCGAGGCGACGGCGGTGTTCGCGATCCTGGCGCCGCGGCGGACCCGGCCGGCGGCGGCGGTGGCGATGACGACTCTGGGCGTCGCGGTCGACTATCTCGACACGCTGGGCGAGCAGCCCGTGCCCGACCCGCTGGCGAACGGCTTGGCGCTGCACGAGGCGCTGGCCGACGCGCTCGACCCCATCGGCCCACGCCGCGACTGGTACCGGCACCACCCTCAGCGCGACGACGGCGGCTACCTGGCCAGCCTGGTCGGCGCCTGCCGCGAGGCGGTGGCGACGCTGCCGGCCGCGAGCGCGGTGCTGCCCACCGCCCGGCGAGCAGCCGCTCGCTGCGGCGCGGGCCAGAGCCAGACCCACGCCGCCGAGCTCGGGGGGCCGGGGACGCTGCGCGCCTGGGCCGAAGGCCTCGAGGCTCCGCCCGGCTACGAGTGGTGGGAGCTCGCGGCCGGCGCCAGCTCCTCGGCCGCCGTCCACGCCCTGATCGGCGGCGCCGCCGACCCGCGGACCACGGCCGAGCAGGCGGAGCTCGTCGACGCCGCCTACTTCCCGCCGATCGGCGCCCTCACCGTCCTCCTCGACGACCTGGTCGATCGCGAGGCCGACCGCGCAGCCGGCGCCCACGACTACACCGCCTACTACGAGGGACCGGATCGAACCGCGGAGCGGCTGGGCTGGATCGCCGACCGGGCCCGCGCCGCGACTGGGCCGCTATCGCACCGGGAAGGCCACCGGGCGATCCTCGACGGGGTCCTCGCCTTCTACCTCGCCAACCCGGGGGCGAGATCAGATTTCGCACGGCCGACCCGCGAACGGCTGCTGGCGACCGGGGCGGCAAGGGTGGTGGTGATCGCCGCCCTGGCCGGCCGTCAGCAACGACGCAAACGGCCCGGAGACGATGGGAGTGCCTCCGGACCATCGCGCCTGTAGACCGAAGCGCCAGGGAAGATGGCGGACGGTCCGGACCTGGCCAGGTTCCCCGCTGCCGGTAGCCGACCGCGGACCAGAAATAAGAACATATACGGACCGGCAAGTCAAGCAGTGCTCAGGAGGGCGCTGTCTGGTTCGCCCAGCGCTGGGCGTCGGCGAAGCCCAGGTAGGGCAGCAGCGTCAGCAGCACCAGCTCCGGCCGCAGCTCGGCGAGCCGGTCGAGGCGGCCGACCCTCACGTGGTCGCCGACGAGGCCGACGATGCTCGCCACGAGCGCCTCGTCGGTCGAGCCGGGGAGCCGCCTCTGGATCGGCGCCCGGAGGCGGATCAGCTGCGCAAAACGCGCGATAACCCCTTCATAAAAGGTGATTCCATCGGTCTGGTCCAGCAGCTCCAGCTGAATCAGCGCGGGGTTGGCGATCACATAGTCGACACCGGCGTAGACCCCCGCTGCGATCTGCGCCGGCCACTCCGCCGGCTCCGCGCAGGCGTCGACGAGGGTCGCCTCGAGCCGGGCCAGGGCAGGTGGCAGCGGTCGCCCGCCGCCCCCACTGCCGCTATCGCCGATCTCGCTCGTCAAGTCCCGCCGCTCCTTCCCCTATTAGGGACACTAACAGACCGGTTTTTAGCTTCAAACTGCCTCTGCGGCTAGCGGGCGCGGCAGCTGCGAGCGATGCCGGTGGCGATCTCGCGGCCGCCGGCGAGGGTGAAGCTGGCGCGGGCGAAGGAGAAGAAGCCGGCGGTGAAGCGGGGTGGGATCGGGCAGGAGGCGCTGAGGTAGCTAAGGCGCTCGCCGCGGTAGCGGAAGCTGCGCGAGAGGGTCAGCTCGAAGCGGGCGAAGCGCGGCCAGGGGCCGAGCTCCGGCGAGAGGTCGGCGACCAGGGCGGTGCCGAAGCGCCCCGAGCCGGGGCGGACCCGGAAAGGAATTACAACCACGGTCGGCGGGTCGGCGGCGTAGGCGTGGAGGACGATCGCCCGGCGGCCATCGAGGCGGGAGTTGAAGGCGAAGAGCCGGGTGCCGATCGAGAAGGGGGCCTGGTGGGGCAGCAGCACGTCGGCCTCGAGCCGGCCGCGGCCGACGAGGGCGCCGCGGCAGGCGTCGAGCGCCTGCGGGGTGGTCGCGTCGCGCAGCCGTCGCGGCGGGCAGGTCGGCAGGCCGCGGGCGTGGAGGCTGGCCTGGACCGGCAGCCCCAGCTCCACCCGGGTCACCCGCGGTAGCGTCTCGCCGTCGGCGGTCCGCAGGCCGCCTTCGAGCCGCACCGCCACCGGCGCCTCGCGCTCCCGCGGCAGCTTCAGCGGCGAGAGCTTGCCGTCGAGCGAGACGACCAGGTTGCCGCGCTGGCTGCGCTCGCCCTGCGCGGGGACGGCGGGGAGCGCCGCGCTCAGCGCCGCCAGCAGTCCGAGGGCCAGCAGTGCCGCTCCCCTCCCGCGAGCGAGGCGCGCGGTGCCCATCACCCGTACCTGGAGAACTTGAAGGTGCAGGCCTCGAAGCCGAAGGGGAGGATGACGCTGTTGGCGAGGTTGCCGGCGTGGATGAAGCGGGCGATCTGGCGCTGCGCTTTGACCGGACGGTCGGCACGCAGCTGCGCCGTCACCCCTCGCAGGTATCCCTCCTGGTCATGCAGATGGCCGAACCAGCGGCCCAGCTTCGGCCGGTCGGCGGGCGGCTCTGGGACCGCCTCCATCCCCCGTACCGAGCCGCCGAAGATCCTCGTCGCCCTGGCGAACTTGGCGGCGGCAACGGCCAGCCGTTCGGCGCGGATGTCGGCGCGGGCCCCCTTCATCACCCGCTGCGTCGCCTCGTTGTCGGGCTTGCAGATCTCCTCCAGGCGTTCGACGTATTCGTCGCGGGTGGGGGCCTGCGCCGCGGGCGCCGCGGGGGCGAGGAGAAGGGCGGCGGCGAGCGCCGCGGCGAGCGTCTGGCTGAGTCGTCTCATGCGACCGGCTGCTTCCCTGCTGCAAGCACGTCGCGGCGCGGAAGGATGCGGTCGAGCAGCGGCGGCACCCGCCAGACCCGGTCGCCGAGCAGCAGCATCAGCGCCGGCAGCAGGACGATCCGCACGATCGTCGCGTCGAGCAGGATCGCCACCGTCAGCCCCACCCCCATCTGGCTCACGGTCGCGATCGGCGCCAGGGCGAAGGAGACGAAGACGGCGGCCATGATCGCGGCGGCGCCGGTGATCACGCCGGCCGTCTTCTCCAGCCCGTACTCGATCGCCGCCCGGTTGTCGCCGTCGAGCTCGTAGCGCTCCCGCATCCGGGCGATCAGGAAGACCGCGTAATCGATCGAGAGCCCGAAGGTGACGCCGAAGATCGCCCCCGCCCCGACCGTGTCGACGTAGGGGTGGCCGCCGAGCGGGTAGCCCTCGGGGATCTGACAGACCAGCGTCATCACCCCGATCGCCGCCGCCACCGAGGCGAGGTTGAGGCAGACGGCGAGCAGCGCCAACAGCGGCGCCCGCAGGACGAAGACCAGAGCCACGAGGGTGAAGAGGACGAAGGCGCCGATCACCAGCGGCAGCCGCTCCTTGGTCGCCTCGCCGTAGGTGTTGAGGGTCGCGGCACCGCCGGTGAGCCCGGTGCGCAGATCGCCCTCGGCGGCGATCGCCTCGGCATCGGCGAGCAGGCGGTCGCCGGTGCGGCGCGAGCCCTCGCTGTTGAACGGATGGGTGGAGACGATCAGCATCCGCGCCGCCTGGCCGCCGCCCTCGACGCTGACCGCCTCGGCCGCTTCGGCGCGGCGCTGGGGCGGCGCCCCGTCGAGCGCGGAGAGGACGAAGTAGCCGGAGTCGAACAGGCGCGGCGAGTCCGCGCGCAGGCGGCGGGCGCCGATCTCCAGCGGCGCCGCCACCGCGGAGACGCGGACGCCGGCATTGCGCAGCCGCGCCTGCAGCGGATAGGAACGATGGAAGCCTTCCGAGAGGCCCGCCTGCAGGGTGTCGGCGCCGCCCTGCAGTTCGATCAGGCCGCCGGAGAGCGCCTCGGCCCCGTCACCGAGGCGCTGCAGACCTTCGCTGAGCCCGCCCGCCGCTTCGGAGAGCTCCCCCACCCCCTCTTCCAGCCGCTTCCCGCCTGGCACGAGCCGGTTGAGGCCGCCGTTGACCTCCTGGGCGACGTCGCGCAGACGGCGGACTTCGTCGCGGTTGAGGGCGATCGTGCGGGCAAGGGTGCGGGCTTCTTCGGCGGCCCGGGAGAGCGCCGGGTCGGCGGCAGCGGCGGCTTCGAGCCGGTGCGCCAGGCGCCGCGCCCGGGCCAGCTCGCCGCCGCGGATCCGCGGCAGCAGCGAGCGCAGGCCGAGCGAGAGGCTGAGGGTGCCGACCGCGGTGCGGCGCTGGCCGTCGGCGAGCCGCTCGCTGCCGTCGCGCAGCCGCTCGATCGCTGCGGTGGCGGTTTCGCCGCGGACCGCGGCGCGGTCGAGCTGCACGGCGATCACCCCGGCGCCCGCGGCCGCCCTTTCCGAGCCCTCGGCCAGCAGGCCGCTGCCCTCGGCGCCTGCCGCGATCCCGCCGCGCAGCTCCTCGACCGCGCGGGCGGCGCGGCGCAGGCCGGGCCCGAGCCGGCCCAGCTGCTCCGGACCGTCCGCGCCCTGCGAGGCGAGCCGCGAGCCGAGCGCTCGCAGCGGCTGGGTGCGGCGCGAGATCGGGGCCGGGCCGATCACGGCCCGCACGCCGGGCTCGGCGGCGATCCGCCGCTGCCAGCGCGCCAGCAGGGCGAGGTCCTCGCGGGTCGTGATCGGCCCCTCCTCGGTGGCGGCGACGAGGACGAACGGCGCCTCCCAGCCGGGCCCGACGGCGCGGTCGATCTCCTCGGCGCTGGCCCGGGCGGGGCTCGACGCCGGCAGCTCGTCGATACCCGGAGCGCCGGTGGTGAAGGCGAGCACCGGCGCCATCAGCAGCACCAGCGGCACGGCGACCAGGCAGGCGGCGAAGGCGGGGCGGCGCAGGGCCGCGGTGGCGAGAACGGCGACGCTAAGCCCAGCGCGTGGTTCCTTTGTCGCGCTATCGGCGACAGAGGAACCACGCGAGGCTGTGCGACGCGATGCGGCGCGCTGCCCGATCCGGCCGGCGTCGATGCGGGGGCCGAGCAGGGCGAGTAGCGGCGGCACCGCGAAGACCGAGACGACGACGCTGATCGCGGTGACGATCCCGACCGTGGTCGCCAGCGAGAGCAGCAGCGAGCCGGGCTGCAGGAAAGCGGAGCCGACGACGGCGACGATCAGGGTGGTGCCGGCGAAGAAGGTGGTGCGGCCGGCGCTGGCCCGGGCGACAGCGGCCGCCTGCCAGGGGTCGCGCCCGCCCCGCAGCTCCTCGCGGAAGCGGGAGACGATCAGCAGCGAGTAGTCGACCCCGAGCGCCAGCCCCATCATCGTGCAGACGACGAGCGAGAGCGCGTCGATCGTCATCGCCTCGCTCAGCAGCGCCAGCACGCCGCGGCCGGCGAAGACGGTGAGGGCGCCGAACAGCAGCGGCACCGCCGCGGCGACCACCGAGCGGAAGACGAGCAGCAGGACGAGGATCAGCAACGGCGCCGCCAACAGCTCGGCCCGCTCGGTCGAGCGCAGCGATTCCTCCTGCAGGGCGCGGGAGACCGACGCGTAGCCGGACTGCGTCGCCTCCACCGGTGGCCGGATCCGGGCCTCCAGCGTCGCTTCCAGAGACGGAACCGTTTGCCGCATCGCCTCGGCAAGTGGTACGCCGTAGTCGACTAAAACAAGAGCCTTGTGCTGGTTGGGACGAAGCGCTGCCAGCGAGCCGCGGTCCCAAGGCGAGATCACCGTCGCCTCCGGGTCCCGCCGCAGCTCCCGGACCAGCCCGACCCCCTGCCGGTCGACCGCAGCCGCCGGACCACGCAGCAGGATCACAAATGGCGAGGAATCCCCGAAGTGGCTTTGGGCCAGGGATTCGCCTTCCTCCGCCGAGGTGCGCGGCACCTCCAGCGAGAGTGGCTCCAGCTCGTCCTCGACCCCAAGGCCAACGACCCCGAGAGCGAGGCAGGCGACGAGCACGGCGAGCAGGCCCACGAGGGGCCGACGGCGATTCACCGACCGAAAGTCCCTCCCATCGGGGGAAATTCTACGTCAGACGGGAACGAACGTTGGTACGTCTACGTCCTTGTTTATCGCCGCCTGCCCTGGGCCTTCCCGCAGCCCTCGACGCGTACCGCCGAGGCGACCCGGCGGGATTTGTCGTTGTGGGCGCGGAAGAAGGCGGCGGCCCGGGGCTTGGCCCGGCAGAGGCGGGTGTTGTTGACCAGCAGCCCCCGGCGGCCGCCGTACATGGTCAACTGGAACCGGCTGACCGGAACGTCGGGGACGGCTTCGAAGGTGCTGCGGATGCGTCCGCGGAAGGCGTCCATGCGGCCGGCGAGCTCGATCTCGATCTGGCCGTCGAGCGCCGCGACGAGGTCGGGCAGCCGGCGCTCGCTGGCGCGCAGGTACACAGGCCCCCGCAGAGGCTCGTCGAGCAGCGGGCTCCATACCTTCGCCTCTCCGTAGACCGATTTCGCCGGGCAGGTCCCGGCCGCCGATCGCTGCCGCGAGCAGATCGTGCGGATGTGCGAGTTGTCGAGCAGCTCGGTCGCCGGCAGCACGATCGCGGCCCGGCGGATGTTGGCGTCGCCGCGCCGCGGTCGCAGCACGGCGCGCAACCGCGGGTGGCCGCCGCGGCGGGGTGGGGCGTCCAGGAAGTGAAGCGAGAGCTTCGGCTTGAACCCGAGCGCCTGGCAGCCGCCCACCTGGAAGCGCTGCGAGAGGTCGGCGGTGGCACCCGAGGAACCCGAGGCGCGGCCCGAGACCGCGGCAGCCTCGCAGCTGGTCGGGTTCTGCGTCCAGCCCGGGCGGTCGAGGTCGATGCGGAGGTCGCGAAGCCGCAGCGGGATGCCGTTGACGATCTGGGGGATCGGGTCGGTGACCGTGCTGACCCGGGCGGTGAGAGGGTCGACAGCGAAAGCAGCACGGATGACGATCGTGCCGAGGTCGACGGGCCCGGCGACCGCGGGCGTGACCGCGACGACGCTGAGCGGCGCGCCCTTGTAGGGACCGGCGAGGTAGAGCTTGCCGTCGACTCGGAAGGGCGACGGCCCGGCGCCGGCGGCGGCTTCGGTGATGCCCACCTGCGAGGCGGCGGGACAGCTCGGCTCCCCCCGCTCGGCGCGGCCCGAGTTGCCCCTTGCGACCGCGATCCGCTCGGCCGAGCAGTAGGGAATTTCCCGGAGGGAGGCGGCGAAGCCGGCTGGCGGCGAGAACTCGAGCCGGTCGAGCTCCTGGGCCCCGTCGGGCCGGCTCACCCTGACGGTGAACGGCGTCCGGGCACCGGCGACGGGGTCCCTTGCCCCCGCCGAGAAGCCGAGGCCGAACGGGCGCTCGGCGAGCGTGGAGGCACAGGCCGACGCGTTGGGACCGGCAGCGATCGAGACCTCGGCCGATGGCCGCGCGACTTCGTCCGCGGCGGGATGAGCGAGGTCGGCGGCCGACCAGGGCGTCAGCTCGGCCGTAGCCCTGCGATTGCCGCAGGTGACTGGGCTGGCCAGCACCGTGCGGGGCCCGCCGAAGAGCTCCAGCTCCAGGTCTTCGAAGGGAAGCTGCGGCGCGTCGGCGACGCGGACGCTGACCTGCCCGGTGACCGGATCGAGCTCGATCCGGCCCGGCAGCTTGGCCACGACGCCCTGGTCCGGCGCTTCGACCGAGATGTAGACGGCGTAGTCGGAGCCGAACGGGTTCTCGTCCTGAGCCGCGAGAAAGACCGAGCCGCCCAGGTCGGTGTCGAACAGCGGCGTCACCACGGCCGCCGTCCCGACCTTCGAGGCGTCCGGGCACTCCGGCAGCTCGGCGTCGAACCGGATCGGGTTGGGCGCCGCGAATCCGGTCCCGATCAACCCGATCTGCTCCTCGGTGCAGGACTCGAGCCCCGTGGCGACCGCCGGGTTGAGGCTGACCCCGACCGGAAAGGTCACGGTCGCGTCCTTGAGATGGGCGGTCGCCAGCCCATCAGGATCCAGCAGACCGTCCTGGGGAACGTGGATGCGAGCGGTGTAGGCGGCGGGGGAGTCCGCTTCCCGATCGTCGGACTGGAGGGCGATCGACGGTTCGCGAGCGCCGGTCCATTCTTCGGTGAGCTGCTCGCAACCGGTGGGCTGGGGCGACTGGAGCTGAGCGCCGACCCAGTTCGGATCGCGTAGGTCCGGTAGCCCGTTCGGGGTATAGGTCCCTCGTCGGGTCCAGGAGTCGATTAGGAACCGCGTCGACCAAGGACCGCTGGCGCACTGGGTCCCGAGAGTCAGGAAGGGGATCGGATTGGCAGCCGGGTCGGTGCGCTCGAGACAGCGATCGAACAAGCTTCCCAGAGGTCCAGCTGAGAGCTTGACCCCGTTGCCACAAAAGGTGAAGTCGACACCGTAGAGGGCGGGTGCTTGGGGCACCAGCGGCAGAACCTCGCTGAGCCCATAGTCCCCGTCGCTACGGAGGCGGAAACGGAGGATGAAGCTGGGACCTTCAGTCTTGAATCCGAAGGCAGCTAGATATCCCTTTTCGGGCTGCAGGCGGTAGACCACGTCGTTGGGGGGAGAACCAGGCCCGGGGGAATCGAACACAGAATCCTGCTCGGGAAGGAGAAACGCCCTGACCCCGCCGACCGCGGCTGCCGGAGGGCATCGCCCTCCGATCAGGGCAGGGACGCCACAGGTGGCATTGAGCGATTCTGGATTGGCGACCATCCCCGCCGGCAGCTCGGTGACGCCAGCGTGCAGGGATTCGACTGGAGTCAATATCTCGGGAGAGGACCCGCGACGGCGATTGATCTCAAAGGCTCCGGAGACCTCATAGGGGTGTCCCCCCGCCTGCGTTTCGTCCCCGCCGGTCTCATCGGTGCTCTCGGCCTCGGCCGATAGGCCGAAGGGAATCGCCGGCCCGAAGGTGAAGCTGTCCCCCCCGGTCGCGCCGGTGGCCGCACCGGCCCCGCTGACACTGACGGTCATCGGCACGGTGTCCGGTGCGGTCTCGTCGATCGAGACGTTGCTCAGCACCAACACCGGAAAGGACCCCCCGGGGGGAACGACGGTCGAATTCTCGCAGCCCAGCGAGGGCGGCGAGCAGATCCAGCCGGTCCCGGATGCGGCCTGAAGGGCCAGACCCGGAGGAAACGATATCGCCAAATCGAGGGCCCCCGACGTGGGGTCGCCGGGGGATGTGTTCGTAACCCGGACTTCGTAGCGAATCGATTCGTCGCCGCGGTGGACCTGCAGAGGGAACCGAGAGACTTCGACGCTCAGCGTCGGGGCAGCGACGGCGGCTGGCGTGCAACACAAAAGCACCGCCATCGCAATGCTGAGTACACCCGTCTTGCTTTTGCCTCTGACCACGCGTCTTCCCTTGGAACAAGCGCCCCCCGGCCGCTGCAAGCAAGTTAAGGCAACCCTCCTCCATATTCAAATCGATACTTCTGCGGCCTGCCTTCGAGCGAGCCTTGGCTGCCTGAGACAGCGAAAGGCCACCGGAAATTTCCGGTGGCCTTTCCCAAGCACTGCCTTCCTAGTGAATCGATACCGGTATGGGTCCCCATACTTCTTCAAATTCTTCCGGTCCCACTTCGGCCTGGTAGTAGCCTTCTTCGGTGTTCTGGACCAGGAATGATGCATTCAGGGTTCCGGCAGTCGTCATGACATCGTCGAATTCAACCCTCCCGAGCCCAGACGGCAGGTTTTCCCACGTGCCGTGCAGGGGACTTCCTGAGGAGAACGTTTTTTCCACCAAACCCATACAAGAGGTTTTTTGGTAGTAACCTTCTCCGGCACGAAATTCAATAACGATTTCACTGCTCGAAGTGTCGAGCATTATCACTCCATTTTCTTTGGATGGGACGAGAGGGGTCCCATCACTGGAGAGTTCTGCAGTGAAATTGTTGCAAGTCGGATTTGAGTTATCGCAAGTGAACAGCCCGCGAGCCGCAAATCCCCAGGACCCTAGCGTGCCGTAGTTGGCATCGCATTTGAAGTCCCATCCCAGCGACGGTCTGTCGATTTCGAACCACCCATCGACTATCTGGGTGTAGACATCTTCCCCTTCCCCCACAGCGACTTCGCCCTTGTACCATTCAGCTGGTTCGCTTGCGGACGCAGCACTGGGAACGACGAGCGCAAAAACCAAACCCACCAATAATAGAATTCTCTTCATGTGTTTCTCCCTAGTTAGTGTGTGAGGCTAACTCCGAGGTGATCCTCGTCGATGGCCTCCTGCCCCCGCCTTACCAATGTTGAAAGAAGACTTTCGGAGTCGCAGCAAGAAATGGGGTCGGGGGACTGGGGGCTAGATTTCGTGTCGAATCTCCCCCGCGAGCGGACGGCTCAGCTCCTCGAGCTGCAGAGCGGTTTCGATCCCCGCTGTGGATTCTTGGACGGGGCGCCCAATGCGCTCCTCGATCATCTCTAGGCGAGCTTTGACCGTGGGGCGGCTAACTCCCAGGGCGGCGGCAGTCGAAGAGATGTTGTGCCCGGCGGTGAGGTAAGCCTTCAGGGTCTCCCGCAGCAGCTTTCCCCCGCCCGTCGCGGTCTCCAGCGGGGCCAGATAAGTCTCGCGCAGAGACTGCGCCAACACCTCGTCCCGAACTGCCGTGGAGAGCAAGGCGACATCCGCGTAAGCGACCGCCTTCGCCCCTCCCCGCAGAGCGATCGGAATTGACGCCCGGGCCTGTCGATGGCTCAACCTCCAGCCCTCTATCCCGTACCCGGCCTCCCCCAGGGCCAGGGCACCTCCGGGGGGCGGGATTGCAGCGCCAAGGTGCAGCACCTCTCTCGGCTGCAGCGGCTCGCGACCCCCCAGCCAGGCCCATTCGGCCTCTCCGGCGCAAACGCAAAGCAGGAGACGATCAAGGGCAGCCGCCAGGCCCCGCAACACCTTCTTCGCGTCGGGGCCCGTCGCGACAACTCCGAGGTGCCAAGCTTCCAACTCGTAATCAAAGCCGTTCGTATCCACCAACTCGCCTGCCAGCAGCCGGCGAACCTGCTCGCTACGTTGGTAATCGGTGGATCGCCACCGCTGGCTCAGCTCGGACCTGTAGGCGTCGGCGACCGCGACGATCAATCGGTCAAGAAGGGCAGCCTCAGAACGCCACGCCTGCTGCAGTTCGGAGGAGCCGATCGCCGAGGGCTTCTCTCCCATGACCCGCAGGACAAAATCTCCGAGGAGGGCGTAGCCCGCGACGTAGCGGCGCAACACAGTCTCGATCGAAACTCCACAGCGAGCGGCAAAGCGCGCTTGAGAGAGCAGCTCGGGCGGTACCGGCTCGGCTCGCTCCGGAGGCTTTTCGAGCCCTTCGATCGCGTACGAGATCGCAGCGGCGACGGCATCGCGCAGGCCGCGCACATACTCGGGGTCGTCGACCCGCGCAGGGTCCGAAACGCCGTAGACGCGAGCCAGGGCAGCCTGCCTCAGCTCCTCCTCACGTTCACGCAGGAGCTCGCTGAGCACTGCGAGGTGCTGGGGGGTGGCCGCTTGGGTTGGCACCCATCTACCCCCGCACCTTGCAGCTGCGGGTAAGGGTCGCGCTGAGAGCCTTGCCATCGGCGAAGGCGAAGACGCTGCGCGCGAAGGGAAAGACGGCACCGGGGAAACCCTCGGGCGCCGGACAGCCGGCCGAGAGGTAAGGACCCTTTTTGCCTCGACCGGCGAGGGCGAGGCTCAGGCCGGTGACGTAGCCCCACTCGGAGGTCACCTGAGGGAGGGAAGCGGTGAGCAGGGTGCCGAAGCCCCCCTTGCCACGAGTGATCTGGAAGGGCAGGGTGTAAGAGGTGGGAGCGGGCTCCGTGCCGTAGACATGGGCAAGAATCGCCGGGCGGCCCTTGTAGGTGCCGTTGAATGCGTAGACCTCGCCGGCCGAGGGAAAGGGGGTCTGCTCGGGGAGCAGGACGCGAGCCGAGAAGCTCCCCCGCCCGACCAGGGAGCCACGGCAGGCTTCGAGGGCGCCTTCGGTCGTAGCGGGCTGGATCTGCTCGACGGTGCAGCGCGGCAGAGCGCCGGGATCGAGACGGCCGTTGGCGTTGATCGCGATCGTCATCCTTCGCAGCTGTGGAGGCTTGGCGCCCGCGGTGGCGGCGATCTTCGCCGCGACGGTGACGCTGATCGGGGCGGCAC
The DNA here is from genome assembly GCA_035462545.1 of Solirubrobacterales bacterium. Taxonomy (GTDB): domain Bacteria; phylum Actinomycetota; class Thermoleophilia; order Solirubrobacterales; family 70-9; genus VAYN01. Next base: position 16,290 of record DATHUE010000035.1, read on the forward strand.
CGCTGCGCGGCAGGGTCCGGGGGCTGAGCTTGCCGGTGAAGCTCACCCGAAGATTGCCGCGGTCGACCACCTCGGCACCGGCGGAGAGGCTCAGAGTCAGAGTCATAGCGGCGACGAGCAGAGCTGCCGATGTGAGGTTCTTGGAGCTGCTCATCCAGGCCGCCTCTGAGATCTGTGTCGAACGGACCGCTTCTTCTTCGACTTCCGCTTCGGGCAGCGGACGGTGAGACCGGGCTTACTGGCCTGGCCCAGGTTCGCCTGGCCGATCAATTTGGCGATCCCTTTCCGCGGAGTCCGGCAGAGGTTCTCGGCGCTCTGCAGGATGCCCCGCTTCCTGCCGCCGTGGATCGTCATCGTGAACTTCGTCACCGGGGCGTCAGGGAGGTTCTCGCAACTTCCGCGCATGCCGCGGCGGAAGGAGTCGATACGACACTCCAGGAAGATCCGGATCCCGCCCGGACCGTGCAGGACAGTGACCAGGTCAGGTAGTGGGTTGTCTGAAGAACGCAGGTAGACGGGTCCTTTCAGGGGATCGGAGAGCAGTGGGGTCAGCGCCTCCGCCCGGCCGATGACCGAGGGGCCCGGGCAGCTATCGGTCGCCGACTGGCCCCTGGTGCAGATCGCGCGGATGTGGTTCTGGGCGAGGAAGATGGACGGCGGCAGGGTGACCGCGGCGCTCGAGATGTTCGCGTCCCCGGCACGGGGCGTGACGGTGACGCGGAGCTGCTGGTAGCCGCCTCGCTTCGGCTTCCCCTTCAACGCCAGGGCGACCCTCGGGGCGAAGCCGAGGGAGGAGCAGTCGGAGGCCTGGAAGGGGACGGCCGCGGTCGCGAGGACGTCGCGGGGATCGGTGAACGGCACGTCGGAGCCGCTCAGGGTCGAGACGATCTCGAACCGCGAGCAATCGGTCGGGTTGACCATGAAGCCGGGCCGGTCGATGTAGACGCGGACGTCGCGCAGGCGCAGCGGGATGCCGCTGAAGATGTGCGGAATCGGATCGGAGGCGCTGGAATCGATCGTCACCTGGGCCGAGCGCGGGTCGACCTGGATCGCCGAGCGGATCACCACCGTGCCGAGGTCGAAGGGGCCGACGAGCGCCGGGTTGATCGCGACCACCGAGAGCGGAGCGCCGTGGTAGGGCCCGGCGAGATAGAAGCGGCCGGCGGTATAGGCGGGGGCGAGGCCGGCGCCGTAGCCGCTGTAGGTGCGGCCGATCTGGCTCGCCGCCCGGCAGCTGGGCGCGTTCAGCTCGGCGTTGCCCGAGCGCCGCTTGGCGTCCTCGATCGCCGCGTCGGAGCAGAACGGCACCCCGGCGATCGCGCCGAGCAGGCCCGGCGGCAGCTGGGCCGAGTAAGAGGTGATCTCCTGCTCGGCGTCGGTACGGGTCAGGTGGAGATAGAAGGTGCTGTGGGCGCCGGCCCGCGCGTTGAGCGAGCCGGCGGCTGCCTGCGGGACGAACGGGGCGCCGCCGGATATGCAAGGTCCGCCGCCGGCCCCGCGCATGATCGGGAAGGCAGTGGCTTCCGGGGGCGGAGCGGTCGTGTTGGCCCAGGGCTGCAGCGCGATCCGGTTGGCGTAGGAGCCGCAGGCGGCGGGGCTGACGAGCGGCGCCCGCTGGCCTTCGCGGAACTCGAGCCTGAGGTTCGAGTAGGGGAGCTGCGGCAGGCCGTCGAAGGTGGCGACGAGGCGTCCGCTGAGCGGATCGGCGTCGAGCTTGCCGGCGACCTTGACGACGAAACCGCGCTGGGGCGCCTTGGCGACGAAGTAGAGGGCATAGGGAGCGCCGTACGGGTTGTCGAACGGCGTCGCGATGAAGAGCGCGCCGTCGAGGATTTCGTCGACCAGCGGCGTTTCGACCGAGCCGACGCCGATCTTGGACGGGTTCGGACAACCTTCCCCCGGAGCGGAGGCCGCGCTCTCCGCCGCGAACTGGGCGGGCGTGCAGGCCCCGAGGCCGGCGCCGACCGACGGGTTGATCGTGATCCCCTCCGCCAGGGTCGCGACGGCCCGGCGCGGTTGGGAAGCGAACCGCTGGGCGGGCGAGGTCAAGCCAGCCTGGCTGGAGGTCAACCGCATCGTCAGCCCGGTCGGCGAGGAGGCTACCGCGGTGCTCGGAACGGCGGCCGCCCCGAAGGAGAAGGGAAGGCTGGCGCAGTCGCTGGGGGTCTGGCGCTGCACGGTCGCGGTCGGGGCACCTGCCGAATCCCAGGCGGAGGCGGCGACCCCAAAGCGCAGCGGCATCCCGCAGTCGGTCGGCATCGTCAGGTAGGCGCGCGGGAGCTGCCCGACTGCTTCCGTGTCGATCGGGCATTGGCCCAATGGCGCATCGGGGTCCACCGGGTTCAGGCAGGAACCGCGCTGTCCGTCGTGCGCGGTCGCCCACGGATTCCCCCAGACGGTCAGGTCGAGGGCTTCGATCGCCACAACCTGGGTGACGTTGCTCGCCGTCAGCGTGATCCCGTATTCGCCGCTGCCCTGGCGGATGGTCGGGGTCAGCGTCAGGGGAGCGCCGAAGGGTCGGGCGCCCAGCTGCGACGGGCGCCCGGGCGCAGGCGTCAGGTTGAAGAGGGGGAAGGCGCGGCCCGCGCCGCCGCTCCGAAGGGTGAGCATCCCGACCTGCGAGGCCTCGGAGCAACCGGCGGCGAACTCCGCCTGCACGCACTGCGGCACCGCCCGGGGGTTTTCGATCAGCCCCGCCGGCAGCTCCAGGCGCAGATGGCGGACGTCGCCGCCGGAGAAGCCGGCGTGGAGGGAGAGGACGAACGGATGCGACCCCGCTGGCCCGGTCGGGCTGCCGTTCTGTTCGGTCACCGAGGCGTCGAACCCGGCGCTGCCAGCCTGCAGGCCGAACGCCGCCGAGGCAGGCGACGGTACCGAGAGAGCCAGCAGTAACACGGGGAGCGCCGTGAGTCCACGCCATGGACGCCTCATCGCCGGGCCCCTCGGCGATCGCCCTTGCGCTTCGACTTGCCGCGCTGCTTGCCCTTGCGAATACACCTGCCCTTGCGCCTGACCAAGCCCTTGCGGCAGCGGGGGGTGCGGCTCCGCGTCGAGACGATCCGCAGTTGCGGGTTGCCGGGACTGGCGATCAGGGTCCCCGGCTGCGGATCTTCCGGTTCGGAAGGCAGGAACTGGCAGGAGTCCCCGACGCAGGCGATCGGCTTCGCCGGCTCGGGGAACCCGCCGCCTTCGCGCGCGTCGTAGACGTCGGCGAAGCCCGTGTCTGCCCCGACGAGGGAATCGGAGGTGAGGAAGAAGACGTCCGACCCGGAAGCCGAGGCGTCGAGGAACGACGACCCGGAGGCGCTGCGGCCGCTGGAGATCAGGGCGATGCAGCCGCCCGCGCGCGAACACGTCCCGCTTCCCTGCGCCTCCCACTCGTACACGTCCGGGTCGGGGCGCGAGGGCGAGCGGTCCTTGTCGCGCAGCGCCAGGTCGTCGCCGGAGTCGAAGAAGAGGCGGCGGCCGTCGTCGGATAGGGCGCGCGGCTTGTAGGCACGGGGCGCCGTCGGGCCGCTCCCGTTGGCGTAGGCACCCGGGAGCGTGGAGGGGCCGAGCGGCTGTTCCCCGTGGGGGTTGCACGAGGCGCAGAGGAGGCTGTCGGCGGCGGCGGCGTAGAGGTAGACCTGCCGCAGCGCCGCCCCCGGCACGCCGACCCCGCCGCCATTGCGCTCGCGGTTGTCGAAGCCGGTCAGCGATTGGGTGGCGACGAAGGCGAGATGGCGGCCGTCGGGAGTGACCCGGGCGCTGCCGGTCGCAGCGGGGTAGTTGACCGCGTCGGCGCTGGCGGCGATCTGGGTAAGCGAGGTGCCTTGGCGGAGGAAGAGGCCCGTGGCGGTCAGGTAGTAGACCCACTCGCCGTCGGCCGAGGCTCCGAGGACGCCCTGGAATCCCCCGCTCGGAGTCAGGTCCGTGCTGCTGTCGGGCACGGCGTCGTAGCGGTAGAGATGTCCTCCACGACTGAAGTAGGCGATGGCCCCGTTGCGCGAGGCGACCTCGAACGCCCCCCCTCCCCCGACGCCGTCGTCGACCTGCTTGGTCGTCGACCCCTCCCGCAGGTAGAGATCGCCGGCCTGGGTGAAGTAGACGCGGGAGCCATCGTCGGAGACGGCGCCCGCCGGGGCGGCCAGCGCAGCGCCGGGGGTGCCGACCGCGTCCCCCGGCAGCAGGTTGACCAGCGACATCCCAGCCGCCGACCAGCGGTAGAGGTTCGGCTCGCCCGGGTCGCATCCGCCAGTGGCCGGCGCG
>DATHUE010000036.1:0-1557 GCA_035462545.1 Solirubrobacterales bacterium
AGGGCAGCCTGCTGATCTCGGTGCTGCGGGCCGGCAAGGGCTTCGTGCCCAGCGCCGACACCGTGCTGGAGGAAGGCGACGAGATTCTGGCGGTGCTGGACCCCGGCAAGGAGGACGACCTGAAGGCGCTCTTCGGACCGGAAGGCAACGGCAGCGGCGGTGGCTGACCGCGAGGTCGACTTCCTGCTCATCGGCGGGGGGATGGCCTCCGCCCACTGCGCCGCGGAGTTGCGCAAGCGGGGTGCCGAGGGCTCGGTCCTGCTGGTCGGGCGCGAGCCGGAGCCGCCCTACGAACGGCCGCCGGTCTCGAAGGAGTACCTGCGCGGCGAGGCCGAGCGCGCCGACGCCTACGTCAACGCCACCTCCTGGTACGAGGAGAACGGCGTCGAGCTGCTGAGCGGCCGCAACGTGATGTCGCTCGACCCCGAGGCGCGGACGGCGAAGCTGCAGGGTGGGGAGGAGGTCGCCTTCGGCAAGGCGCTGATCGGGACCGGGGCGATGGTCAACATCCTCCGCGTCGAGGGCGCCGAGAACGAGGGCATCCACTACCTGCGCGCCTTCGGCAACGCCGACGCGATCCGCACCGAGGCCGAGGCCGCCGAGCGCGTGGTCCTGATCGGCGGCAGCTACATCGGCACCGAGGTCGCCGCCTCGCTGACCGCGAAGGGGGCCAAGTGCTCGATCGTCGCGATCGAGGACGTGGCGCTCTCGCGGACCTTCGGCGAGGACGCCGGCCGCTGGTTCCAGCAGACGATCGAAGCGAAGGGCGTCGAGTTCCACGGCGGCGAGGAGCTGGAGGCCTTCGAGGGCGACGGCCGGGTCAGGGCGGTCGTGACCAAGAGCGGGCTCAGCCTCGCTTGCGACATGGTCGTCGTCGGCGCCGGCGTGCGCGCGGACGCGATGCTGGCCCAGCGGGCGGGGCTCGAGGTCGACGACGGAGTCGTCTGCGACTCGAAGCTGCAGACCTCGGCTCCCGGCATCTACGCGGCCGGGGACTGCTGCTCCTACGACAGCGTCGTCCACGGCCGGCGGCTGCGGGTCGAGCACTGGGACGTGGCGATGCAGCAGGGCATCCACGCGGCCGGCAACATGCTCGGCGACGATCGCGACTACGACGTCGTCCCCTACTTCTTCAGCGACCTCGCCGACTGGGCCAGCCTCGAGTACGTCGGCCCGGCCCAGGGCTGGGACGAGGAGATCTGGCGCGGCGACCGTGACGGCGGCGAGTTCTCGGTCTGGTACCTGAAGGGCGGCCGCGTCGCCGGCGCCCTCAGCGTCGGCCGCTCCGAAGACCTCGCCGAAGCCCGCCGCATGCTCGCCGACGGCGTCGACGTGTCGGGTGCCCGTGGGACGATCGCCGACGCGGGTTCGGACCTCTCGGAGATCGCTTAGAGCCTGGTACGGCCGAGGCCGACGAGGAGGCCGGTCCGGGCCGATGCGGCTTCGACGGTCCCCAGCGGAACCCGGCCGACCTGGCCGCGGAAACGCAGAGTGGATACGGAGCGGACCATCTCCGGCATCGCGTAGCTGACCCGCGACAGGCCGCTCTCGGCAGGC
>DATHUE010000037.1:0-6529 GCA_035462545.1 Solirubrobacterales bacterium
CGAGGCGCGCCGCGGCTGCGGCCGAATCGGTCGCGGATGCCGCCGCAGAAAGGATCAGCAGGCAAGCACCCAGGCCGAAACCACTGAGCAGCTTCACTCTGAATGGGGTTCTTTCTCCCATTCGAAGGCGGCTACCCACGCCTGGGACCACAAAACGGACGAGGTAAGGGAATCCTTCCCAACAGGAGGTGAGCGAGCGACGTCGGACCTGCGAAGAGAGCACTGCCTCCTCGGGTGCGCACGAACCCTACAGCAACGTAAGAGTAGATACCGTCGCCCTCAGGCGCCGGGTTTCCCCTTACGACCCTCGTCGCGCTTTTCCTCGCGTTCCTTCTCTTTTTCGCGCTGTTCCCTGCGTTCCTGCGCCCGTAGCCGCTGCGCCTCCTTGCGCGTAAGCGGCATCTTCGGCGCGACTTCCTGGCAGCCCCTGCCGACGCATTCGGCGAGCCGTTTCATTTCGCGGTGCAGGAAGTTGCGGATCGGGAAGAAGTTGGGGACCTTGTGCAGCGAATTCAGCTCGTGCGGGTCGCGGTTGATGTTGTACATCTCCTTCTCCCCGCTCGGCCAGGCGATGTACTTGTAGGCGCCGAGGCGGATGCCGGCGTAGTCCTTGGGCGGTGCCAGCAGGGAGGCCGACGCCTTCTCGCTCGCCCTGGCGCGAAGGGCCCCGTTGGCCTCGACGTCGTTGGTCTCCACGAAGGACTCGAAGAGGATCGGCCGGCGGGTGCGCAGGTCGGGGTCTTCGAGGTGGGGGACGAGCGAACGTCCGTCGATGCTCTTGGTCGGTTCGACGTCGGCGAGGTCGAGCAGGGTGGGCGCGACGTCGATGTTGGCCGCCAGCTCCCCGGTCGCGGTGCCGGCCCTGATCCCCGGCCCGCGGATCAGGAACGGCATATGGGTGGCCGGCTCGTAGGCGAGGAACTTGCCGCCGAGCAGCCGGTGCTCGCCGAAGAAGAAGCCGTTGTCGGAGGTGAAGATCACGTAGGTGTTGCGCAGCCGCCCGAGGTAGCCGAGGGTCTCGATCACCCGTTTGACCCCGTCGTCGACCGAGCGCAGCGACTCGAGCTGCTTCTGCCAGTAGATCCGGTAGACGCGCTTCTCGAACGGCGTCAGGTAGGGGGCCGAACGGATGAAGTGGGGCTTGTCGGAGACATTGCCCTCCTGCAGCCCCTCGCTGTAATCGTGAGGCAGGCGAGCGCCCCTGAACCAGTCGTAATGACGGAGCGCCGGCTCCGGGCCGGCCGGCCGGCGGAAGTCCCCGTGCGGGGCCGAGTAGTCGAGCTGGACGTAGAAGGGCTGCCCGGCCGGGGTCGCGAGGATCTCGTTGGCGGCGATCTCGGTCAGCTTGTCGGTGACGTGGTGGCAGGGCAGGCCGTTGAGCGGCGCCAGCGGGCAGCCGGGGTCGTCGCGGATGCCGTATTCACGCGTCTCCCAGCTGCCGGAGTCGCCGATTGGCCCGAGCAGCTGGCCGTCGACGTTCAGCGTGTAGCCGTAGGAGTAGTGCGTCTGGTCCTCGTTGACCAGCCCGTACCAGGAGCTCCAGCCCGGCGGTACCTCCAAGCCGCTGCTCCATGGTTCCTGGCCGTAGCCGTTCATCACCTTGCCGACGTGGACGGTGCGGTAGCCGGCGCCCTGCAGCCAGGTGGCGATGTTGTTGGTGGCGGCGGCGCGGAAGGAGAAGCCGGTGTAGCCGCCGTTGGGCGGGTTGTTGCCGCGGACGTTGTTGTTGTGCGAGTAGCGCCCGGTCAGCAGGCTGACCCGCGAGGGGCAGCAGAGCGGGTAGGGCACGTAGTAGCGGTTGAAGCTCATGCCCCGTTTGCCGATCAGGTCGAGCGTGTTCGGCATCGCCCGCGTCGCCGGGGCGCCGGGATAGGAGCGGTGCGAGGCGTAGAGGCCGTCGAGGGTCTGGTCGTCGGTCTGCACGACGACGAAGCTGGGCGGTTCGCCCTGCGCGGAGGGCGGTGGGATCGCGGCAGGGGCCGCCGTCGGCCCGACGAGGCCGAGCGCCGCCACGCAGAGGGCGGCCAGAGTCGTCGTCAGTCGCTTCGTTCTCATCGCTAACCCCCGCAACCGCCCCCAGCCGGCAAGTTGCGGTCGGTAACCTTACGTGACGTAACTGTCGCCTCGGAGGCATTAGGGTAGGGCCGGCGATGGCAGTGGCGACCGCGGCGAAGCGAACCACGGCGGAGAACCTGCACCAGATCGGCGAGGTCGCCGAGCTGGTCGGACTCTCCCTGCGCACCGTGCGCTACTACGAGGAGGTCGGCCTGCTCTCCGCTCCGGCCCGGACCGAGGGCGGCTTCCGCCTCTACGGCGCGGAGCACATCGACCAGCTGCTGCTGATCAAGCAAATGAAGCCACTGGGCTTCTCGATCGAAGAAATGCGTGCCCTCTTCGACGCCCGCGAAGTTCTCGCGAGCAACACAAGCGCCCGCAAACGGGCCGAGGCGAGCAAGAGCCTCGAGGGGTTCGCCGAGCTGGCCAGCGAGCGCTGTCGCGACCTACGCAAGCAGCTGCGCAGCGCCGAGCGCTTCTCCCGTCAGATCCGCAGCGAAGCAGAGGGCGCAGATTGACCGGTGCCGAGCGCCCTACGAGGCCCTACGAGGCTCAATCGCGGGGAGGCGCCGGCACCCGACCGGCACGCCCTACCGGTACCCGATCTACTCCTCGGCGATCTCTCCGAAGCGCTCGACCAGGGCGCAGAAGAAGTCGTGGCGGGTGACGACGGCGTGGACGCGGCCGCGGGTCGCGATCGGGACGATCAGGACGCGGTGGTGGAGGAAGAGCTCGGCGAGCTGCGTGTCGGAGTATTCGTCCTCGACCAGCACGTGGTCGGTCGTCAGATAGCGGCGGATCGGCTCGGAGCTGCAGTGGCTGCGGCGCTCGATCGTCTCGTCGACCGAGCGCGAGATCATCGCCGCCGAGGCGAGCTCGGCGACGTAGCCGGGGAAGAGCGCCGCCATGAACTCGCGCTCGCCGAAGATGCCGGCGAAGCGGCCCTCGCCGTCGACCGCGGGCAGGCCCGGCAGGCCCTCCTCGATCACCCGCCGCGCCGCCGGCCCGATCAGCTCGTCGGCATCCAGCGGCTCGATCTCCCTCAGGGCTTTCTTGACGATCGAATCGGGCATCTCTCCTCCTCTGCCCCTCACAGGGCGACGTAGCGAATTGCGATGTAGCCGGCGGCCAGGGCGATCGAGATGGCCGTAACCGGCACCCCGATCTTGAGGAAGTTGAGAAAGCCGATCGGCGTGCCCGCCCGTTCGGCCATCCCCGCCGCGGCGACGTTGGCGGCGGCGGCGATCATCGTCGCGTTGCCGCCGAAGCAGGCACCGAGCGCCAGCGCCCACCAGTAGGCGTTGTCGTCGCTCGCCCCGGCCGACTCCTGCAGTTCGCGCACCACCGGGATCATCGCCGTGGTGAAGGGGATGTTGTCGACCACGGCGGAGCCGACGGCGGCGACGCCGAGGATGCCGAACAGCTCCGCGGTGCGATCGCCGCCGGTGACGTCCTTGACCGCATCGGTCACATGGCCGATCGCCCCCGTCGCCTCCAGCGCGCCGACCATGACGAACAGGCCGATGAAGAAGAAGAGCGTCGTCCACTCGATCGAGGAGAGCGCCTTCTCCAGCTCGACCCGGGTGATCAGCAGGCCGATCGCGGCGCCGGTCAGGGCCACGGTCGCCGGCTCCACGTGCAGCGCCTGGTGGGCGAAGAAGGCGAACACGGTCGCCAGCAGGACCGGGCCGGTGCGCCGCAGCTCGGCCGAGTCCCGAATCGAGGCGGCGGCGTCGAGTCCCATCACCGCCTGGCGATTGTGCTCCTGCACCCGCAGCTTCGATCGGAACACCAGGTAGAGCAGCGGGATCACCACCGCGAAGGTGACGACGACGATCGGCGCCAGGTTGACGATGAACTCGTTGAAGCTGAGCCCGGTGGCGCCGGCGATGATGATGTTCGGCGGGTCGCCGATCAGGGTCGCGGTGCCGCCGATGTTGGAGGCGATCACCTCGATGATCAGCAGCGGCACGGCCTCGATGTCGAGCGCGTCGGCGAGCAGGAAGGTGATCGGCGCGATCAGCAGGATCGTCGTCAGGTTGTCGAGGAAGGCCGAGAGCACCGCCGTGATCCCGGCGAGGCTCATCGTCACCGCGAAGGAGCGGCCGCCGGAGAGCTGGCCGGCGCGGATCGCCATGTAGTCGTAGACCCCGGTCTGCTGGGTCAGGTAGACGAGGATCATCATCCCGACCAGAAGGCCGATCGTGTTGAAGTCGACCGCCTCGATCGCCTGCTCCTGGGAGAAGTCCCCGACGAGGAGGACGACGATCGCGGCGCCGAGCAGGGCGACGTTGGTCCGGTGCAGCTTCTCGCTGGCGATGAGCGCCAGGGCAATGAGGAAGGTGGCTACTGCGATTGCCATCGGGGCCTTTCGGGGTCGGCGACGTAAGTGCCGACCAGGCTTCCCGGCTCACCGGCCCCACACGGTAGCGGTTCAGGCCCGAGCCGACCCGGTCATCGCGGCAGGCTGAAGCGCACGCGGGTCCCGCGCTCGGCCGAGACCAGCCAGATCCGGCCGCCGTGGGTCTCGACGATCGCCCGCGAGACGGCGAGCCCGAGGCCGGCGCCGTCGGAGTGCCGGGAGGCGTCCTCGCCGCCGCGGAAGAAGGCATCGAAGACCCGCTCGCGCTCGGCGGCGGAGATACCGGCGCCGCTGTCGGCGACCTCGATCTCGACCTGCTCGCGCCCCGCCTCAGCTCGCACGGTGACGCTGCCGTCGGCCGGGGTATGGCGGATCGCGTTGCGGATCAGGTTGAAAAGGACGCGCTGGACCTTCTCTGGGTCCGCGCGCGCCGAGAGCTCCTCGGCGAGCTGGGCGTTGAGCTCGACCCCTTTCGCGCCGGCCTCGGGTTGCATCGCGGCGACCGTCTCGTCGACCAGGAGCGCCAACTCGATCTGGCGCATCGACCAGTCGACGTCACCGGCTTCGATCCGCGAGAGCTCGAAGAGGTCGTCGATCATCGCGCTCAGCGAGTGGATATGGGTCTGCATCGTCGCCAGGTAGCGACGGCGGGTCGCCTCGTCGACGATCTCGTCCTCGACGGCCTCGACCAGCAGCCGCAGGGAGGCGATCGGGGTGCGCAGGTCGTGGGAGACGGCAGCGACCAACTGCCTCCGGGTCGCCTCGGCGGCGGCGCGCTCGCGCGCGCGCTCGGCCATGGCGGCAACCCGCAGGGTGACGATGCCGATCGCCAGCACGAGGACCGAGAAGAGCAGCGCGTCGCGCTCGGAGACGTACATCAGGTGCGCGGCGACGAAGATCGCCACCAAGGTGGCGAGGACAACGACCCCGGTCAGGGCCGCCTGGCGCTTCATGGCTGGAACCTGTAGCCGACGCCCCACACGGTCTGGATGAAGCGCGGGCGCTCGGGGTCGGGCTCGATCTTCGCCCGCAGGCGGCGGACGTGGACCGTGACGGTGCTGGTGTCGGCAAGCGGCGCCGAGCCCCAGACCCGGTCCATCAACTGGTCGCGCGAGAAGGCCTGGCCCGGATTGCAGGCGAAGAACTCCAGCAGGTCGAACTCGCGCTGGCTGAGCTGCGCCTCCTCGTCGCCGACCGCGACGCGACGGCCGCGGAGATCTATCTCGAGGCCGTCGAAGCGCAACGGCTCGGCGTCGGTCGCAGGCGGGTGGGCCCGTCGCAGCACCGCATCGACGCGGGCGACCAGCTCGTTGGGGGAGAACGGCTTGACGACGTAGTCGTCGGCGCCGCTGCGCAGACCGGCGAGCTTGTCTTCCTGCTCCCCCTTCGCGGTCAGCAGGATCACCGGAGTCGGGCCGTCCTCCCCCTCCTGCAGCCGACGCAGCACCTGCAGCCCGTCGAGCTGCGGCAGCATCACGTCGAGGACGACGAGGTCGGGGCGGCGCTCCTCGGCGAGCCGGACCGCCTCGAGGCCGTCGGCCGCGGTGGCGGTGCTGTAGCCGGCTCGCTCCAGGTAGCGGGAGACGACCTCGGCGATCGTCGGCTCGTCATCGACGACGAGCACGGTGCGGCGACCCTCCTGGTCTGCCATGGCTTCCATTGTCACAGCCGCCGGCCTCATCCGAAGGTGAAGGCGTATCCGGAGACGCCGGGCTCGAAGCGCAGCGAGAGCAGATGCCGCCCGGCGCGGGGCAGCTCGACCAGCCGGTAGAGGCGCTCGCCGCGGACCGTGACGAAGCCGCCGCGGGCGTCGCTGCCGGCGAGGCGGCCCGGCAGCGGCCTGCCGTCGAGCAGCAGCCGCACCCGCCGCGGCTCGCCGCCTTCGGAGCCGAGCACGAGGAAGACCCGGCGGGCGCCGAAGGCGAGATCGAGGCGGGCGTCCTTCACCGCGGTGGCCCGGTCGGGGGCGATCCGCCAGCGCCCGCCGTAGGCGAGGGAGTCGGGCGGCAACCCGGATCCCGGCACCGCGAAGCTCCTGGTGCCGGATTCGATCGGGCCGGTGAGGAAGCGGTCGGCGCGGGCCGAGCCGAGGTAGCTCTCCGGCGTCGTCAC
>DATHUE010000038.1:0-8069 GCA_035462545.1 Solirubrobacterales bacterium
TCGAACGGCTGCGGGCCGAGCTGGAGCGGACGCGGCGGCGGGCCGAAGAACTCGAACACGAACAGGACGGGGGCAGCGCAGATGCAGCCAGATAGGTTCACGGTCAAGTCGCAGGAAGCGGTGGCGGCGGCGCAGCAGCTGGCGACGGCGCGGCGCAACCCGGAGATCGCCCCGGCCCACCTGCTGGTCGCGCTGCTCGTCCAGGAGGACGGCCTGGTCGGGCCGATCCTGCAGAAGCTCGGCGAGGACCCGGCGGCGATCGGCGCCAAGGCGCACGAGGCGATCGAGGCGCTGCCGACGCTGAGCGAGAACGGCGCCGAGCCACGGATGTCGGCGGCGCTGGCCCAGACCCTGCGCGAGGCCGAGAAGGAGATGGCGAAGCTCGGCGACGAGTACATCTCGACCGAGCACATGCTGCTGGCGCTGACCGGCTCCGGCTCCGGGGTCGCCGACGTCCTCCCCGACCGCACCGCCCTGGAGGGCGCGATCGCCGAGGTCCGCGGGCCGCACAAGGTCACCTCGCCCAATCCCGAGGACAGCGTCCAGGCGCTGGAGAAATTCGGCCGCGACCTGACCGCCGACGCCGCCGCCGGCAAGCTCGACCCGGTGATCGGCCGCGACGAGGAGATCCGCCGCGTCATCCAAGTCCTCTCGCGCCGCACCAAGAACAACCCGGTGCTGATCGGCGACCCCGGCGTCGGCAAGACCGCGATCGTCGAGGGGCTGGCGCAGCGGATCGTCGGCGGCGACGTGCCGGAGAGCCTGCGCGACCGCCGCGTGATCGCGCTCGACATCGGCTCGCTGCTGGCCGGCTCCAAATACCGGGGTGAGTTCGAGGAGCGGCTGAAAGCGGTGCTCTCCGAGGTGCAGGAGGCGGAGGGCCAGATCGTCCTCTTCCTCGACGAGCTGCACACGATCGTCGGTGCCGGCGCCGCCGAAGGGGCGGTCGACGCCGCCAACCTGCTGAAGCCGATGCTGGCCCGCGGCGAGCTGCGCGCGGTCGGCGCCACCACCCTCGACGAGTACCGCAAGCACATCGAGAAGGACGCGGCGCTGGAGCGGCGCTTCCAGCCGGTGCTCGTCGGCGAGCCGGACATCAACGACACGATCGCGATCCTGCGCGGGCTGAAGGGGCGCTACGAGGTCCACCACGGCGTCCGCATCGCCGACTCGGCGATCGTCGCCGCCGCCACCCTCTCCGAGCGCTACATCGCCGACCGCTTCCTGCCCGACAAGGCGATCGACCTGATCGACGAGGCCGCCTCGCGGCTGAAGATCGAGATCGACTCGATGCCGACCGAGATCGACGAGGTCGAGCGGCGAATCCAGCAGCTGGAGATCGAGCGCGAGGCGCTGAAGAAGGAGAGCGACGAGGCCTCGAAGGCGCGGCTGGAGGGGCTGGAGTCCGAGCTCGCCGAGCTGCGCGAGCGCTCCGGGGAGATGAAGGCGCGCTGGCAGAACGAGAAGGGGGCGATCGACTCGATCAAGTCGGCGAAGGCGCGGCTGGAGGAGGCCGGCGCCGAGATCGAGCGGGCCGAACGCGAAGCCGACCTCGAGCGGGCGGCGAAGCTGAAGTTCGGCGAGGTGCCGGAGCTGGAGCAGGCGGTGGCCGAGGGCGAGGAGCGGCTGGCCGAGCTGCACTCCTCCGGTGGCTCGATGCTGACCGAGGAGGTGACCGAGGAAGACGTCGCCGAGGTCGTCGCCAAATGGACCGGGATCCCGGTCAGCCGCCTGCTGGAGGGCGAGGTGCAGAAGCTGATCCAGATGGCGGAGCGTCTGCACGACCGGGTGATCGGCCAGGACGAGGCGATCGCCGCCGTCTCCAACGCGCTGCGGCGCTCGCGGGCGGGGCTCTCGGACCCAGGACGGCCGATCGGCTCATTCCTCTTCCTCGGCCCGACCGGGGTCGGCAAGACCGAGCTGGCGAAGGCGCTGGCCGAGTTCATGTTCGACTCCGAGCAGGCGATCGTCCGCCTCGACATGTCCGAGTACATGGAGAAGCACACGGTGGCGCGGCTGATCGGCGCCCCGCCGGGGTACGTCGGCTACGAGGAGGGCGGGCAGCTGACCGAGGCGGTGCGGCGCCGGCCCTACGCGGTGGTCCTGCTCGACGAGATCGAGAAGGCCCACCCCGACGTCTTCAACACGCTGCTGCAGCTGATGGACGACGGGCGGCTGACCGACGGCCAGGGCCGCACCGTCAGCTTCGCCAACACGGTGCTGATCATGACCTCGAACGTCGGCAGCGACCGGATCGTCGGCGAGGCGGTCGACGAGAAGATCCGCGAGCAGATCGAAGAGGTGCTGGTCTCGACCTTCAAGCCCGAGTTCCTCAACCGGATCGACGACACGGTGATCTTCCACCGGCTCTCGAAGGCCGACATCGGCCGGATCGTCGAGCTCCAGGTCGAGCAGCTCGCCGGCCGCGTCCGCGAGCGCGGGATCGAGATCGAGCTGACGGCCGATGCCCGCACCCTGCTCGGCAACCTCGGTTACGACCCGACCTACGGCGCCCGGCCGCTGAAGCGGGTCGTTCAGAAGCAGCTGATCGACAAGCTGGCGTTGAAGCTGCTCGAGGGCGAGTTCGGCGAGGGCGACCGGGTCGAGGTCGACGCCGCCGAAGGCGAGCTCGTCTTCGCCAAGGTCGGCGCCGCCGAGACGCCCGCCGCTACCTGATTTTCGGCATTGCGCTGCGGTTGCGATCCATATCCCAGACTGGCGGTTTCAAGGGATTAGCGCAACAATCCGAAATAACGTTTAGACGGTTCAGCATGCTCAGACGTAGAGGAGTCCACTCAGATTCATCCGAGGCCGCCCCGCGCGCGCGTCGCGGACGCCTGCGCGAAGCCGTGAGCGACGCCGGCTGGGCGGTGCGCGAAAAGGTCTTCTGGCGCTTCGGCGATGCCCGCCGCAGCGCTGCCGAAAAAGCCAAGGCTCCCGTCGAGGGGTTGAGCTGGGGCATCCGGCGCGGCGTCGTCTGGCGACTCCAGGACCGCGCCGACTCGCTCGGCCCGCTCAGCCGCGGCCTCGCCACCGGCGCCGTGATCCTGCTCGCCGCGGCGGCCGGGGTCGCCGGCCTGCTCTACGCCACCCCGGACCAGGAGCCCGGCGGCGAGACGATCGTCGTCACCGAGACGGCCGCGCCGGCCCCAGTCGCCGCGCCGCTTCCGCAGACCAAACCGACCCCGAGGCCCGAGCCGACGCTGCAGGGCGCCTCCCCGGTCTTCGTCCCCGAGCCCGAGGGCGACCACCCCGCCGCGAGGAAGAACGGCAAGGGTTCCGCCACGAACGCCGGTGCCGCCGACTCCGGACCGGCGCAGCCGCTGGCAGGCGTCCTCACCTCGACCGGCTCGAAGTCGGGTCCGGCGGCCGCCGCCTCCAAAGCCCGCGAGCAGGGCGACGCTGTCGCCGGCCCGAAAGCGCTCGAGGTCGCCCGCCGTTTCTCCTACGCCTTCGTCCTCTACGAGACCGGCAAAGCCGGCCAAGTCGTCAAGCAGACCTTTGCCGAGACGGCGGCGCCGGAGCTGCGCAAGGCGCTGCTGAAGCGCCCGCCCCGGCAGCCGGCCAACGTCAAGGTGCCGCGGGCGAAAGTCCTCAACGTCGTCCCGGGCCCCGCGGAGGGCGGTGTCTACTCGGTCAGCGTCGCCCTGCTGCGGGTCGGGCTGACGAGCGAGCTGCGGCTCGACCTGGAACCCAGCAAGGGCAAACGCTGGCGAGTGACGGACATCCTCGGCTGAGATGAGCGCCCGGCTGAAGACTCTGGCGCTGGCCGTCGCCGTCGCCGCGACGATCGTCGCCACCGTCGGCGCCACCGCCAACGCCGCTCCGACCCTGAGCGGGCCGGCACTGGCCCAGCCCGCGGGCAGTGCCCCCGCCGCGGTCGCTCCGGTGGAAGAAGGGGCGACCCTGGCACCGCCGGAACCGGCCCCGAGCGAAGCGCCGGCCCCGGCGGAAACCGGTACCGGCGGCACCACCGCCCCGGTCGAAGTCGAGCCCGAGAGCGAAGCCGACGCCGAAGCGGCACCGGAAACGACGACCACGGAAACCGGGGCTGGCGCGATCCCCTCGGGCAACCCGGCCGAAGCCCTGCTGATTCCATCGCTGCCGTCCTCGAGCTGCTCGGCGATGGGAGTGCCCCCGGTCCTGATCCCGATCTACCACCGCGCCGCCAGCGCCTACGGGCTCGGCCCGCAGGGCCCGGCGGTGCTGGCCGGCATCAACGAGATCGAGACCGCCTTCGGCACCAACACCAACGTCTCCTCGGCGGGTGCCCAGGGCTGGATGCAGTTCATGCCGGAAACCTGGGCCGCCTACGGCGTCGACGCCAACGGCGACGGGGTCAAAGACCCCTACAACCCCGAAGACGCGATCTTCGCCGCCGCCAACTACCTCAAGGCCTCGGGCTTTCCGGAGGACGTCTACGGCGCGATCTACGCCTACAACCACGCCGACTGGTACGTGCAGGACGTGCTTGCCAAGGCCTCCTGCCACAGCCAGGCGGTCAGCGCCGGTGGCGCTGCCGGCTTCGCCCTGACTCCGCAGATGCCGGTCCTGGAGTGCAAGGCCGACAAGGGCGACAAGATCCCGGCCGACTACATGCAGGCCTTCGAGAGCGCCGCCGCCCGCTACGAACTGGGCCGGCGCGGCGTCTGGACCCTGGCCGCGATCGCCCGGCTCGAGTCCGACTACGGCCGGGGGATGACGAAGAA
Organism: Solirubrobacterales bacterium; assembly: GCA_035462545.1. Taxonomy (GTDB): domain Bacteria; phylum Actinomycetota; class Thermoleophilia; order Solirubrobacterales; family 70-9; genus VAYN01. Next base: position 4,710 of record DATHUE010000038.1, read on the forward strand.
GGAGCTGCGGACGATCGGCCCGCTCGGCATCGACGGGATCGAGTGGCGCCAGTACGCGGTCGACGGCAACGAGGACGGGCGCATCCGCCGCGCCAGCCCGGCCGACTCGGCGGCGACCCTGGCACGGCTGATCTGGTCGCGCGGCAGCATCGGCGCCGGCGTCTTCACCCACAACCAGGCCGAGTGGTACGTCGACGCGGTCGACCGCGAGGCGACCAGGCTGGAAGGCGACTGCATCGCCTCGACCGTCGAATGGGCGGTGGCGCTGCCCGGCAGCCCGCTCTCGCAGATCAACTGGGAGAACCTCGTCCTCTCCAACGAGATGGAGATGGCCGACATCCAGAGCGGCGCGCTCGACCCGCGGGTGCTGGCGCTGCTGGCGTTGATGACCCAGAAGCACCAGATCACGATCTCCTCGCTGCGCTCCGACCACTCGATGATGACCGCCTCGGGGAACGTCTCCAACCACTACTACGGGCGGGCGATGGACATCGCCGCCGTCGACGGGGTCTCCTGCACCGACACCGCCCCCACCTCCCCCTGCGCCCAGCTCGGCTTCGCGCTCGCGCAGCTGCAGGAACCGCTGCACCCGAACGAGCTGATCTACTGCTTCGACCTCGACGGTCCCGGGCCGGCCTTCGCTCTGCCGGACCACTGCGACCACATCCACGCTGGGTTCGAGGAATAAGGCCGGTCGGCTGACGGCCGGCTGACTGAGGTCAGTCTGAGGGAGGGGATGGGGTACCCCTCCTCACTGCACCTCCCCGGGAGACGCGTCGCCGGCTGGCGCCTTAGAGGTAGCCGGCCCGGCTCGTGCTCATACGTTCGGAGGGGCACCCCATCCCCTCCCGCGGAGCGGCCACGGTCAGACGACCGGCGGAACTGACGGCCCGGTTCTTCAACTCCGCACGAATGGAGTTACTTAGCTCGACGAGCGGAGGCCGTCCCGTCCTCGCAGAGTGATCGGATCTCGGTGCTGACCGGTAGTGCCGAGGGTCGCCGGAGCTGGCTGGTTGAGGGGTCCCGGTTGCCTCCGGAACGTGTCAGCATGAGGCGAACAAGCCAACGAGGCGATAGCTGCTGCCTCTCCATCGCCGAAGTGCGAGTGGAGGAGGTAATCGGGACCCCTCTATCGCCCACCCCCCGGGCCCTCGTCGCTCCCGGTTATATGGTGGCCCCGAACCCTTCAAGGAGGAGCGGATATGCCGACCTACGTGATGTTGACCAACTTGACCGCCGAGGGCGTGCGGACGCTGAAGAACAATCCGGGGCGGGTGGCCGAGGTGAACCAGGAGGTCGAGCAGATCGGCGCCAAGGTGGTGGCGCAGTACGCGACGCTCGGCCAGTACGACTTCGTGACGATCGTCGAGGCGCCCGACGAGAAGACGATGGCCAAGGTCTCGGTCGAGCTCGGCTCGCGGGGGACGATGACGAGCCAGACGCTGACCGCGATCTCCGGCGACGAGCTGGCCGGCTCGCTCTGACAAGTTGAAGGCGCTGGTAGTCGGAGGGGGCGGGCGCGAGCACGCGATCGTGCGGGCGCTGGCGCGCTCGGCGGCCGCGCCGGAGCTGTTCTGCGCGCCCGGCAACGCCGGCATCGCCGCCGACGCCGAGTGCGTGCCGCAGGTGGCGGCCGACGACGTCGAGGCAATCGTCGCCGCGGCCCGCGAGCGCGAGATCGACCTGGTCGTGGTCGGACCGGAGGCGGCGCTGGTCGCCGGCGTCGTCGATGCGCTGGAGGAGGCGGGGATCCCGGCCTTCGGCCCCAGCGCCGCCGCCGCCGAGCTGGAGGGCTCGAAGGCCTTCGCCAAGGAGCTGATGGCGGAGGCGGGAGTGCCGACCGCCGGCTACGCGCTGCTGCGCAGCCACGAGGAGGCGGTCGCGGCGCTGGCCGATGCCTCCTACCCGACGGTGCTGAAGGCCGACGGGCTGGCCGCGGGCAAGGGCGTGATCGTCTGCCCAGGCGAGGCCGAGGCACGGCAGGCCGTCGACGTCTTCTTCACCGAGCGGCGCTTCGGCGCGACGACGGTGGTGATGGAGGAGTTCCTCGAGGGCGAGGAGCTGTCGCTGCTGGCGCTCTGCGACGGCGAGAACGTGGTGCCGCTGGCGCCGGCCCAGGACTACAAGCGGATCTTCGACGGCGACGAGGGTCCCAACACCGGCGGCATGGGCAGCTACTCGCCAGTCCCGGGGTTCGGCCCGGCCGAGGTGGAGGAGATCGCCGAGGCCGTCCACCGCCCGATCGTGGCGGCGATGGCGGCCCGCGGCATCCGCTTCCACGGCGTCCTCTACGCCGGTCTGATGATCGGCTCCGACGGGCCCAAGGTGCTCGAGTTCAACACCCGCTTCGGCGATCCCGAGACGCCGGCGGTGCTGCCGCGGCTGCGCTCCGACCTGGTCGAGCTCTGCCGCGCCGCGCGCGAGCCCGGCGGCCTCGCCGGCGCCCGCGCCGAGTTCGGCGAGGACTGGGCGGTGACCCTGGTCCTGGCCTCCGCCGGCTACCCGGAGTCCTCCTCGAAGGGGGACGTGATCAGCGGCCTGGAGGAGGCGGCGGCGCTGGCCGAAGTCACCCACGCCGGCACCGCTCTGCGCGACGGCGAGGTCGTCACCGCCGGCGGCCGCGTGCTCAACGTCACCGCGCGCGGGGCGACGCCCGCCGAGGCCCGCGATCGTGCGTACGATGCGGCGGGCCGGGTCTCCTTTGACGGGATGCAGATCCGGACCGACATTGCCGCTCGCGCCGTCGAGCGGGTGCCCAGCTAGAACCATCCAGAGAGGAAGAGATGAGCGAGATCTCCGAGGACCCGACGCCGACGCCCGCCCCCGGACGGCTGCCGGCCGTCGAGGAGGCGTTCGAGGAAATCGACGTCGCCGAGCCCCAAGTCGGAATCATCATGGGCTCGAAGAACGACAAGCCGAAGATGCAGCCGGCCGGAGCCGCCCTGCAGGACGCCGGCATCCGCTACGAGGTGCGGGTGATGAGCGCCCACCGCGACCCGGAGATGGTCCGCGAGTACTGCATGAACGCCCGCCTGCGGGGGCTGAAGGTGATCATCGCCGGCGCCGGGATGTCGGCGGCGCTGCCCGGGGTCGCCGCCGCCCACACCGACCTGCCGGTGATCGGGGTGCCGATCCTCGGCAAGTCGTTGGGCGGCCTCGACGCGCTGCTCTCAGCGGTGCAGATGCCGCCCGGGATCCCGGTGGCCTGCGTCGCGATCGACGGTGCGAAGAACGCGGGCGTGCTGGCGGCCAGGATCATCAACGTATGAGCCCCGGCGCGCGGGTCCTGCCACGGGAGACGGGGGGCGCTGCGGGCCGAGCTGTCCTCGACCCCCCGTCTCCCGCGCCACCCGCGCGGCG
>DATHUE010000039.1:0-1611 GCA_035462545.1 Solirubrobacterales bacterium
AAAGACCTGTCGATCTACGCCTCACTCTGCGGGGAAGCGCTGGCGCGAGCTCACGCGAGATCGGGCGATCGGATCGGCATCGCCGCCTATCTGGGAAGCGGCGAAGCCTTCGACAAGGCCATCGCTCGTTTCGCCGAGAGCTACGCGGACCAGAACGAAAGCGACTACGAACGGCTGTCCCAGGCGGTCGCCGACGGCGAGATCGAGGCGCAGCGGCCGTGAACCTGACGACGATCCGCCGGGGGGCCTTCGTCCTCCTGCTCGACGCCGCCATCCTCCTGCTGCTCTCCGAGGTGCTCGACGGCTTCGTGCTCGACGGGGCCGGCGCCGCCCTCGGCGCCGCCGCCATGATCGGCCTCCTCAACGCCTTCGCCTGGCCGGTCCTCGCCCGGTTGGCCCTGCCGCTGACGGTGCTGACCCTGGGGCTGGCCGCGCTCGTCCTCAACGGGGTGTTGGTCACCTTCGCCCTCGACCTCGTTCCGGGAGCCGAGGTCTCCCGGGTCTTCGACGGGATCGTGATCACGATCGCCGTCGCGGCGCTGACCGCCGCCGTCTACTCGCTCCTGTCGATCGACGAGGACGACACCTGGCACCGCAACGTCGTCGGTCGCCAGGCTCGCCGGCGCGGTCAGCTGATCGAGACCGACGTCGCCGGGGTGCTCTTCCTCGAGATCGACGGCCTCGCCCACGACATCCTCAGGCGGGCGCTGCAGGACGGCAGCACCCCGCACCTCGCCTCCTGGGTGCGCGGCGGGTCGCACCGTCTGCGGTGCTGGGAAACCGACTGGTCCTCGCAGACCGGCGCCTGCCAGGCCGGCCTGCTGCACGGCTCCAACGAGGACATGCCGGCCTTCCGCTGGTGGGAGAAGGAGCGCGGCGGCGCGATCGTCACCAACCATCCCCGCGACGCGGAAGAGATCGAGCGGCGGCATTCGGACGGGCGCGGGCTGCTGCACGCCGACGGCGCCAGCCGCGCCAACATCCTCTCCGGCGACGCTCCGCACTCGATGCTGACGATGAGCACGGCGCTGTGCCGGCGGCGGCCGATCTGCCGCGACTACGCCGCCTACTTCGCCCAGCCCTACGCGGCGGCGCGAACGCTGGTGCTGGTGCTCGCCGACATCGCCCGCGAGCGGCGGGCTGCGCGCAACCAGGTTCGCGACGACGTGCGTCCGCGGATCGAACGCAGCCGAACCTACGCCCTGATCCGCGCCTGGGGGACGGTGGTCCAGCGGGATCTCCAGGTCGCGACCGTGATCGGCGACCTCCTTGCGGGGCGCCCGGTCGTCTACACGACCTTCCTCGCCTATGACGAGGTTGCCCACCATTCCGGAATCGAGCGCCACGACGCTCTCGCCGTGCTCCGCGACCTCGATCGCCAGATCGCCCGCATCGCCCGCGCCTGCGAGGACGCACCGCGGCCCTACCGGCTCGTCGTCCTCTCCGACCACGGCCAGTCACAGGGGGAAACTTTCCGCGACCGCTACGACCAGACGCTCGAGGAGCTGGTGCGGGAAGCCTGCGACACGAAGAGCGTCGTCGCGGCCGAAGCGGGCGACGACGACGCCCTCTCCTACCTCAGCGCCGTGCTGACCGAGGTGGCGCGGGACG
>DATHUE010000040.1:0-6458 GCA_035462545.1 Solirubrobacterales bacterium
AGGTAGGTCGGCGCCGGGGTCGTGCCGAGAGACGACAGCGGCAACACGTAGCGCAGCGAGAGCCGAAGGGTCGCGGAGCAGCCCGGAACCTGAATCCCCTGCCACCCCCGGACCCGGTCCTCGTCGCCACCAGAGCGGACGGAGGTCCGGACAAGGCCCCGGATACGGAGTCCGCCCCTCCTTCGCTTGCCTACGCGGCAGAGGGCGGCATGCTGTTGGCGACCACAGAAAATCAGAATCCATCTCAGAACTAGGAGATGTCTAGCGATTTTCTGTGGTCGCCAACAGCATGCCTTTGCGGGGTGTCGTGGGAGGTGAAGGGGGCGGGGACAAGGCATTGGTTGCGACGAGGACCGGGTACGGGGGTGGCAGGGGGAAGCGGGAGCGCGCAGGAGCCGAGGCCGCCGGGAGGTGAAGTGAGCGGGAGCGGCCGGGGGCGGTAGGCCGCGATGGAGCGGGAGCGGACGAGACCGGGGTACCGGGTCCGGATGGCCGCGATGGAGGCCGGGAGCGGGGTGCCGGGAGCGGGTGGCCGCGATGGAGCGGGGGGCGGTTGGGGCTGAGGCGGGACCGGCTGTAGTCGGGTGCCGGTAGCTGGTGGACCCCGCCGTGCCGGGGGCGCACCGGACAGGGCCTCGCCTCGCGGGTCCGCTGCCTCGGTCTGCACCAAATTGTGCTGAGGGGACAAGTCTTCAATGCTCAACGTCTTGTTGGGTGATGCAGACCTCAACGGCAAACCCACGAGCCACCGCCGCCGGCAACGCCTGCCGCGACCGCGAGCTACTGATCTACGTCGGCCGGCAAGGGATCGTCTCCGTCGACCATGTGATGACGGCGATGGCCGCTGGCCGGTCGGTCACCTACGAGCGCGTGGCTCGCTGCATCGAGATGGGCCTGCTTGAGCGCCACGAGGTGCTGAGGACCGAGCCGAGCGTTCTTCGAGCCACGGCGGACGGGCTGCGCTACGCGGGGCTGGGATTGCCGGTGCCCCAGATCTCTGCTGGCAGGATCGAACACGATCTCCGCTGCGCCTCGGTCGCTCTGAAGCTCGCCGAGACGGTCGGCCTCGGGCTGGTGATCCCCGAGCGCGAAATCGCCTTCATGGAGCAGCACACCGGCAAGCCCTTCGCGAGCGCGGAGATCGAATCTTCTTCCGGCCGGTCCGCGTCCCACCGCGCCGATCTCGCCGTTCGCGTAGAGAACGGCGAGCTTCACGCGGTCGAGGTCGAGTTGACCCCGAAGGCACCCCGGCGCCTGGAAGAGATCGTCCGGGCCTGGCGGCGCTTTCGAGGCGTCAACCGCGTCGTCTACTTCTGCCGGGAGGGCAAGACCTACCGGGGCGTGGAGCGGGCCATCGAGCGGACGCAGGCCGGGGAGTCGGTGTTGGTGCGGAAGCTGGTGGAGGGGGCGTCGGGTGATGCTCCTTCTTAAGCAACGCGATCCCGGCCCTCTCGCCTTGAAGAAGGGGATCGATTCTCTAATCGCCTGCGAAGAGGCTCGTCACGGAGGACGATGGAAAGTTCTCTCACCACCCGATGGACTCAAACGGCCCCGCACGGTGCGGGCCGGGGACCTTGATCGGCGTCGGGTCGTCGCTCCAAACGATCAGGATGCGCTCGGCCGGCGGCGTTCCGCGCGGAGTCTTCCGAACGAAGATGTGGCGAACCATGCCCGTAAGCAGGTTGCGGAGGCCGTGGCGATCAAGGTCCGTTAGCGACCGCTGGGCTACTTCGCGCGCTTCCTGGGCGGCAAGCGCCGCGTCGCGGGCGACGCGGCGATCTTCCCGATTCTCCACGCGTGCGCGAAGCGCCTCTTGCCAGCTCTGCTCTCCGAGTAGCCGACGAGCATCGACATCGGCCGCGAACTTTTCGACCTCAAGGTCGGCGGCGGCAAAGGCTTCGATTGCAGCGTCTCCTTCTGCATCTACCTGCGTTTGGCCAATAAGGAGATCCCGCTGACGCTCATGGACGAGGGAGGTGACATGTCCCTCGATGAGATGGGCAGTAATCACGGTTGGAGCCGGGCACTCACGGTTCGAGCGTGGGCACCGGTAGATCGGCAGGCTTCCCTCCCGACCGCCCTGTAGCTGCCCGCCCATTGCATACCTGCATCCGGCACAGCGGATCAATCCCGCTAGGAGGAAGGGGGCCGGCGCTTTGCGTCGCTCGCCCGGCTCTCGTTGACAGCGCTGCCACGTCCGCTCGTTGGTCAGCGGTGCGTGGGCTTCGGTGTTGACCAGGCCGGCATGGCGGACCTCACCGAGGTAAACCCGACTCCTGAACCAGCGACGCACCTCGCCAGCGTTCCATGGGGCACCGCCGTGTCGAGGGGCCTTTTCGGTCATCCACCGAGCCAAGGCGGAGTCTCCATCGCGACGGGCCGCGCCCCGCTTGAAAAGTTCTTCGATGGCCGGTCCATAGGTGGGAGAGGGAACGAGCAGTCCGGGACTGGTGGGACCGCCGAGCGCGGCTGAGTCAATCGGAGAGATATGGGTCGGCTTCGAGGGGACGGGCTCGACCTTGAGATATCCGACGGGGGTCGGCCCGATATGGGCGCCCCGCGCAATCGCTCGCTCCTTTGCAGTGGTCCATCGGGTCTTGGCTTGGTCAAGGAATAGCTCGGCGTTGCTGAGGAAGCTCCGCAGCATGTAGCGGCCCTCGTCGGTTCGGGGGTCGATGCGCTCATGGCAGGAGGCGAAGACTTGGCCTCGGTCGACGATCTCTCTGATGATCTTCGAGCCGTCCGCCGTCGAGCGGGCGAAGCGGTCGATGCTCATCACGACGATGCCATCGGTGTCGCCCGCTTCCAAGCGCTCCAGCGTTGCTTGGAATCCAGGGCGCTCGACATTGCCTCCGCTGTAGTCCTGATCGTCGTGCCAGGCGATGATTGATCCGCCTAGCTCGGTGGCGTAGGAATTGATCGAGTCTCGCTGCACGTCCGGCGAGATATAACCTTCGCCTTCGCGACCGCCGACTCGACTAACTCGGACATACCCGTCGAACCTCAAATCTTCCACACCCCCACGATATGCAAATAAGTACGAATCAGTTCAAGAACGGGAACCACATCGAGATCGAGGGGAAGATCTTCAAGATCATCGAGTTCCAGCACGTCAAGCCGGGCAAGGGCGGGGCCTTCGTGCGGACCAAGGTGCGGCGGATCGAGGACGGCTCGGTGATCGACAAGACCTTTCGGGCCGGCGAGAAGTTCAGGTCGGTGCGGACCGAGTCGCGGAAGATGCAGTACCTCTACGACTCCGGCGACGCCGCTGTCTTCATGGACAGCCAGGACTACAGCCAGATCGAGATCCCGCGCGAGGTGCTCGGCGATTCGATGCAGTGGGTTCTGCCCAACGCCGAGGTCGACGTCCTGTTCGTCGACGAGCAGCCGAGCGACGTCGCCGTGCCGAGCGCGATCGACATGAAGGTGACCCAGACCGACCCCGGCCTCAAGGGCGACACCGCTTCCGGCGGCGGCAACAAGCCGGCGACCTTGGAGTCCGGCGTCGTCGTCCAGGTGCCGCTGTTCATCGACGAGGGTGAGGTCATCCGCGTCGACACTCGCACCGGCGAATACGTCTCGCGCGCCTAGGCGCCCGGCCGGCGGGCGAAACCGCGAGAATGAGTCGATGCGCCGATCCGACCAACGCCGCGACGCCGTCTTCGCCTCCTACCAGCGCGACGTCACCGGCCGCCCGCTGACCGACCTGCTCGCCGAGGCGCGGCCGTTGACCCGGGAGCTGGCCGAGGGGGTCGACGAGCACCGCGAAGAGCTGGACGAGACGATCGCCGCCTACGCCAAGGGGTGGACCGTCGACCGGATCGCGCCGCTCGACCTCAACGTGCTGCGGGTGGCGCTCTACGAGATCGAGGAGGGGACCCCCCACGAGGTGGCGATCGACGAGGCGGTGGAGATCGCCAAGGAGTACTGCGGCGCCGACGCGCCGAAGTTCATCAACGGCATCCTCGGCGCGATCGTCCGCGAGCGGGAGCCGGCGAAGTGAGCGAGCGGCTGCGCCAGATCGCCGAGCGACTGCGCCAGATCGCCGTCGAGCTGGAGAGCGAGGAGACCGCCGACGAGCGCGCCGCCGAGCTCGCCGGCGAGGCCGCCGACCTCTCGGCCGAGGCGGTCGAGGAGGCCAACCGCCAGGCCCGCGAGGAACGGCGCTGACCCCCGGCTACCCCGACGATCTGCGCGACCTCGTCGATGCCGCGCTGGCCGAGCTGCGTTTCTCCCACGCGCCGGCAACCGCCGGGCTCGACGAGGCAATGCGGTACTCCCTGCTGGCCGGCGGCAAGCGGGTGCGGCCGGTCCTGGCGCTGGCGACGGCGCGGGCGCTCGCAGGCGAGCCGCAGCGGCTGCTGCCGCTCGCCTGCGCGATCGAGCTGATCCACACCTACTCGCTGATCCACGACGACCTGCCGGCGATGGACGACGACGACCTCCGCCGCGGTCAGCCGACCTCGCACGTCAAGTACGGCGAGGACGTCGCGATCCTCGCCGGCGACGGCCTCTTCGCCGAGGCGATGCGGCTGTTCTGCGAGCAACCGGGGGAGTCGGTGCGGGTGCTCGAAGCCCTGCGCGAGCTCTCGGCCGCGACCGGGGTCGACGGCATGGTCGGCGGCCAATACGTCGACATGGCCGGCCGCGAGAGCGACGCCGAGGGGCTGCGCGGCCTGCACGCGCTGAAGACCGGGCGGCTGATCGCCGCCAGCGTCGGCGTCGTCCTCACCTTGGAAGGACTGGGAGAACCTGAGACAATCCCCTACCGCCGTTTCGCCGACGAGCTGGGCGTCCTGTTCCAGATCGTCGACGACATCCTCGACGTCACCGAGAGCGACGAGCGCCTCGGCAAGCCACACGGAAGCGACGAGCGACATGGCAAACTCACCTACGTCAGCCTCTTCGGCCTCGAGCGGGCGCGCGAGCTCGCGGCCGAGTCCCACGCAAAAGCCACTCAGGCGCTGGCCGAAGCGGCCGGCGAGACCGGCGACCTGAGACGGGTCGCCGACTACATCTTCATGAGGAACGAATGAGCGAAGAGAAGAAGGCGCCGGAGGAACGGCTGCTGGATGGCATCGACGGCCCCGCCGACCTGCACGATCTCGACGACGAGCAGCTGCAGCAGGTGGCGCAGGAGATGCGCACATACATCATCGACACGATCGGCGAGATCGGCGGCCACTTCGGCGCCAACCTCGGGACCTGCGAGCTCGCCGTCGCCCTCCACAGCCTGCTCGACTCGCCCCGCGACAAGGTGCTCTGGGACGTCGGCCACCAGTCCTACCCGCACAAGGTCCTGACCGGGCGCCGCGAGGGACTGCCGACGATCCGCCAGTACGAGGGCCTCGCCCCGTTCTGCTCGATCGAGGAGTCCGAGCACGACATCATGGGCGCCGGCCACGCCTCGACCTCGATCGGCTACGCCGTCGGGCTCAAGGAGGCGATGCGCAAGGGCCTCGGCGAGGACGGCAAGGTCGCCGCGGTGATCGGCGACGGCGCCCTGACCGGCGGCGTCGCTTACGAGGCGCTGCACGCCGCGGGCGGCCTGCAGACCCCGGTCGTGATCGTCCTCAACGACAACGGGATGTCGATCTCGCCCAACGTCGGCGCCCTCTCGCGCTATTTCAACCGGGTCCGGCTCAACCCGCGCCTCTACCACGCCCGCGAGGGGGTCGAGGACCGGCTGACGAAGCTGCCGCTCGGGCTGGGGCGGCGGATCGAGCGGCTGGGGCCGGAGATCAAGTCGGCGATCAAGGCCTACTGGGCGCCGGGCCTGTTCTTCGAGGAGCTCGACCTCGCCTACATCGGGGTGATCGACGGCCACGACGTCGGCGCCCTGCGCGAGGCCTTCCGCGAGGCCTTCGAGGCCGAGCGACCGGTCGTGGTCCACATCCACACCGTCAAGGGCAAGGGCTTCGCCCCGGCCGAAGAGGGCGGCCTCGAGTCGATGGAGCAATGGCACGCGGCGAAGCCGAACTCGATCGTCGACGGCAAGCCGGCGGCGAAGCCGAAGCCGGTGCCGGTGACCGAAACCGACTCCCCTGAGGGGATCGAGCGGCTCGAGCAGCCGCCGCCGCCGAGCGCGCCGCCCCAGTACACGCAGGTCTTCGCCGAGGCGATGGTCGCCGAGGCGCGCCGCGACGAGCGGGTGATCGGGATCACCGCGGCGATGGCGGGGGGGACCGGCCTGCAGGAGCTGGCCGACGAGGTGCCCGGGCAGTACTACGACGTCGGCATCGCCGAGCAGAACGCGCTGCTGCTGGCCAGCGGCCTCGCCCTGCAGGGCGCGAAGCCGGTCTGCGCGATCTACTCGACCTTCCTCCAGCGCGCCTTCGACCAGATCGTCCACGACGTCTGCCTGCAGGACCTCGACGTCACCTTCGCGATGGACCGCGCCGGCCTCGTCGGCGACGACGGCCCGACCCACCACGGCGCCTTCGACGTCTCCTACTTCC
>DATHUE010000041.1:0-2046 GCA_035462545.1 Solirubrobacterales bacterium
GCGGCGCAGGTGTCGTCGCAGGAGGTCTCGATCGCGAGGATCACGGTGCCCCGCAGTCTGCCGGACCGGCCGCGCCGGGCGTTCAGCGCCCCAGCTCAGTCCAGCCACATGATCAGGGCGTCCTCGCCGTTGTCGTGGTAATAGCGAGGACGGATGCCGGCCGAGCGGAAGCCGAATCCCTCGTACATCGCGATCGCGGCGGCGTTGGAGACCCGCACCTCGAGCGTGAACGGCAGCTCGGGCCCGGCCTCCTCGAGCAGGCGCGAGATCAGCCGGCGGGCGACTCCCGCCCGGCGCCGCTCCGGCGCCACGGCGACGTTCATCAGGTGCCAGACCTGGTCGTAGCGGGAGCAGACCACGTAGCCCAGCAACTCCTCGCCGGCGCTCGCCGCCAGGCAGATCCCCGAGGGCTTGGAGAGCTCGAGCACGAACATCGCCAGCGACCAGGGCGTGGGAAAGGAGCGGCGCTCGACCGCGATCACCGCCGGCAGATCGCTGTAGGCGAGCCGGCGGACCCCGATCCCGCCGGCTGGAACCTCACTCGTCTCTTGGGACAGAATCTCGCTCAAGCCATCGCTCCGCGTCGGGAGCCCTCAGGTAGATCGGGGCGAGCGGGCCGTCGTTCCCAGCCTCCTCGGCCGCCGCCGCGAGCGCGCAGATCTGCCGCGCCGCGACCCGGTGGACAGGATCGGCGTCATCGGGTATCTCGACGCCGTGCCGGGCCAGCTCTGCCCGAAATCGTAGCGCCCCCGAACCGGCGGCCCAAGGGGCTTCAGCCAGCTCCGCCACTCGCTCGCCCAGCTGCTCGGGGCGACAGACGAACGGCTCCCAGCGTCGCTCCCCACCGGGCCCGTAGAGGGCGGCGAAGACCTCGCCGCGGCGGGCGTCGAGAACGGCCAGGCGCGGCCGGGTGTCCCCGCGGCCGCCGCCGTCTGCCTCCTGGGCCTCCCCCATCCCCCGCCCGATCGCGTCGAGCGTGCAAACGCCGGTCAGCGGCAGTCCGAGGCTGGCACCGAGGCCGCGGGCGGTGGCGACGGCGATCCGCAGGCCGGTGAATGAGCCGGGGCCGAGCCCGACCGCGACCAGCTCGACCGCGCCCCAGCCACCGGCCGCAGCCGCAGCCGACTCGACCTCGGCCAGGAGCCGGGTGGAGTGCAGCGGCCGCCCCTCGGGCGAGGGCCCGAGCAGCGACTCGTGCAGGACCTCACCGCCGCGCCAAGCGCAGGCGGCGGTGTCGACGGTCGCGGTGTCGAAGCCGACGACGGCCAGTTGGCGACCCGCTATTCGGCGACGACGAAGGAGAAGGCGCCGATCCGTTTGCCTTCGACGAACCAGGTCACCTTGTGCCTGCCGGGGATCGTCGAGGTGATCTTGTTGACGTAGAGCGTCCCCTGTTTGGCTTCCTGCTTCTCCGCGCAGAGGCTTTTGCCGGTCGGGAACTTGACGCAGATCGAGTAGAAGACATCGGCTTTGAAGCTTTTGAAGAAAGCGCCCTTCTTGCTGCCCTTGGGGCATTTGTGGGCCGATTTGGCCTTTCCGGAGAGACCGCAGCCGACGTAGTGCTTGTAGGCCGCCGCGCTGGAGGAGGCCGGCACCGCCGCCGCCAGCAGTCCAACCGCGACGAGCGTCGCTACCAGCGCCTTCAGTCCCTTCATGGGGAGTCCTTCCCTTCTCTCTAAGTTCGTGTGGGGCAGCCGATGCTACAAGCTGCGTTAGCTGTTCCCGGAACACAGCGGAAGCGCAGAAGGAGCGGCTTCCGGTCGCTGCGGCTACCAGTCGAGCTCGATCCGGCGCGCCTCGGCGCCGGCGTGCTCGATCCGCACCGCCAGCGCCACCGGCCCGAGACTCGGCTCCGCCACCGCCGGCCACTCGACGAAGGCGACCCCGGTCGGGTCGAGGTAGTCGTCGAGCAGGGCCGGTTCCTCGGGCGCCAGGCTGGCCAGCCGGTAGAGGTCGAGGTGGGAGACCGGCATCCGGCCCCCGCTGTACCGCTGGCCGATCGTGAAGGTGGGCGAGGTGACCGGCTCGGTCACCCCGAGCTCGCGG
>DATHUE010000042.1:0-12949 GCA_035462545.1 Solirubrobacterales bacterium
CAGGCCCTCGGCCCGGCGGGCGTGGCGCGCGGCCCGCTCGGCGCCGGCGTGGACGGCGCCGAGCGCCGCCTCGCGGGCGGACTCCGCGGCGCTCTCGTCGCGGGCCTTCGCCAGCCCCTCGACCGCACTCCCGAGGCCGGCGTCGATCTCGCCCAGCTCCTCGCCCAGCTTGCGCGCCCGCTCGACCGGGGCGCTGCCGGAGCCGACGTCGAGCGTCAGCGGCCCCAGCTCGGCCCGCAGCGCCTCCAGTCCGGCCTCCAGCTCGGTCTCGCGGCTGGAGAGGTTGGCGGCCCGGACGGCGATCTTCTCCTGGTCGCCGCGCAGCTTCGTCAGCAGGCCCCAGGCCTGGGTGCGCTCCCGGTCGCGGGCGGCGAAGCGCTCCTCGGCCTCGCGGCGGCGCTTGCTGACCGCCTCCAGCTGCTGCTCGAGCTCGGTCCGGGTGGCGCGCGCTTTCGCCGCCGCCTTCTCGGCCGCGGCGGCGCGGTCGGCGCCGAAGCGCAGCTCCTCGGAGACGAGGCGTCCGCGCAGGCCCAGTTCCTCGCGCTCGATCCGCGCTCCCAGCTCAGCCGCCTGGGCCTGGCGCTTCAGCGGCCGCAGCCGCGCCCGCGCCTCGCGCTCGACGTCGAGGGCGCGGTCGAGGTTGTCGCGGGCGCTGCGCAGCTTCAGCTCGGCGCGGCGGCGGCGCTTGCGGTGCTTGCCGAGGCCGGCCGCCTCCTCGACCAGCAGGCGGCGCTCGCGCGGCTTCGAGTGGATGATCGACTCCACCCGGCCCTGCGAGATCACCGAGTGCATCTCGCGGCCGAGGTTGGTGTCGGAGAGGACTTCGACGACGTCGGTCAGCCGGCAACGGGCGCCGTTGAGCCGGTAGCCGCCCTCCCCGGAGCGGTCGAGGCGGCGCTGGATCGCGATCTCGGAGAACTCGCTGGCGGCGCGGCCGTCGGCGTTGTCGATCACCACCTCGACCTCGGCGGAACGGCGCTGGCCGATCCCCTTGCCGCCGGCGGAGATCACGTCCTGCATCGAGGCGCCGCGAATCGCCCCCGGGCTCTGCTCGCCGAGCGCCCAGAGGACGGCGTCGGTGATGTTGCTCTTGCCGGAGCCGTTGGGGCCGACGATCACGCTGACGCCCGGGGAGAACTCCAGCTTCACCCGCTCGGGAAAGGACTTGAATCCCTTCATCGTGATCGTTCTCAGATACATGCAGTGGTCTCCTCAGCGCCCTCAAGGCTTGCGGTCGGCTCGGACGCGACCCCGTCCACGCTCACCCTCCGAGCCGGTTCAGCGCCTGCTCGGCGGCGATCTGCTCGGCCGCCTTCTTGCTGCGGCCCGCACCCTCGCCGACCTGCTCGGAATCGACGAACGCCGCCACCTCGAAAGTGCGCCGGTGCGGCGGGCCGGTCGCGGCGGTCACCTCGTAGCTTACGCGGGCACCGCGCCGCGCGAGCAGCTCCTGCAGGGCGGACTTGAAGTCGATCCGCGTCTCCGCCGCGAGGTCGATCCGCCCGTCGAAGGCCTCGGCCACCGCCGTCGCCGTCCGCTCGAAGCCGAAGGCCAGGTAACAAGCCCCGATCAGTGCCTCCGTCGCCTCCGGCAGCGGCCGCTCGCCGGCCAGCAGCACCTTGGCCGGGATCGCCGCGGTCAGGTCTTCGGGCTCGTTGGCGCTCAGCATCGCCGGCACCCCGAGCGC
The DNA here is from genome assembly GCA_035462545.1 of Solirubrobacterales bacterium. Taxonomy (GTDB): domain Bacteria; phylum Actinomycetota; class Thermoleophilia; order Solirubrobacterales; family 70-9; genus VAYN01. Next base: position 1,688 of record DATHUE010000042.1, read on the forward strand.
CTCTCCCACCGCCGCGCAGGAGACGCCGCTGACCGCCTGGTTGTGGACCTTGGTGAGACCGCCCGCGTCGAGCTCGTCGAAGCGGGAGACCAGCTCCGAGGCGATCGAGAGGCCGAGCACGCTGTCGCCGAGGAAGGCGAGGCGCTCGAAGGAGTCGATCCGGCGCTCGGTCCAGGAGGAGTGGGTGAGCGCTTGCCGGCGCAAGTCCTCGGGCAGCTCGTCGATCAGGGCCGAGAGGGCCGCGATCGTGGACTCCGGCTCGACCGCCACGCCTCAGGCCGGGGCGTGCTCGAGCACGAAGCCGACCGCGTCGCCGACCGTCTCGATCCGCGACGCCTGCTCCTCGGAGACGCTGACGCCGTAGCGGTCCTCGAGCTCCATCACCAGCTCGTAGAGGTCAAGCGAGTCGGCGTCGAGGTCCTCCTTGAAACGGGTCGCCTCGGTGATCCGCTCGATATCGACTTCGAGCTCCTCGGCCAGGTGCTCGCGGACGAGGGTGAGGACTTGCTCGCGGTTCATCCCCACCTTCCTATCACGCGCCCTCCGTGGCTGCGAGGGCACCACGGCCGGCGCCGCCCTCGGCGAGCAGCGCCGCGGTGCGGGCGACCGTTTCGTTCTCGGCGCAGCGGGCGGCGAGCCGGACCGCGTTGGCGATCCCGTCGGCGCCGGAGCTGCCGTGGCCGACGACGGCGATGCCGCGCAGGCCGAGCAGGATCGCGCCGCCGGTCGTGTCCGGATGCAGCTCGCGCTTCAGCCCCCCGAGCGCCGGCCGCATGAGGATGCCGCCGACCAACGAGATCGGATTGGAGCGGGCCGCACCGCCGACCGCCGAGGCGACGGTCTTCGCCGTTCCCTCCATCAGCTTCAGGGCGACGTTGCCGGTGAAGCCGTCGGTGACGACGACGTCGGCGACCGCCGCCGGCAGGTCGCGGCCCTCGACGTTGCCGACGAAGTCGAGCCGGGTCGAAGCGGAGAGCAGCCCGTGCGCTTCGACCACCTCCTCGCGCCCCTTGCCGGCCTCCTCGCCGACCGAGAGCAGACCGATCTTTGGGCTCTCGACTTCGAGCACCGCCTCGCTGAAGGCGGCGCCGAGGTGGGCGAACTGGACCAGGTGCTGAGCGCGGGCCTCGACGTTGGCGCCGACGTCGAGGAACAGCACCGCCTTGCCCGGCAGCGGCAGCTGCACCGCCAGGGCGGGACGCTGCACCCCCTTCAGCCGGCGCAGGCCGAAGGTGGCGGCTGCCATCGTCGCCCCGGTCGAGCCGGCGCTGACCATCGCGTCGGCGGCGTCCTCGGCGACGTCGCGGGCGGCGAGCACGACCGAGGCCTCGGGCTTGGCCCGAACCGCCGGCACCGGGTCCTCGTCGTTGCCGATCCACTCGTGCGTATCGACGACCTCGATCCCGTCGACCCCCTCCAGGTCCTCGAAGCGGCGCTCGGGGCCGAAGATCCGCACCGCGATCCCGTCCTCGGCGGCTCGGCGGGCGCCCTCGGCCAGCACCTCGAAGCCCTGCTCGGCCCCGTAGCCGTCGAGGGCCACGGTGACGCCGCGCTTAGCGCCCATCGCTACTGGGAGTCGGCGGTGGCCGGGCCCTCGGCGATCTCCTGCGAGATCACCTCACGACCCGCATAGGTCCCGCACGTAGGACAGACCCGGTGCGGTATCCGCGGGCTATGGCAGCGCGGGCAACTGTTCAGCGTCGCCTTGCCCGCCTTGTGCTGAGCGCGCCGCTTGTCGCGTCGCGCACTCGAGGGTCTCTTCTTCGGGACTGCCATAAGGACGGAGCATGGTAGCGGTCAGGGGCCGCAAGGTGCGGGAGAGCCGGGGACCCCCTCCCAAAACACTCCAGCGCGGCCTCCCGGCCGCGCGTTTTGGGAGGGGGTACCCGGCTCTCTCAGTACGTCGCGCGGACTACCGCCAGGTCGTCAGCGGACCAGACGACTTCCCCGCCGCTCCAAGTGGCCAGATCCTCGGCGGTGTCCGGATAGTCCCGCTCAGGGTGGATCGTCGTCACCTGGTTCTCCGCTTTGACCACATCCCCGATCACCAATGCTTTTGCGTGGTCGCGGACGCGACGGAAGAGGGCTTGCTTCTGCTCGCTGGCCAAGTGGTGGATCGAGAGGACCGCGATCACCAGGTCCCAGGGGCCGTCGGGGAGCGGGTCCTCCATCCGGGCCAGCTGGACGTCGTCGTACATCTCGCGAGCGCGGAAGACCATGTCGGGGCTGGAGTCGAGGCCGATCACCCAGGCATCGGGGTAGGCCTCGATCAGGCGCCGGGTCGTCTCCCCGGTACCCATTCCGAGCTCCAGCACCCGCTCAGGCGGGAACGGGATCGCCGCCACGGCCTGCTCCTGCAGCTCGTCGTAGCGCGGCACCTCGGAGCGGATGTGCTCCAGGTAGGTCTCCGGTTTCCAGTGGAATTGGCCCATCTCGTAATCTCGTCCTGAGCTGTCCATCGTAAGTCCCGACGCAGCGGAGGCAGTGACATGGCAGAAGCGCCGACCACGATCCTCGACCTCTCGCGCCTGGCGCTGTCCCCCGGCGAGGGGACGCGGCTGGACATGCCGGTGCGGCTGGAGCCGCTGCACCTGGGCGGCGAGGACTACGAGCCGGTCCCCGAATCCCCGGGTGTGCGCCTCGACATCTCCCGGCCGACCAGCGGCTACGCCTTCCGCCTCCGGTTCGACGTGCACATCGAGGGACCGTGCATGCGCTGCCTCGAGCCCGCCGCCCTCGACTTCGAGGTCGACTCGCGCGAGGTCGACTCGCCTCTGACCGAGGACGAGGAGCTGCGCAGCCCCTACATCGCCAACGAGGAGCTCGACCTCGGCCGCTGGGCCCACGACGCCGCGATCCTCGCCCTCCCCACCCAGCTCCTCTGCCGTCCCGACTGCAAAGGCCTCTGCCCCGTCTGCGGCGAGCCCCTCAACGACGCCGACCCGGCCGACCACCAGCACGGTGGAGAAACCGACCCAAGGTGGGCGAAGTTGAACGAGCTGAAGTTGGAGTAGCGCCGGCGGGCCGGGGTAGCCCAGTTCACTCGCACTTCGGCGCCGGGGAGGTGGCAGCTAGCGCCTCGATGGCTTGTTCGCCTCATGCTGACACGTTCACCGGGCCACCCCGGCCCGCCGGCGTCAGTCCGAATCCGCCTCGTTCAATCGCCCCCGTGTGAACAGGCACCGCGCTACCGGCCCTCCGTGCGGTTGAGTGATCTGCGTCACCGGGGCCCCTCCGAGATCGCAAAGCTCCGAGGCGACCGGCGCTCTGCAGCCGGGGGCCTGGTGCCCCTGAGCGCGTGTCAGCATGAGGCGAACAGCGCTATAGGCGCCAGCAGGACTGCTCTTCAGCGCCGAAGTGCGAGCGAACAGGGGCACCAGGCCCCCGGCTGCACTGGCCGTTACGCCTGCGGCTGCTCGTCGAGCTCGGCGGCCGGCTGTTCGTCGTCGCGGCCGGCGAGGCGGTCGCGACCGCGCTGCACGGCGGCGAGGAACTTCTGCAGGTTGACTTCGTGCGGGTTGAGGATCTCGTCGGCGTAGTCCTCGGCGCCGAGGCGGATTTCGCGCTCACGGGTGCGGGCGTCCTCGACGATCTCGTCGGCGGCGCGCTCGGCCTGCTTGGTGACCTCCTCGTCGGAGATCAGCCGGGCCTGCTGCTCGCGGGCCTCGCGGACGATCCGCTCCGCCTCGCGTTTGGCCTCGGCCAGCATCTCTTGGCGCTCCTTGACGATCCAGCGGGCCTGCTTGATCTCCTCCGGGATCGTCGCGCGCATCTGATCGAGGAGGTCGTAAATCTCCTCGCGATCGACACGCACCTGATCGGTCAGAGGGACCGGGCGGGCGTTGTGGACAACGTCGTCGAGCTTGTCTATGAGGACCAGGACGTCCATTTGCAGGTCGTAAGCCTACGTGTAAGCGGGGACTTTGGTGGACAAACCGTTGCCAGGGGGAGTTTTTGCAAGCGCTCGCCCACCGGGGACGAGACAGTTCGGGAAGCCTAGCGGTCGTCCAGGCGGCCAGCCAGCGCCGCCGCCACAGGGGCCGGAACCAGGTCTGAGACGTCGCCGCCGAAGGTCGCCATCTCCTTCACCCCGGTGGAGGAAAGGAAGCTGTAGTGCGGCGAAGCGATCATGTAGATGCTCTCGATCCCGGGGTCGAGCTTGCGGTTCAGCTGCGCCATCTCGAACTCGTACTCGAAGTCGGAGATCGCCCGCATGCCCTTGACGATCGCCTTCGCGTCGTTGTCGCGGGCGAACTCGACCAGCAGCGTCGAGAAGATCTGCACCTCGACGTTGGCCAGCTCCGCGGTCGCCGTGAGGATGAAGTCGCGCCGCTCCTCGGCGCTGAACAGGGTCTTCTGCTTGCGCACCGGGTTGTTGACGACGCCGACGACAACCCGGTCGAAGACCCGCGCCGTGCGGCCGATGATGTCGAGGTGGCCGTTGGTGACCGGGTCATAGCTGCCCGGACAGACGACGGTGCCGTTTCCGTCGCTCATCCGTCCGCCTCGCCGTAGAAGCGGACGTCGGCGGCGCCATAGCGGCGCTGCCGGAGCGGCGCCAGCGACTCGACCCGCAGCGGGCTGCGGGCGCCGGACTCGACGACCACGCGACCAGCGGGGGCGAGCAGGCGGGGAAGGTTGGTGTCGAGCTCCTGGGCCACGGGGCCGGCGAGTTTATAGGGGGCATCGACGAAGATCAGGTCGAAGCGCCCCTCGGCGGCGGCGAGCCAGCGGCCGACCTCGGAGCGCACCAGCAGCACCCGCTCGGCCAATCCGAGGTTGGCGACGTTGCCGAGCGCCGGCCGGGTGTCCTGGTCGACCAGGGTGGCGCGGGCGGCGCCGCGCGAGAGCGCCTCGATCGACAGCGCCCCGGTGCCGGCGTAGAGGTCGAGCACCTCGGCCCCGGCGACCCGCTCGCCGAGCGCCGAGAAGATCGCCTCCCGCACCCGCTCGGAGGTCGGCCGCACCTTCCAGCCCCGCGGCGCCAGCAACTGCCTCCCCCCCAGCTCTCCGGCGATCACCCGCATCGGTCCAATTAGAGCGGGATCGGGTCGGCGGCATCGGTGCCGAAGCGACGGCGGGCGGCGTCGAGCAACGGGCCGAGGGCGGGATCGGAGAGGGAGCCGTGCAAGCTCAGCAGCGCCTGGACCTCCCGGTGGGCGGTGAGCAGGATCGCCTTGTCGTCGGGGAGCCGGGCGACCGCGAAGCGAGGCAGGCCCGACTGGCGGGTACCGAGGATCTCGCCGGCGCCGCGCAGGCTGAGGTCGATCTCGGCGAGCCTGAAGCCATCGCTCTCGCCGGCAACCGCCTGCAGCCGTTGCCGCGCCATCTCGCCCGCCTCTTCGGCGAACAGCAGGCACTGGCTCGGGTGGGCGCCGCGGCCGACCCGACCGCGCAGCTGGTGCAGTTGGGAGACGCCGAAGCGCTCGGCCCCCTCGATGATCATCACCGTCGCGTTGCCGACGTCGATCCCAACCTCGATCACCGTCGTCGAGACCAGCACATCGGTCTCGTGGGCGGCAAAGGCGCGCATCGCCTCCGCCTTCTCGGCGGAGTGCATCTGCCCGTGCAGGAGGCCGACGCGGAACTCGCGCAGCTCCCCTCGGCGCAGCCGCCCGGCCTCGACCTCGGCAGCCTTGCCCGGCAGTTTCTCGGACTCGGTGACCAGCGGGCAGACGACGAACGCCTGACGCCCCTCGCGCAGCCGCCGCCGCAGGAACTCGAAGGCTTCGCCACGCTGCTCCTCGGCGACCAACCGCGTCTCGACCGGCTGCCGGCCGGCCGGCAGCTCGTGCAGGGCCGTGGTGTCGAGGTCGCCATAGGCAGTCAGCGAGAGCGTGCGCGGGATCGGCGTCGCGGTCATGTGGAGGACGTGGGGCGCCATTCCGTCCACCCCCTTCTCGTCCAGGGCCCGTCGCTGGCTGACGCCGAAGCGGTGTTGCTCGTCGACGACGACGAGGCCGAGCCGGGCGAAGCGCACGGTCGGCTCGATCAGGGCGTGCGTCCCCAGGATCAGCCCCAGCTCGCCGCTGGCCAGCTGGTCCAGGGCTCGTTTGCGGACCGGGGCAGGGGTCGATCCGGTCAGCAGCGAGAACGGGATCGCGTCTTCCGCCAGCAGCCGGCCGAAGGTGATCGCGTGCTGCTCCGCCAGCGTCTCGGTCGGTGCCATCAGCGCCGCCTGGCAGCCGGCTTCGAGGGCGCGCAGCATCGAGTAGACGGCGACGACCGTCTTGCCGGAGCCGACCTCGCCCATCAGCAGCCGCTGCATCGGCTCGCCGCGGTCGAGATCGCCCTCGATCTCGTCGAACGCCTTGAGCTGATCCCCGGTCGGCTCGAACGGCAGCGACTCGAGCCAGCGCCCGACCAGCTCCCCGGGCTCGCCGAATCGCGGCGCGGGACGCGCAGTCCGGCGGGTCCGCTTGCGGGTGGCCAGCAGCGCCTGGTGCAGGAACAGCTCTTCGAACCCAAGCCGCTCCCGAGCCCCCTCGACGTCCTCGATCGACCTCGGCAGCTGAACCGCCCGGAGGGCGTCGCCGATGCCGGCAAGGCCGCGCCGGGCCCTGATCGCCGCCGGCAGCCCCTCGATCGCGTTCGGTGCCCAGCCCACGACCTGCTCGACCCACTCGCGCACTCTCTGGGGCCGCAGGCTCTCGGTCACCGGGTGGACGGGCATCAGCCCTGCCTCATCCTCCGACGCGAGCGACGAGTCGGCGCTCGCCGGCTCCCATTCTCGGACGGCAAACCCCTTGCCGGAGAATTTTCCCGTCAGCAGCAGCTCGGCCCCGGGGACGAGCTTCGCGGCCACCCAAGGCTGGTTGAACCAGGTGGCTCGCACGTGGCCAGTCGCATCGCCGACCTTCACCGAGACCATCCGCAGGCGGCCCCTGCGGAAGGGACGGGGCTGTGAGCCCTGGACTTCGACCAGGACGGTCGCGGTCTCGCCCGGCTGGAGATCTCCCAGCTCCCTGACCCGGAGGTCGCGGTGGCGTCTCGGGATGTGGAAGAGGAGATCGCCCACCGTGCGGATCCCCGCCTCCGCCGCCGCCTCGGCGGTTTTCACCCCGACACCCCTGATCGCACCCAGACCCTGCTGGAGGATGCTGGGGCGAGGCCAGTGGACTGGGGCGCTCAGCAACTCGGCGCGGCCCAGCTCGCGCTCGCCGGCGAACGATCGCACTACTGCGCTGCCAGCAGCCACCACCAGCTCGGCTGACCTCCCTCGTGGGTCTCGACCTCGACCCCGTCGGGAACGTGGGTGTCGATCTCCTCCAGCGGGATCGGGGCACCCTCGCCGGCAATCACGGTGACGATCTCCGCCCCCCCGGCCAGCTGCTGGATCGTCTCGGCCAGGGTCGAGCCCGCCCCGCCCCAGGCGACGATCTCGCCGTCGGCGAAGCCGACCGCGTCGCCCTGCTTGAAACGACCCTGGGCGTCGTCACGGGCGGCCGGGGCGACGCCGCCGGTGGCGATCTCCTCCACCACCGCCTCGAGACGTTCGGCGTTGCCCGCCGCCGAGCCCTCCGGGTCGTGCTCGACCAGAGCCAGCAGACTCGCCTGCTGGGAGCGGGCGGCGATCACCCGCGCCGGCTTCTCGGACAGCTCGCAGGCGCGCTCGGCGGCCATGATCACGTTGGAGGAGCTGGGCAGGACGAGGACTTCCGCCGCCGGCACCTCGTGGATGCCGGCCAGCAGCTCGTAGGTCGAGGGGTTGAGGGTCTCGCCGCCGGGGACGACGTGGGCGCCGAGCTCGGCGAACAGCCGCTCCAGCCCGGCACCGGCGGCGACCGCCACCACCCCCGTCCGCGAGGCCTCGAGGCGGGCGGCGCGTTCGGCGATCTGCTCGCGCATGTCGGCGACGTCGAGGTTGGTCACGGCGGCGACCCCGTCCGTCGCCTCGAAGATCGCCACCGCGTCCTCGGGGTCGTCGGTGTGGACGTGGACCTTGAGCGTCGCCTCGTCGCCGACGACGAGGACCGAGTCGCCGATCTCCTCCAGCGGCCCGACGTGGTCGCGCCCGACCAGGCCGGCGCCGGAGACGATGAAGTTGGTGCAGTAGCGGTAGCGGCTGTCCTCGTGATGGGGCAGACTCGGGCGGGCCGCCGCCTGCCGCGGCACCTCCGGCGCCGCGGCGCCGTCGCCGCGCCGCGCTGCCACGACCCCGGCGAGGATCAGGACTAGACCGTGGCCGCCGGCGTCGACGACGCCGGACTCGCGCAGCACCGCCAGCTGCTCAGGCGTGCGGGCGACGGCACGCTCACCGTCTTCGATCGCCCGTTCCAGCACCTCGGCCAGGACCGCGTCCTGCTGCTCGTCGCTGACGCCGCGGTCGAGCCGCGCCTTCTCGGCCTCGAGGTGGGCGAGCTGGCGGGCGATCGAGTGCGCCATCTCGCGGAAGACGGTCAGCATCGTCCCCTCCGCCGGCTCCCGCACCGACTCGTAGGCGGCGTCGGCAGCGCGGGCGAAGGCGGCCGCCACGAGCGTCGGGTCGACCAGCTCTCCGGGCCGGCTGGCCAGCTCCTCGGCGGCGCCGCGGACGATCTGGCTGAGGATCACGCCGGAGTTGCCGCGCGCCCCCATCAGCGCCGCCCGCGCCAGCGCCTGCACCAGCTCCGTGCGACCGACCTCGTCCACCTCGCGCCCCTCGAGCCGGTCGAGCTCCTCCATCACCGCCCGCATCGTCATCGCCATGTTGTCGCCGGTGTCGCCGTCGGCGACAGGGAAGACGTTGAGGTCGTTGACCTCCTGGCGACGAGCCTCGAGCGAGGCGGTGGCAGCGCTGACGACCCGGCGGAAGCGGGCGATGGAGGGATCGGGCATCGGCAGGGAATCTAGCCGCCGTCTGTGACGGCTCGTACACACGGGCGTCGCAGGCCGTTGCTAGCTTGCCCCGCGCATGCGCCGCTTTGCCACCTGGTGCACCGGGCACCGCAAGACCGTGATCCTCGCCTGGATCGTCGCCCTGATCGGGGTCGGGATGCTGTCCGGCTCGGTCGGCTCGGACTTCACCGAAGAATTCAAACTCCCCGCGTCGGACTCCAAGGAAGCGTTCGACCTGCTCGAAACCAAGTTCCCGGCGCAGTCCGGAGACACGATGCAGGTCGTCTTCAAGGCCGAGGGCGGCGTCGAGCAGCCGGCGGTCGAGCGGCGGATGGAACGGCTCTTCACCGAGCTGGAACGGTTCCCCCACGTCAGCGAAGTGGCGAGTCCCTACGCCGAGGACGGCACCGCCGGGATCAGCGAGGACGGCGAGATCGCCTACGCGACGGTCCAGTTCGACACGACCAGCAACCTGATCGACCCCGAGCGCCTGCGGGAGATGGTCGCCGTCGCCGAAGAAGCCCGCGGCGACGGCCTGCAGGTCGAGCTCGGCGGCACCCCGGTCCAGGAAGCCGAACAGGAAGAAGGCGACCCGTCCTTCTTCGTCGGCCTCGGGGCGGCGGTGATCATCCTGCTGCTGACCTTCGGCTCGGTGGTGGCGATGGGCCTGCCGATCGTCACCGCCCTGTTCGCCCTCGGCGTCGGGATCAGCCTGGTCACGGTAAGCACCCACGTCTTCGACGTGGCCGACTTCGCCCCGGTGCTGGCGGCGATGATCGGCCTCGGCGTCGGGATCGACTACGCCCTCTTCATCCTCACCCGGTTCCGCAACGGCCTCGACGAGGGGATGGAGCCGCGCGAGGCGGCGATCGCGGCGATCGACACCGCCGGTCGCGCGGTCCTGTTCGCGGGGGTGACGGTGATCATCGCCCTGATGGGGATGTTCCTGCTCGGCCTCAGCTTCCTCTACGGGGTCGCCGCGGCGGCGGCGCTGGCGGTCCTGTTCACGATGATCGCCGCCCTCACCCTGTTACCGGCGCTGCTGACGATCGTCGGTCGGCGGGTCAACCGGCTCCGCATCCCCGGCCTCGGTGGCGGCAAGCCGGCCACGGCCGAGGACACCCGCTGGTACCGCTGGAGCCGCGAGATCCAGCGCCGACCCTGGGCGGCCGCAATCCTCTCCGGCGGGCTGCTGCTGGTCCTCTGCATCCCCACCCTCTCGCTGCGGCTCGGCACCAACGACGCCGGCACCGAACCGCCCGACAAGACCACCCGCCAGGCCTACGACCTGCTCGCCGAAGGCTTCGGCCCCGGCTTCAACGGACCCTTCGTGATGGTGGCGGAACTGCCCGCCAAGGGCGAAGACAGCGGTCTGGTGGAGTTGCGCCGCACCCTGGAGGGGGCCGAAGGGGTCGCCGCGACGACCCCGGTCGTGCTCAACCCGGCCGAGAACACCGGCGTCTTCCAGGTCTACCCGACGACCTCGCCGCAGAGCGTCGACACCACCGAGCTGCTGGACCGGATCCGCGACGACGTGATCCCGCCGATCGAGCAGCGCACCGGCGCCCAGCTCCACGTCGGCGGCATCAACGCCGTCTTCGAGGACTTCGGCACCGCGATCGCCGAGAAGCTGCCGCTGTTCATCGGCGTCGTCGTCCTGCTCTCGGCACTGCTGCTGATGGCGGTCTTCCGCTCGGTGCTGGTGCCGCTGAAGGCGATCGCGATGAACCTGCTCTCGATCGGCGCCGCCTTCGGCCTGATCGTCGCCATCTTCCAGTGGGGCTGGGGAGCGAGCCTGATCGGGGTCGACAACACCGGGCCGATCATCTCCTTCTTCCCGATCTTCCTCTTCGCGATCATCTTCGGGCTCTCGATGGACTACGAGGTGTTCCTGATGTCCCGCATCCACGAGGAGTGGGAACACCGCAAGGACGCGACCGAGGCCGTCACCCGCGGGCTGGCGCTGACCGGCCGCGTGATCACCGCGGCGGCGGCGATCATGGTCACCGTCTTCGCCTCCTTCATGCTCGGCGAAGACCGGATCATCAAACTCTTCGGCCTCGGCCTGGCCGCGGCCGTCTTCATCGACGCCGTGATCATCCGCTCGGTCCTGGTGCCGGCATTGATGCAGCTGTTCGGCACCCGCGCCTGGTGGCTCCCGGGCTGGCTGGACAAGATCCTTCCTCGGCTCCACGTGGAGCCGGCCGAGGGAGACCCCAGTCCTACTGGCGAGCATCCGGTGGTCAAGCAGCCCTAGGGACGAGGGGTTGCCGGTACGGCCCCTGGGTGCCCCCTCTGGGGACGCATCCTTTGAGCTGCGATTTCGCTGGCCCCTGTTACGAGCTCCCGCAAAGTTGCTGAGTGTCCCCAGAGGGGGCACCCAGGGGCCACATCCACAGCTCCCTCGGGGGATTAGGGCAAGAAGACCGGCGCACGCCGGGAGTG